>JANQRV010000342.1 GCA_028284395.1 Saprospiraceae bacterium
GTTACTATGAAAACTGTGTTTGATAATGAATATGAATTAAAGCAAAAAAAATCTTAATTATTTAACCTTTTTGCTTGCATTTTAACACAGTTCATCAAAGATAGCTTCTAAATTTGATGATCCCTTACTTAATAAGCACTAAACCATAATTATGTATAGGCAAAATTTTAGAATTATTTTTTTCTTCAATGAGGCGAAAAACGCAGGCATAGCCCAACGTTCTGGCGGGGATTTTTAACGAAATTGAAGGAAAAAAAACTGAAATTTCCTACGGATATCGCTCCAGAAATCTGTCGACGATGGCCTGGTTCAATTTTGCACCATCGATGTCGGCCCATTTTTTTAGGAAGTGGGCACCATTGCGAAGCCCAGTGATTGCAAAGATCATGGACATTGAAAAACCGGGCATGAACTAGTCGCCTGGCCTAATTCAGGTTTCGGTACTCTCTGGGACTCATACCGGTTTTGTTTTTAAATATCTTGCTGAAGTGTTGTGGATATTCAAACCCGAGGGTATGTGCAATCTCACTGATAGATTCCGATGAATTCAGCAAATTTGTTTTGGCCCGATTGATCAAGAAGTCTTGGATCTGTTCGCGCGCATTTCTCCCCGTTTCTTTTTTCAAGAGGTCACTGAGATAATTTGGGGAAATATTGAGCTCCTTACCACAGTATCCCACAGAAGGTACCCCCTGGAGGAGCGCTTTGCCACTTTTGTAGTAATTCTTGATCAATTCGGTAAATTTAGTGGCAATGTCCTTATTGAAATCGGAACGCACAAAGAATTGTCGATCGTAATAACGAGTGCAATAATCCAATAATAGTTCAATATTAGCCACCATCAACTTTTGACTGTGCTTATCGATATGTTGGCTGTATTCCCGTTCTATTTTCGACACCAGGTCCGTCACCGACCTTTTTTCTTCATCTGAAAGATGCAAGGCTTCATTCACATTGTAGGAAAAGAAGGAGTAGTCATCAATCGTCGAACCCAGTCTAGATTTGCGAATTAAATCGGGATGAAACATCAAGCTCCATCCGGTCGACCTTCCGCTGCTTTCCGTTTCTCCACTACCAATCACTTGTCCGGGGCTGGTAAAAATCATGGTCCCTTCCTCAAAATCATAAGCATTTCTTCCGTAGCCCATTGATCCCGTTACCCCTTCTTTTAGTGAAATGATATAGAGGTCTAATGCAAACCTTTGGTCGCCCAAAGCAGACTTTGTGTGATCTACCCGGTGCTGCCAAAGGGATACCAGCGGGTGTTTGGGCTTTTCCAAGCCAAGGAGGGCATGGGCCTCCGTAATGGAACGGATGGTTTGTATTTTATTCATAAGAAATGCTTAAGTACGACTTCTTTTCCGGTCAATCCGGATTGATGGTAACAAAATTAAGAAGTTGGTAATCCAAATACTTATACGAACCATCGAACGACGAATACATTTTACAGAATATCGCAATCCCAAATCATTTTCCTTCAACCTCTAAATCTTCCAGGATTTTGGTAATGTCCTCTATTTTAGGGTCTACGGCTAATATTTTCCCATCCCGGTCAATCACAAAAATTCCGCCACCACCAAGTGCAAGATTGTATTTCAGCCAAATCTCGTTTTGGTCGTCGAGCTCCACTAGGTTCAACCAGGGATACTCTTCTCGTTCCATGGTACGAATCATGGCCTTGGTGTTCTTGAACTCTCGGGCAACCCCTACAATGTCAAAGTCCTTTCCAGCATACCTTTCATAGATTGGTTTCAATTCCCGGTTCTTTTGTAGGCAAGGGCGGCACCAGCTTCCCCATAGGTCGAGCACCAGAACTTTGTCCTGTTTAAGATCCGATAGGAGATGGCGAACCTCTTCCAGGTCCGGAGCACTAAAATCTCGATAATCCTGTCCTGCTTTAATCTTCCGGAAACTATCGATCATATCTTGAACCAATGACTTGTAAGGGTGATTTCCAAACCTCATCGAGAGTACTTCTTGGGTTTTCAGGATCTGAGGAAGCATTTCTTTGTTCCTTTTCAATCTTTTTACATCATGGTAAAGAAGGTAATAGCCCATCAATGATGGCTCCCTTTGTATTTGTTGATATTTCCATTCTTGTGATGCCAATTTGATTTCATCGATTTGATTTTGGATTGCTCTAGCCTCCGGGCTTAAATCCCGTTTTTCTTTTCTTAAATCCATCATCTTGTCCAGTAGATCGGTTCGCTCTTTTTCATTGTTGTCTCCTTTTAAGCTTTCTTGTACCAACTTCATCTCTTCACTGTGGTATTGGTTTTTATCAAACAATAGATCTATTCTCTCATCTAAAGGAGCGAGCTTTTCACTGAATTTTTTTTCGAACTGAGCTTTATGCAACTTTAATTTATCATTCAGTGCCCCTCCTTTGATTGTATTATTGTCCCACTCCTCCTCGGTGTTTAAGACGATATTGACCTCTTCTGCATCGTTAAAAATCAAGATTGGCCGAAAAGCACCTTGATCCAGTTCCTCCTTGAAAATCAGGTGATAAGCTTCCTGATACTGGGCCTTTAGTTCATATACAAAAGTGCCGTCGTTCGAAATAGGAATCAACACTTTTTCGCCTCGTAATTCATCTCTGACTTTTAATAAATACAAAGCCCGAAAGTCGGGATCCAGAACGACGCCCTTTATCACAGTCGTTTTTACTTCATTTTGCGCGTGGCTAGTGGAGACGAAAAGGAAAATGAACAGCAGGGATTGGAGAAGACACTTCATTGATAACCGGTTTAAAAGATTATAAAATTCAACCTTCATTGAAAAAAGGCTCCTTGATGAAGCCTTCCAACGATCTTCTACAATTTGCAAAAAAAATACAAACTTTGAGGCCTAAAAATAAGTGATTGGGTCATTATCGTCAACGCAATAGTACAATGGCCCGCTCTAACGCTTCATCTCGACCTCCGAGCAAGTCCGAACGACGATTCTGGACCACTATTTGGGGTGGGATCCCTCTCCCCTCATAACTCGTACCATCGGCAGCACGCCAGTCACCAATCGACATGCTGTATCCCCAGCCATTGGGCAATTCTCGAGTGACGAGATTGGAAAAAGCGCCGGATGTTGTGTCTCCGACCGTCGTGACATTCGGCAAGGTGACCATGGCCAGCTCGAAAGTCTCCCTGGCACTGATCGTTTGGCGATTGGTCAAGAGCACGACTGGCTTGGTGAACTGAAAGTCTCCGCGGGGTTCGATGTACCATTCCGCGGGCGCCGTAAAATCGTTGGGCCCCGGACCATTCTTAATGCGATTGGTCATGTACAGCCTGCGCTGATCCGTAAAGTGAGAAGCTATGGTTTTACCGGCAATGTCTTCCCCTCCGCTGCCACCGCGAATATCAACGATCAAGGCTTTGGCATCTTTGAAATAGTCCAGCAATTGGCGGGTTTCTTGATCAAACGCTTTCTCGCCATCGCCAAAATGATCGATGTGGACATACCCGATTCCCTCTTCAACAAAATCGTAAAGCATTGCAAAGTCGGTCTCCTTCGGGTCAACCAGATAGTTTTGCTTAAGGATCTCTAAATCAAAATCTTGCAAAGTGTCAATTCGCCCAATGGGCCCTCCGGTATACATCGGTAAGTCAGTACCCGCTGGCACCAGAACAATGTGGCCGTCGTCTATAATTTCAAGGATTTCGACTAATATTTCGTAGAGTTCCGGGTCAGTGGTGGATTCATTGACCATAGGTCTATATCTTTCATAAATGGCCAACCAATCGATGTTTTTAACTTGAAACAATCCGTACATTTGATTGAATTCCGACCAAAACGATTCGAAATTCCCGATCGGATCATTTTCGTGTTCCAAGCCAAAAATGTGTTTCTCGCAAGAAGAAGTACTAATTATGATTGCAGTCATACAAATGATCCACAGTTTTTGCAGCATGTTTTTAGCGTTTGTGGTTAAGGAAATTTGGAAAAAAAATTGAATAGGAATGTTCGCCAAGATCAAAAAAAGTAAGTCAAGTCAATACCATTTTCAAACATTCTGACCGGCCTTGGATCTGGATAACTCGTCCAGGAAGCATGATAATGCAGCCCTACCTCTTTTCCATTGTTAAAATACCACTGATAACCAAGTCGAATTCTTGGATTTAACAGATCATTCAGAGAAGTTACTTTGGAAGATGTCTTTAGATAACCTCGAAGATAGCTGGTCACATCGGGTAAAGAAGGATCAAAGGCATAATTGGGCCTTAACACTCCGGCCAGCAACGGTAAACTAAGGTTAACTTGCAGGTCTCCATTGAATAGGCGTTTGAAAAACTGATACTCGGGTGCGATATCCAATTGGGAATAATGCCAATCGTCCAGCGCAAGCCCGGTATAAATGTGCCGTGCATTAAAGGAAACCCCCACTTTATGGCGATCTCCAAGAGGCCATAGGGCTCTAAAGCGCAGGTTGCCGGCAAAAAAGGAGAAGAAAGGATTGACAGTGACCTCGTCGATCTCCTGATTGCCGAAAATGTCTGGCGTATCCTCCAGTCGTCCTATTCGGCGTCCGAAACGGCGAGCTTGGTTGGTGCCCACCTTCAGATTTAAAGCCAATTCGAAGGCGACTGCTCCGGAATTCCGGTAAATGGCTCCAATGTTCAGCGCATCGGCAGTATACAACAATGGCGAAGCATGCTGATCTCCAATCAGCAACTGCGTCCAACCGCCCTGGATACCAAACTTGCCTTTTCGGTCAAGCTCCGTGGCAACTTGACCAAGTAACAGCATGGGAATCGTCAAAAAAAGGTAAAACGGAATCAGTAATTTGTGCATAAGTATGGGTGGATATTTGGTTCCCACCCAATTTGTTATGGATTCCCGACTGGGTAGTTCTGAATCGTTAAAACTTAAGAAATGAGGACTTCTTTTTGTCGTTTTTTGTATTGACTAGGTGTCAGACCGACTTCTTTTTTAAACGTAGCATAAAAGGAGGATTTTGATTTAAACCCTGCCTCCAGCCCGATGGCCAAAAGACTATACTGAGCGAATGCAGGATCATTCATCATGCGCTTTACATCTTCGATCCGGTAACCATTCACAAAATTGACAAACCCTCCACTAGTTACCGCGTTGATCAATTGTGACAGATAGCCAGTACTGATCCCCAATTGATCTGCCACCACCTCTCGACCCAAATCCGGATTGCGATATAGGTATTCAGTCTGCATCAGGTGTTCCAATTTTCGGAAATAAGTATTTTCATTGGTAAACCCTTTGTTCTTAGGGCTACCTAGCGAACGTTCTACGGGCTGTTGGGACACTGCTTCTTGCACAAGAAGTGCCTGAATGGCCGATTGGTCTTTCAATAGCTTTAACTGGTATAATCCACGATAAGTGAGCCAATAAATGAATGTGGAAATGCCGATCCATAGACTGTATTCCAGCCAAGGCCGTTCTGTAGTCGTTCCATCCGCTAACAGTAAAAAGGTCATCCAACAAATGACTAGGATCGAAACGAAACTCCAGATTCTCATCAACCATTTTTTGGGATCGGACGACAGGGAACTTCGCCGGATGATTCGCAGCGACCACAGACAAAGTACAATGCTTAAAACCAAAGCGATGTAATCCTCCAGGTTGTAAACTAAGGCTTGAAGTTTGGGTAGATCAGGGATCTCATACAAATCAAAATCAAGATCTAAATCAATGTAGATGTTGAGCAACAAGAACACGAAAAAAGGTAAGCATAGCCAATATACTTTCTTTGACTCAGCCAATGAATGTCGTGTGGACTTCAGAAAGAAAACGAACATCGGCACGTGAAACAACATAATCCATGGAACATCATCGCCAAAAAAATCAATTGCATAATATTGCTCATCTAGGTCCCAGCCAGTCAACCAGAGGTTTATACCGATAATGGAGACCATGATGATCGAATAGGCCAAATATCGATTGGCTGTGCCCCGAAAAAACCTTGAAAACAAAAGGACTGCACCAAAAACAAACCCCTGTGACAATCCAATTAAAACGAGTAGATCCAGTAAATTAACATTCATTAATTTCACGAGATTTAGGGTACCAAAGATACATTATTGACACCTATGATATAGCCATCGCAATAAGATTCCTCAACGTATAGATGCTTTATCCTAAATCACTCCCTATGCCAATCAGAAATAAGGACATCGAAGACATTGTCAGTCAACAATTAATGCCTTTTGTCAAAATCGAAGAGGATCGTATTCTAGATACCAAAGCAGTCTCCATCAAACATTTTTTGGAAGGCACCAGTCATCTACCGATCGAAGAAGCGGAACGGCTCCGTCGCCTGGGCATTGCTTTGGAAAATGATGCGTGCGGCTTAGATCAGCTCGATCACTGGACTTTATTGAGATCCATTTACCAGGAGGCGATCCGGCTCGACCCGGACAACATTGCACACCACAGTTCAATGGCGATCAGCGCCAAAGTAACTGCTACCAGGTTTTCCAATACTCCCAATGCACTGACCGAAGGTATCCTGCTTGAATCCATTGAAGCATTTCAAAGGGCCGCAGAGATTCAACCCGATGCATTGGTATATTACAATTGGGGACTTCTCTACTACGAGGCCTACTTCGATCTCCAAAAAGCAAGAGCAAAGTTTGAACTGGCCGTACAGCACAACCCCGAACACTACATGGCTCGTCTGTATTTGGGGCACTGTTATTTCGATGCAGAAGATTGGCAACCGGCCTTCGATTGCTTCCACATGATAACTGAGCAGGAACTGGTAGAATATTGGGGACAGATCTGGCGCTACGTGCGCATGGTCGAATTGATGACCATCTGCCAAGTGCATTTAGGCAATCGACCAATGATCGACCAATATTTTTCAGTCTACCGAAATCTCTGTCAAAAATTTCATTATCAAAGACTCGAAGAACCTTACCTTTTAATGCAAGCTCTGAGAAAACACCAAATGGTGGATAAGGTTGCCCCACTTCAAAGAATCCAGCAACTGATTTTGGCAAATCAATGAATTAAGGAGGCTCATTCCTTCATTTTTCCGCAATGAACATTTTCGGCTAAATTCTCTTTAAAATACGTCGAATCAAGCTTAAGAAAATGGAATTTACCGTTCAGAGATTTGATGGTGGCATGCACTATTTTGTTGTGGAAACCGCTGTAGCAGCCCCATTCATCGAACCGGATAACAAAAAGGTACTCTGTACCATCAACGATCAACACGAATTTCATGCCGCCTTTATGCCCAAAAAAGAGGGAGGATATTACATCAATTTGGGCCAATCCATTAGGAATCAAGCCAAGATTCGGGAAGGCAGCAGCATCAGAGCAACTTTTCGAAAAGACCACTCTCGGTATCAATTTCAAATGCCTGAAGTGTTAGCAGAAGTCTTGCGTGCCGATTGCGAAGCTGAAGAGATATTTGCTGGATTACCCCCCCGGGAATCAACGGGGATTGATCTATCTCATCAGTGCTGTAAAATCAGAGGCAAAACAGATTGAAAGAACGTTGAAAATTGTCGAAAAATTAAAAACTGGCATTACTTCACCCCGCAAAATGCTTTGAACGTGATCCCCTTAAAGTTTGTTTACATTGCTAACATTATCGTAGCCGGTTGGGTCGGTATCTCTAGCCTGTTTTTACCAAAACTGGCGGCCCAATCGGTTTTCTCAAATGCCTTTGCTTATTCGGAAGCCATCCGCCTGGTAGGAAGTTTATGGACGGCTATTTTTCTCCTTTCCATTCTCGGTCTGTTCTTTCCGCAGAAGATGAGTCTGGTTTTGTTGATTCAGTTGATCTACAAGTTTTCCTGGTTGTTGTTTGCGGCGCTACCTGCATTGTTAAACAACACTCCTTACCCGAGGGAAATGGCGGGCTTTTTTCTTGTATGGGTCTTGCTATTGCCGTTTGCCATCCCCTGGAAGTACCTATTCGGCTAATTGCAACTTTCGTTGTACCTTGTTTGTCTTTGTAATACTGTTCTATTATTCAAAATCAAATCCATGTACACCAGTAAACGATGATGACAAAAAGTCAATTGGTTAAAATGGGGTCCATCATCATCATATGGGTGATCGGAGGCATGCTCACTACACTATACGAATATTTGTTCCTTGCCAATTATCCCGGTGTGTTGGGTACCCAACCCATGGAAGAATTCAATTTAAGGAATAACTTTTTGGCAGCAGCAGGCGGGTTATTTGTCGGCGGCCTACTTTATGGACTGTTAGAGGTTTTTTATTTTCAAAAGCGGGTGCAAAGAGAAAGGTTCTGGGTCGCTATTCTTAAAAAAATTGCAATTTACTCCGTAATTCTATTTCTTTTGCTGGTTGGTATTTCACTGATCTTCAACAGTGTCTTATCCAATCGAAGTATTTTAGACCCCTTAGCCTGGAGCAATACCCGCGACTTCATATTTTCGATCGCTTTTTGGCACCCCGTATTGCCCATTCTTCTCTTGGCCATGATGTCTTCTTTTTTGCTGCAATTGTCGGAACGTTTTGGCACCAATGAGATGTGGAAGATGTTCAGTGGCAAATACTTCAATCCGAAGGAGGAAGAGCGAATCTTTATGTTTCTGGACCTGAATCATTCTACCACGATTGCGGAACAATTAGGTAATGAGAAATTTTATGGCTTCCTGAATGATTTTTATCACGATATTGCTGCTGTTATTTTACGGCACAAGGGTGAAGTCGTAGAGTATGTGGGAGATCTGGTGGTCATCAGCTGGACTTTTGAAGCGGGCTCATTCGAAACCCAATGCCTGACCTGCTATCGCGAATTCGAAAGAGCCATCGAAAACAAAAAAGAAGTCTATCTCAAAAAATATGGGGTTGTACCGGAATTTAAAGCAGCAGTTCATTGTGGACAAGTCATCATTGGTGAGATGGGTAAGATTAAAAAATCCATTCGGTTTTCGGGAGATGTATTGAATACAACGGCCAGAGTCGAAAAGGTGTGCGGGAACATCGGAGCCAAAATGGCGGTAACCGACAATTTAGTCGCTATTATCCCAAATTCCCCCTTCGACATGGAGAAAATTAGCAACATCAGTCTAAAGGGAAAAGAGGAACCAATTGATATTTACAAGGTATTGATTTGACTAGCCCATAACATATGGCCAATGAAAATCTCCTTTTCCTTACTCTAGTATAAATCCAAACGATCATCATGTCAAAAATTTCCGTCTTTCTTTGCTTTGCTTTAGCACTATGCTCTTTTGCCTGTCAACCTACCAACAATGAACAAGCGTTACCTACTGTTGGCCAGCGCGTCGACAACTTTGGCCTGTATGACCACACAGGCGACTTTCATCAGCTCTACTACTATTCAGACGCTGACGCAATCGTTCTCTACATTCAGGGTAATGCCTGTCCCATCGTGCGCAATGGTCTGCAAGATCTAAAGGACATCCGGGACCGCTTTGAAGGCCAAAATGTTGTTTTTTTCATGCTGAATGCCAATTTACAGGATGATCGAGAAAGCATAGCCAAGGAGGCAGCTGAATTTGGTATTGATATGCCGATTCTTGTTGATGATAATCAGTTGGTCGCAGAAGCAATGGAAGTCCAACGAACGGCAGAGGCAATTGTCATCGACCCAAAGAGGTGGAATGTTGCTTATCGAGGGCCGGTCAATGATCGTTTAGGCTATGAAAGTCAACGCCCGGAAGCCACTAAAAACTACCTGGCGGATGCCTTGGGTGCCGTACTGGCAAATGAGGAGATAGCCGAACCCGTCGTAGCCGGAAAAGGCTGCCTGGTAGCCCTTTTGGACAACGATGCCGAAGCACATGCCGCCATTTCTTATACCGAAGACATCACACCGATTTTGACCAATACCTGCCTGAAGTGTCACTATGAAGGTGGGATTGGCCCCTGGGCAATGGATAGCTATGAAACCGTCAAAGGTTGGTCCCCCATGATTAGAGAGGTTTTAAGGACCCGTAGAATGCCTCCTTGGCAAGCGGATCCGCATTTTGGCACTTTTAAGAACGACCTTTCTTTGGACAATGAGGAAATCACAACTTTGGTTCATTGGATTGAAGCCGGCGCTCCAAGAGGAGAAGGAGAAGATCCCCTAAAATCGATTGCGCCTCCTGAGTCCGAATGGACCATTGGTAAACCGGATCTTGAAATTGCGATTGCCCCACAAAAAATTCCCGCCACCGGAGTGTTGGATTACCGATATGATGAATACAAACTGGAACTCGATCGCGATATGTGGGCTACGGCACTGGAATTTCTTCCCGGCGACCGAAAGGCATTACACCACGTCCTGGTCAACGTACAATATCCGAAGGGTATCACCCCTCCGTTGGAAGACCCAATCGAGTGGCTGGACGGCATTTTTGCCGGTTATGCTCCGGGGATGGAGGCAGAACATTTTCCGGCGGGTACCGGTCGATACCTACCCAAGGGAGCAACACTTGTTTTTCAATTGCATTACACTACGTATGGAAAGGAAACCATGGATGAAACAAGAATGGGCATACACCTCTCTCCGGTACCGCCCGATAAAGAGTTTCTGATTGTCGGCCCTTTCCACGGCGAAATCGAAATTCCGCCGCACGACAAGCGGTATGCGGTGGCAGCGGAAAAGGTATTCGACCGGGAAATCAGTCTTTATGGTTTCCTTCCGCACATGCATTTTCGCGGAAAAAGTTTTCGTTATACCGCACAATTCCCCGATGGTAGAAAAGAAGTCTTGTTGAATGTTCCCAATTACAACTTCAATTGGCAAAGATTTTATCTCTTGGAAGAACCGCTGGTACTGCCCGCAAACTCCAAGGTGATTTGTGAGGCTACCTTTGATAACTCCGGTCAAAACAGTTTCAACCCGGATCCAGCTAAAACCGTATATTGGGGAGATCAAAGTTTTAATGAAATGATGATCGGATATATGAGTTTTCACTATGGAAAGCCGGTATCCGAGACGCTGGGCATGAACTAAGTTCCACCGTTACATACAATATCTTTCGCAGATCGATATCAGCCTCTTGGTCATTGCCTAAAATCCGCTTATCGCAATCTGATAACGATGAATTATTCATCTTTTGGAGCAACAATCAATTCTAGTTTGTATCTGCGACTGAAATATTCATGGATCGTTTGCATGCTCTCGATGTGAACAATTTGATGACAATTGATCCGGAAAAATTGTTCTTCATCAAGGTTTTGGATCACCTGATCCAAAGTTCTATTTAACATAGAATTACGAGGAAAGATGAAATGACCAAGAAGAGCAATGTGCTGTTTCCCACATGAGCGTCACACCGGCAATAACCAATTGGGAGCATTGAAAATAAAAATCCGGACCTCCGAAGCTATTAAAACTTCCGAAGTCCGGACAGTGAGGGTCTTAAACCCAGAAAATAAATAGCCTAAAGAATAGGCAAAATAACCTTATCAATTACATGAATCACACCGTTCGTAGCTTGCACATCCGTCAATACTACTGTAGCAACATTACCTTGTGCGTCTGTGATTGTTACCGTTCCACCGAGACCAACAGTAAAGCTAGAACCATTTACAGTCATAACCGATTGGCCATCCGAAAGATCTTCAGAGCGTACATTCGCTCCACCTACCACATGATAAGTCAGTACCGCCGCCAACTGATCAGCAGACAAAGTAGCAGTTACCGCAGCGATCTCTTCAAAGGCAGAATTTACCGGGGCAAATACGGTAAAAATATCATCAGCAGATAAAACATTTACTAAATCACCAGTTGCCGCACCCAGTGCACCCACTAATTCAGTGAAGTTGCTATTGGCCGCTGCATGATCAACTAGATTCATCGGCAAAATAACCGCATCAACAATATGAATTACTCCATTAGAAGCATCAACATCTGCGCTGGTTACGTTAATCTTTCCGTTAATCGTTACAGAACTACCAGCTCTTTCGATCAACATGCTCAATTGACTTCCATTCGGTCCAGTGGCAGCAGCAGTAGATGCATAAGTTTGCCCTTCAATGAGATCTCCAGCTTTGATCTCAGCACCACCAATCACATGATACAGTAAAATTTCGGACAAAGCTTCATCGGAAATGGTCGCCAAATCAACACCCAGTGCATTGAATGCGTTATTAGTTGGAGCAAACACGGTGAAAGCTCCTGGAGTATTCAGTACGGAAGTTAAGCCAGTACGCTCGAGTGCACTTACCAAGGTGCTGAATTGAGGGTCACCAGAGGCAATTTCAGCAACTGTTCCCAGTTCAGGAGTTGGATCATCATCATTATCACAAGAGGTGAACAGTACAGCAACTGACACAAAAACGAACAACAACAAATTGATTCTTTTCAACATGTTTACTATGATTTTATTAGTTAATGCTCATAAGAACCAGAGACAAATAGTTTTGTTTAACCAAAATTTGTTAAAACTTAAACAAACGGAGTTTTTTGTCGCATAGTATGCTGTGCACGATTTTTTGATAAAAAAATTAGTCCGTGATCAACCAATTTATCCAGCAATTGGATCAAATAATCTCTTTAAATGAGGAAGATCGAATGGTCATTCGGAATACATTGCGAATTCGAACCTATAAGAAGGGAGAACTCATTGCTCGGGAAGGTAAAATCTCCACTTCGTTTTATTACAACTTACAGGGTTTCGTCAGACTGTACTATACAACTCTTTCAGGTGATAAAACCGCCTATTTTTATAGTCCCGGACAATTCATTAGTGATTATGAGAGCTTTGTCCGTCAAACTCCTTCCAAACTGAATTTACAGGCAACCGAGCGCAGCACCTTGGTCGACATTTCGCAGGAATCGGCAGCTAAGCTCCTACAATACTCTCCCAAATTTGAGGCCATCGCCAGAATCGCCATGGAAGATGAACTCATCACTCACCAGAACATGATTGCTTCTCTATTGACGTGCAACGCAGAGGAGAGATATTACCAGTTAATTGAAAAAACTCCGGAAATCATGCAGAAGGTCCCACAACACTACATCGCCTCCTACATCGGTGTGAAACCGGAGTCGCTGAGCCGCATCAAAAAAAGACACTTCGAGCGAAACTCTTAACAGATGTCAATGATCGGGAAAGCAAATCCTCTTTAATTGTACTTAAAAAACAGCTTATGAAGAGGTTCTATTTAGTGCTTGCCGTGATCGGTTTTCTTGTACCCAATTATTTCGTTCTTTTAGAATCATTGGAAACGGGGAATATTTTGTTGTATGGCAATATGCCGGCAACCATCAAAGCCATGTTTGCCAATCGGATCTCCAGTATTTTTATCCTGGATTTACTATTTGCAGTGTTGGTATTCTTCATTTGGACTTATCGGGAAGCCCAACATCACGGTATTCAACGCATTTGGGTCGTATGGCTCTTCACCATGCTTTTCGGCTTTGCCGGGGGTTTTCCACTGTTCCTTTATCTCCGGGAAAAATCCCGGTAAATCTTTTTCCTGGAGTCATTCATCTTTGGTCGCCTCAATTTTGTTATGAAATTGTTCAGGGTATTTAATTAAAAAAAATGGTCCGTTGAAATATCAATTTAACGATCCAAAGATTGGGGCGGCTTTCAATTTCACCAGTTCATTACAATCCGACCGGGGAAACTTCTTTATTGAAGAGGGAATGATCAAAATCCTCTGGAACCGGAACAATCGGCCGATTTGTTTTCAAGTGGATGATCTGTCCATTGAATTACAACCAAATCAGCTCACCACTACGACCTTTTTCCAACAACTTCGCCTGGATTCAGACGGCCTTCCAATTACGGCATTTCTGTTTAATCGAGAATTCTATTGCATTGCAGACCATGATCAGGAAGTTTCTTGCAATGGAATTTTGTTTTTTGGAACCCAGGAAATCCCGATCATCACGATCCCGGATTCACAAAGAAGGAAATTCGACTTATTACTGGAAGTAATATTGGAGGAGTTTAATACGGTCGATCAAATTCAGGGGGATATGCTACAGATGCTACTCAAGCGATTGATCATTATCTGTACCCGTCTGGCCAAATCACAACTCATCGTCCAATCATTGAGCAACCAGCAGGTCGACATTATCCGACAATTCAATTTGTTGGTCGATCTTCACTTTAAGACGAAGCGCAAAGTCAAAGATTATGCTAGTTTGCTCCATAAATCGCCCAAAACACTTTCCAACCTCTTTGCTGTTTACAATCAGAAATCTCCGCAACAAATCATCCAGGAACGGATTGTTCTGGAGGCAAAGCGGATGATACTATTCAGTAAAAAGCAAACCCGTGAAATCGCATTCGAACTCGGCTTTGAAGACCCTGCTTATTTCAGCCGTTTTTTCAAAAAGGTCGCACAACTCAGTCCTTCCGAATTTAAAGCTAAGCAGGTAAATACATAAGGTTATTCTACTTTGTCAAGTTAAACTTGCATCAGGTTGAAAGCCTGTAAGATCCTAATTTAGGGCAGCGCCTGAAGATTTGAAGACTTTCAGCCTCGGCATTCTAAATTAACAAAGTAATTCTAGTACAAATTGATAAACTAGGAAATTTGTCCAACAATCCGGGAAATTCCTCCTATATCCAGATGCTAACTTCTCCACACCTTTGTACCATCGAACAATAAATATCTTGAGTCATGAAAAAACAAAACCTATTTTTCAGCTTCGCCATTTTAATGGCCTTCATTAACACGAATTTTAATCACAGCATTTGGAATGGCAATGAGCCCTCTGACAAAAAATCCATGGAACTCATCAGAGCACTGGAAAAAGTGAATGGCGGCTGGAACGCTCTCGTGAAATTAAAAGATGTGGAATTCCAATATAACTACCACGATAAAGGTAAAAATGCGACGGATATCTCGACGGAACGCTACATATTCGATGGAGAAATCTCCTGGGCGGAATACAGTCAACACGAAGTCAATGTTCTTCCCGGAGTAAAAGGAAAGGTGTTCCAATGTTATGTGAATGGCAAGCCGCAAATTACGCTGGACGGCAAAGAAGTTTTCGCTCCAGAAGCCCTAGGAGGAACGGCATTTCTGCGTAGCGCTAACTTTTTCTGGTTTACTATGATGTACAAACTGGCAGACCCGGGCACTGTGCACAAATACTTAGGACAGGAAACAGTCAATAACATCCAATACGACAAAATAAGGTTGACCTACGAGAATACCGGAAAAGATGCTGATGACGAATACATTCTCTATTTCAATCCAAAGACCCACTTAGTGGATCAATTCTACTTTTCGTTGCCGGCTATGGGGGTAGAGAATCCGGTTCTTCGTATGGAATTGGAATATGAGAAAATCGATGGTGTATATATTAGCACCAGACGCAGAGGAGTTTTTCCCAATGCCGAAGGCGAATATCAATTAGGCGGAATTTATACTTCTTCCAACATCAAGTTTAATAATGGTTTTACGGCAGCGGACTTAACTTTGTGAGATGCTGTGGTTGCCATAGTAGCAACAGCACACCGTATCTCAAAATCTCAAACATGCAAAATAACCAAGAACAGCCTACGCTCCAATCCATACTCGACGCCAAAAAAGCAGATTTCAACAGCAAGGCGCCGGAAGAAAAGAAACAACTTTATGCCGAAGGTATTGAAGCCGTCGAAAAAAGCGGCATCCTTCAGAACGCTAAAAAGGAAGGCGATCAGGCAATCGATTTTACCTTGACCAACGCCACCGGCAAAGCAATAAAACTATCGACATATCTGGAGCAAGGTCCGGTCGTACTCACCTGGTATCGCGGGGGCTGGTGTCCTTATTGCAACTTAACTATGCGGCGGCTTCAGCAGGAGCTACCCAATTTTACGGAAGCCGGTGCTACCCTGCTAGCCCTGACACCGGAACTTCCCGACCGGTCTCTTTCTACTGCTGAAAAACACGAGTTACAGTTTGAAGTGCTAAGCGATGTAGGGCATGCTGTCGCTAAATCTTACGGCATCGTCTTTGAACTAACTCCGGAAGTGGCAAAAATCTATCAAAATGCCTTCGATCTGCATGGGTATAATGGCGACGAAAGTAATGAACTCCCATTGGCCGCGACTTATGTTATTGATCAATCCGGTAAGATCAGGTATGCTTTTTTGGATGCAGAATACCGCAATCGGGCGGAACCGACAGCTATTTTACAAGTATTGAACAATCTATAATCTCTTTGCCAAGAGATAATTCCCTAAGTCAGCCATCGCACTACTCTTGAAAAGTCTGTATATTTACTCCAAACCAACTTTTGCTTGCCATGATCGCTTCCAAGCTCTTTACTCGAATTTTAGCTGTTTCTGCCTTGATTTTCCTGTTCGGTACGCCGGCACTTGCGCAAGACAGCGCTCCGTCATTCATCTGGCCAGAAGGAAAAAAAGCAGCGCTAAGCCTTAGCTTCGATGATGCCCGGCTGTCAAACGTAGATGTCGGTCTCTCCTTGTTCAAGAAAACGGATACCAAAGTGACCTATTATGTTATACCAAGTGGTATGGAAACCAGGAAAGAACAATGGAAGCAAGCCGTTGCGGATGGTCACGAGATTGCCAATCACACCCTTTTTCATCCCTGTTCCGGCAACTTTGCCTGGGCCCGGGCCAAGGCGTTGGAAAACTATAACCTGGCGGCCATGCGGGCAGAGCTGGTAGCAGCCAATGAAGCCATCGAGGAGATGTTGGGTGTAACTCCCAAGTCGTTCGCCTACACCTGTGGTCAAACCTATGTTGGACGTGGCCAGCATACTGCGAGCTATGTTCCCTTAATCGCAGAGCTGTTTACTTCCGGTAGAGGTTGGTTGGACGAAGCCAGCAATGATCCACTGTTTGCGGATATGGCTCAGTTACAGGGAGTAGAAATGGATGGCAAGGATTTCGAAACTCAAATCAAACCTTTGATTGATGAGGCCGTTCAATCGGGTCGATGGCTAGTCTTGGCCGGCCACGAGATTGGAGAATCAGGTCGACAAACGACCCGGATTGCCATGCTGGAAAAACTGATTGCTTATGCACAAAAACCGAATAGCGGTATCTGGTTGGCTCCGGTCGGCACCATTGCCGAATATGTCAATGAAAAAAGAGCAGCCGGTCAGAAGACCTTAAAAGATGCGCTAACATTGGCAGCTACTTTCGACCAAGGATATGATGCCGACCTTTCCCTCGGTAATTCACAACTCTATACCGCTCCCGCTTACAATCAATTGGAAGAAGCAAAAGCCGGTATGCACAGTACTGATGTCTCTATCGCGGAAGGGGAAGGCCTTTTCGGTGATGCACTTCATTTCAAAAGTAAAGGTAAACCCTCCATTTTTTATCAATCAGCCAACAACTTCACCTACAGCGAATCCGATTGGAGTGGTTCCATCTCCTTGTGGCTGAGTGTGGACCCGGAAAAAGAGCTGGCACCCGGTTATACCGACCCCATCCAGATCACCGATGTAGGCTATAATGATGCAGCGTTTTGGGTGGACTTTTCCAATAAGAATCCCCGTAGTTTCCGAATGGGCGTCTACGGTGATTTGAAGGTTTGGAATCCTGACAACATCGGCCCGGATGAATACCCCGGTTTCCAAAAGCGATTGTTGCCAGCCAAAGATCGTCCTTTTGGCAGTGGTGTTTGGACCCATGTAGTCGTCACCTTCAAAGGCATTAACACTGAAAAGGGTTCAGCCTCATTTTACATCAATGGAAAATACCAGGGTAGCCGCGAGATCACGGAACCATTTACCTGGGACTTGGCCAAGTCTAAAATCTTTCTGGGCTTGAATTACATTGGTAAGATCGATGAAGTGTCTTTGTATAACCAATCCCTTACTGCGGAGGAAGTCAACACCTTATATCAATTACCAAATGGCCTTAGCGGTTTATTAAAACAATAAAGATGTCCCGACCTTATCCTCTTTTGACGCTCCTGATCTTCACCAGCATCAGCTATACTTTAGCTCAGTCCAAGGGTCAGAAGCTTCTTGCCAAAGATGCCAAAGTCACCCAAGTGGCAGCAGCGTATAAATTTACCGAAGGGCCGGCTGTAGACCCCAAAGGCAACGTATATTTCACGGATCAGCCAAATGATCGCATTATTAAATGGTCGACTGATGGCAAGGTGGCTACTTATATGGAGGGTACCGGCCGCTCTAATGGACTCTATTTCGACAACGACGGCAATCTCCTCGCTTGTGCTGATCAGCACAACCAGTTATGGAAAATTGATAGCAATAAGAAAGTGACCGTTTTAGTCAAGGACTTCAAGGGAAAGAAATTCAATGGCCCCAACGACCTGTGGGTGGATCCCGATGGAGGCATCTACTTCACCGACCCCTATTACAAACGCAGCTACTGGACGAATCCGGCCAAAGAGTTGGAAAAACAGGATGTCTACTATTTGTCTCCGAATGGCACGGATCTACGGGTAGTCGCCACCAATCTGGTCCAACCCAATGGGATTGTCGGAAGTCGAAACGGTAAAAAACTTTATGTGGCAGACATCGGAGATGGAAAAACTTATGTGTATGATATTGTCTCAAACGGAGTCCTAGAGAATCGGCAGTTGTTTACAAACCTGGGCTCCGATGGAATGACCATCGACAATAAGGGAAACCTATATCTGACCGGTAAAGGAGTAACGGTATTCAACAAAAAAGGAAAAAAGATTCTCCAAATTCCCATTGAGGAGAAATGGACTGCCAATGTCTGCTTTGGTGGTAAAAAACAAAAGACCCTTTTCATTACGGCTATGAAATCCTTGTATACCTTGGAAATGAGCGTAAAAGGAATACGCTAGTCCTACCCAATCAAAACATTATGTTAATGTTAAGAGTATTTCCTCCCCCTAAATGAGGATATTTCGACAACCCCAATAAAAGAGGATTCCTACCTGACTGATTTTCAGACATATTTGTGTCATAAAAACCAAATTCTCATAATTTAAAAAAAAGCCTAATGAAAACTCAATTCCTTTTGTTGCTTGCAACATGCACTTCTTTCTTTGCATTAAACGCAACCGTTCCATCACTTCTTCAGAATCCATTTTTTTATGCAGAATCCGCTGCTTGGGCAGATCTTGGATCGGAAGTCCATCGTGGTTTTATAAAAACCGGTTTGTACACCATACAGCAGAAGTCGAACGGTCGTTACGTCGATGCCCATGAACACGAAGGGAAAGACTATTCTTTGGTCACTAGAAAGGCCCAGCACAACGATACCCAAAAGTGGATTCTCAGACACCTAGGAAACAATACTTACGTCATCCAACAGAAAAGCAATCGGCGGTATGTGGATGCCCACGAATCCGGTGGACATGACTATTCTTTAGTCACCAGGACGGCACAAAACAACAATACCCAGAAATGGATCCTTAAATACTGGGGCGACTACACCTATACCATCCAACAGAAAAGTAATGGTCGCTACATGGATGCACATGAATACGAGGGGAAAGATTTTGGCATCGTTACCCGTACGGCCCAGAAAAATGATACCCAAAAATGGATTATCAAGCCGGTGCAAAAGCCACAACGCCAACCATTACCTTCGGGCCTCTATACCATCCAACAGAAAAGCAATGGACGGTTTATGGATGCACACGAATACCAAGGTAAAGATTTTGGCATCGTCACCAGAACAGCGCAAAAGAACAATACCCAAAAATGGTATTTAAAGCATTTGGGCGACAATATCTATACCATCCGGCAGAAAAGTAATGGTCGCTACGTCGATGCTCATGAATCCAAAAATCGTGACTATGCCCTCGTCACCAGGCCCCAACAGCACAATACTACCCAATACTGGGTTTTGAAATACGTTGGGAAAGACACTTACACGATTCAACATAAGGTCAATGGCCGCTATGTCGACGCTCATGAGTACGAAGGAAAAGACTACTCACTCGTCACTAGAACGGTCCAACAAAACGATACTCAGAAATGGGTCTTCAAAAGACAATGGAGATAAGAGCCAAGTAAATCATGATCCCCTGATCCTGCATGAGGTTCCAGTCGATTTGCAACGAAAGTTGCACGGGAAGCTTCCATGCGGGATCACTCATTTGCAAAAGTGCTCACACTATTGATTGGCCCTTTCCAAAACAAAAACTCCAGAACCAATATCCCAATGCAGCGTTCCGACGCCCTCCTCAGAATTTGAAAACCGGAAGAGCTGATCATTGTATTGCCAAATGCCGTCGCCACCGTATCGCAAGGTATCAATGTCATCTTGACTTTCCTTAAGCAAGAGGTCCTTGCCGGTTGGTTTAATCGATACGGACAAGTCCCTTCCACGCCCCCGGCCTTCATAAGTACCAGCAAAGGACTTAAGTTCTCCGGAGAATTTTTCCTCGTACACTTCCTTTTCTCCTAAAATCAGCGCTGCTACGCTTCTTGAAATATTGGCGGGAGATACCGGCCCCGCTGTATTGATTAGAGCAACGACCAATAAATCATGATTGGGGAAATAACGAGCATCGGATAAAAATCCATTGATTCCACCACCATGTGAAATGACTTTCCAGCCTTGATTCGTTGTATTCAACAAACCAAAGGCATAACGAATGGGTGTTCCATCGGTCAAGGAATCCGGCGTAATTAATTGCCTATAGAGATCTTCGGAAATAAAACCACCCTTGTGTAGGGCTTCATTCCATTTAACTAGATCACCGACGGTCGAACAAAGTGATCCCGCTGCATAGGGCCACTTATGATCTAGATAACTCTTCCGGACCAACCCCATTCCATCCATTTCATAACCGTGGGCTCTCTTTTTTACAATGGATTGTTCATTGCAGTAGTAAGAGTTGTCCATACCGAGTGGATCGAACAGTTTCTTTTGGATGTACTCCTCATAACTCAATCCGCTGACCTGTTCGATTATAAGCCCAAGAATGAAGTAAGCTGTATTGTTGTAAATCAATGCTTCGCCCGGTTCAAAATCAAAACCGGCTTGTTCGACAATCCGCAATAGAGTGTCGCGTGGCAAATCGTAGACTGATAAGGGCCAGAATTCTGGCAAATCAGTATAACTCTTGATACCTGAGGTATGATTCAATAAACGATACAACGGGATGATCCGCCCCTTCGTGTCAAAATCAGGCAGGTAAGATCGAAAATCTTCTTCCAACGACAGTTTTCCCTGTTCCAGCAATTGCAAAATAGCGACTGCAGTAAACTGCTTAGTAATGGAACCGATTTCAAAAGAAGCATCGTCCGGCATCGGGACGTCGAATTCCAAATCAGCATAACCAAAGCCCTTCTCCAGCAGTACCTGTCCGTCGTGAACAACTGCGACCCCAATGCCGGCAATCTGGGCACTGTCGATGAACGGCTGTACAATGGCGGCAACTTCGCGCTCCAAAAGTGAAGTACTCCCTTCTTCCGACGAAACATTCGAGCAGTTGATCAGTGAGCAAAGACTGAGAATCAGGGCACAAAATTTGGCCATTCTACCGGAAGTCAAAGGATTGATCATAATAGTCTGCTTTTCGCTCAAAGTACTAAAATAGACGGATTTATTGCCTCCTATTGTATGGTTGCCACTTTTTTTTAATCTTGATCTACCAATCAACTCAGTATGTAGATGAAACAATCATACATAGAAACCCCCATCTTTAGATCGATTCATCACGACCAGGTTTTCTATAAGATGGATTGCTATCAGCCCTCGGGATGTTTCAAAATGAGAGGCATGTACTGGGCCGCCGAAAGTTACCAAAAACAGGGAGCAAAAGGATTCATATCTTCTTCCGGTGGAAATGCAGGGTTTTCCCTGGCCCATGCTTGCAAAGACCTGGATATGCCCCTACACGTAGTGGTACCAACCTACGCTCCGGATTTTATGGTGCAAAAGATCCGATCGGTTGGAGCAACGGTCGAACAATTCGGAGCGGTCTGGAACGACGCTCATGCCTATGCCTTACAATTGACCGAGGCACAAGGAGACGCCATTTACATCCCTCCCTTTGACGACCCGTATGTCTGGGAAGGCAATGCGACGGTAATCGACGAATGTGCAAGCCAGATGGACGAACCCGATGAATTGGTAGTGGCTGTTGGCGGCGGTGGCTTCCTTTGTGGTATAATGATGGGGCTTGAACGCAACAAATGGCATTCCGTACAGGTAATCGCAGCAGAGACGGAAGGGGCAGCATCCTTTCGCGCGGCACAAGAAGCCGGTGAAGTGGTCGAATTAGCACAACTGAAAAGTATTGCTACGAGTCTGGGATCCAAAAAAGTTGCAGAAGAGGCGCTAAGATGGGCAAAAAAACGCCCAATCACTTCCTATGTTATGTCGGATAAAGAAGCCGTTTCAGCCTCCCTGGCTTTTGCAGAAGAATACAACGTCATCACTGAACCAGCTTGCGGAGCGGCTCTTTCGTATGTAAACAGAAAAGAAGCACAGGAAGGCAAATCTGTTCTCATTATGATTTGCGGCGGAATCACCTATAATGCCACTCTTTTTGAAGCACTCAGAAAGAAGTATCGCTAACCCAAAAAATGCAAACTTTCTAACTATCTAACTTAAAACCATCAAACTTAAAACCAACATGCTGGATTTTTCAGATCTAAACAACAAAAATGCTGTCATCACCGGAGGAGGAGGCGTACTATGCTGGTCCTTCGCCAGAGCACTGGCTCGTAAAAAAGTAAACGTCGCCCTACTGGATTTGGATGGCGAAAAAGCACGGGATCGAGCTGTTTTCCTAGCGGAAGAATTTGGCGTCAAAACCATTGGACTGCAATGCGATGTGCTTTCCGAAGAACAATTGAAAAAGGCCAAGCAAAAGATCAACCTTCACCTGGGGTCCATTCACATTCTGGTCAATGGCGCGGGGGGAAATGTGGCTGCCGCTACCACGGATCTCGAGCAATTCTCATCTACTGCCGCTGCCGACGCAGAGACCAAGACATTCTACGATCTGCCGTTAAAAGCCTTCAAGGATACTTTCGACCTCAACTTCATCGGCACGCTCGTTCCCACACAGGTACTCAGTGCCGATATGGCGAAGGAACAAAAAGGGGTCATCATCAACATTTCTTCTATGAATGCTTTTAAACCATTAACCAAAATCCCGGCTTATTCAGCAGCCAAGGCTTCCGTTAGTAACTTTACGGAATGGCTGGCCGTTCATCTGGCCCCAGCAGGCATTAGAGTCAATGCCATCGCACCCGGCTTTTTTCTGACGGAACAACTGCGATTCTTAGCTTTCGACAAGGATGGCAATTTCACTCCTCGCTATCAGCGCGTAATCGGAAAAACTCCCATGAGGCGACTCGGAGAGCCGGATGAACTGCAAGGTACATTGCTGTACCTGTCCTCCGATATTTCCAGCTTTGTTACAGGAGTGGTCATACCCGTAGATGGCGGATTCAATGCCAGTTCCGGTGTTTAAATTACGTTAATTTGAGTATCCGATGATCGAAGAAGTCCGGGCCTTTGCCAGCCCATTTTATGCCGATAAAGACATTATGCACGATCTGTCGCATATCGAACGCATCCTGGTTACCTTAGATGACTTGATTGAAAAAACCAGCCTCGACCACGATCGGGAAATCATCGAAGTAGCCGCCTATCTTCACGGCTTCATCTATTCACATGAAGAACAAATCCGGGAGTTTTTACAAGATCTCGGTATCGCTCCCGACCGAATCCGAAAGATACTGAACGTCGCCTGGGAATCTCAAAAAGAAAGTAGCCCCACTACAAATGAAGGACTACTGCTTCACGACGCACATATGTTGGAAGGTGGTTATCCATTCGAGATCATCAAATCATTGATCACGGGATCGGTCCGAGGCCAGTCGCTGGAAGAAACAATGATTTACATCGAAAGGAACTTATTGCACAAGGGCCAGTGTTATAGCCAAGCAGGAAAACGAGAATACGAGATTATGAAACGGCGTACTATAGAAATATATCAGGAATTAAACCAAGGCCTCAAAAGAAAAATATGAACTTTTTTCTCATTACCGGACCTCCCGCTGTTGGAAAAATGACGGTAGGTCAACAATTAGCTCAAAAGACCGGTTATCAACTTTTTCACAATCATCACTCCATCGAATTGACCCTGAATATTTTTGATTGGGGGATGTCAGGCTTCAAAAAGATCAATGAGGGCATTCGTCAATTGGTATTCCAAACCGTTGCGGGAAGTAAAGAACTGAAAGGTTTTATTTTCACTTTGGTCTGGGCCTTTGATTTGCAGGAAGACTGGGACTATGTTGCAAATCTCAAGAAACTTTTCACCTCCCAGGGGTGGGAATTTCACATCGTGGAGTTGCAAGCTCCACTCGAAGTGCGACTACTGCGAAACAATACGCCCAACCGGCTAGAACACAAGGCCAGCAAACGCAACGTCGAAGTTTCTCACAATGGCATCGTAGGGTTGGAAAACAAGTACAAAATGAATTCCGACCCACAGTCGATCGTGGAAGATAATTACCTCCGAATCGATAATTCGGACAAGTCCGCCGAGGAAGTGGCCGACCTCATCATTGACCATTTTGACCTATCCGAGTCCTAAATACCAAACCCAGTAACGCGACAATGCATTTCTCAAAACATTCAAATACCTAGCAACGATGGATAAACTAATACAGCAAACAAGAGAACGTTGGAATGCGCTGGCGAATGCCAATGTCATGCATTCCATTCCATTTTATGACTACACGGTGGATCAGGCAAAGACCTACGCCTATCGGCACGACATTATTCAGGACGCCAAAGGAAAAGATGTGCTTTGTTTAGCCAGCGGTGGTGGTCAAGACTCTGCAGCCTTCGGAATCCTGGGCGCGAATGTCTCTGTACTCGACCTGTCGGATGTCATGCTAGAGCGTGATCGGATGGCTGCAGCACACCACAAATTCTCCATCCAAACGGTACAGGGGACGATGACCGACCTCTCGGCATTCTCCGATGATTCTTTCGACATTGTATGGCAATCGATTTCCTTGAATTACTGTCCGGACGTCACCCCGGTTTTTCAGGAAGTTCGCCGGGTGCTGCGCAACAGCGGCATTTACCGAGTCGCAATTCAGAACCCATTCGGAACTGCTATATCCAGTGATTGGACGGGAAAAGGTTATCTCCTGCGCGGACGATATCTCGACGGTGAAGATGTTACGTACTACCAACCCGTCTGGACCGTTGATCAGGAGGACGGATCAAAAGTAGATATCGACACTCCCCATCTGTTTCGTCATAATTTAAGTACGGTTTTAAACCAACTAGCCCGGAGGAATTTCACCTTACTCCATCTGCAGGAGTGGATTCGAGAAGGCCAAAATCCGGAGCCGGGATCGTGGGTTCACTTCACCCAGTGTTCTCCGCTGTTTCTCGACCTTTTCTGGCAATTGACTTCCGACAATCCCTAAAAAACGATCAATAAAACGTGCGGTCAGAATTAGCCCTCAAATATGGGAATATCAGTTATTCATTCGTTCAAAGGAATTGTTCTCATCGGAAAAAACAAAAAAAGACACTTCCCCCTGCTCATTTCTGCCAAAATATACCATGTCATATCCGTCGGATCGGATAAAGACATCCTCCCCCCTGGGAAGAAACCGATCTTCCCCTAGGCATAAAGTGTCGTTTACAATTTCAAATC
Source organism: Saprospiraceae bacterium (assembly GCA_028284395.1). Classification (GTDB taxonomy): domain Bacteria; phylum Bacteroidota; class Bacteroidia; order Chitinophagales; family Saprospiraceae; genus JANQRV01. The sequence continues at coordinate 25,498 of JANQRV010000342.1, forward strand.
GAAGGGGATTCGAACTCCGCCTCCAGCCTCCTAACGTCCATTCCTCCGGCGAACAAGAATGACAAAAGACACCAAAATAGTAATTGCCAGTGTATTCCTTGAGATCTATGCTCTTATCAATTGTAGGTAAAGCAAAGGGTTGGATTATCTTTTCCTGACCAAAATGATCGAGAACAGCATCAACTACCGGACGCCAGAAGGAAACCCGTCCGCCGCCGCCTTCAGCATTGCGATTGCCCGCGACAAATAGGCCAATATTCAAGGTTGGAACGATGAGCATAAACGACTTGAACCCCAGCATATCACCACCATGCCCAATCGTTCGGATGGCATAAGCTTCCGGAGCCCTGCCCCAGCGATTAGACTCTTGCAAACCGTGGGTCATGCCAACGAATTCCGGGTGAGGCCGAAACTGAGGAGCGACAATTTTCCGCATCATTTTCGGAGAAAACAGACGGCCGGTTTGATTGGCTCCATTACCGGTCAGTACTTACAAAAGTCGCCCCATGTCAGCAGCAGTCGCGTCAATAGAAGATGCCGGTAAAGTAAGGTAGATTTCGTAGGGCATCAGAGCAAACGCCCCATCTACAAAACCATGTCCGGCGGCTAAGTCCTCCATGTATCGAGGCCTGACCTCAACTGACGAGCGAGACATACCCGCTGGTTCAAACAGTTCCTTTTGCATAGCTTCCGCAAAGGGAAGTCCAGTCACTTGCTCAATCACGGCTCCGGCTAGCGTAGAGCCATAAGTGTCATAACGATAGTACTGCCCGGCGGGGGTAACTCTCCGTAAATTATTATCACGCAGAAATTCGGAAATGGTGGGTCGTTGAGCTTTTCGTTTTTCCAGTGGTTGTTCAAAATCGTAAATGTGCCGGCCAATCCCAATTTGATCGAAGCCGGAAGTATGTGTTAATAAATGGCGGATTCTAACCGGCTGGGAAAAACCATGGGGGTTCTGGATGCCATCGAAGTATTTGGACACGTCGTCTTCCACTCCTATGCGCCCCTGGTCAATCAGTCTGGAAAGTGTCAGCAGGGTCAGTGCTTTTGAAATGGAACCGATTCGAAAGATCGTTTTATCGGCATCGACCTTCTGCCCGGTCGCCGTATTCGCAATTCCGTATCCTTGCTTGTACACCGTCTTTCCATCTTTGACAATCGCAACGGCCGTACCGGGAATGTGGTCTCGCTCCATTTCTGCTGAAAGGATTTGATCAATGGATTTTTTCAAATCACCATGCGGATCTTCAACTTCCATTATCCGGTCCTTTTTGTTCACAATCCAGCCGGCGGATCCGAACAATAAGAGGCATAGGGCGATCAGGCCGGCAAAAAACTTTTTATGCAGCATCAATATTGAGTGTTTGTCTTTGGAAGCTATTAAAAACGAGATGTACCTCTCAATTTATTTGGCACCTTGAGATCGGAGGTATTTGACGATGTGTTCCTGTCCATTGCGATAAGCAGATGCCAAAGGAGTGCCGTGGCCCCCGCTCCGCAGATTTACATCCGCCCCTTTGGCCACCAATAGTTTCACCGTTTCCAGGTGCCCGTTCCAGGATGCGGAATTCAACGCAGAACCATGACCACCAGTGATCAAATTGACATCCGCCCCCTTCGAAATCAGCAGTTCAACCGTTGACTGATGACCGTTCCAAGCGGCCGAGTTAAGTGCAGAACCATGACCGCCCGTAATCAAATCGATATCGGCTCCTTTAGTTAGCAATAATGCTACAGTCCCGTTATGTCCGTTCCAGGCTGCAGAGTTCAGAGCAGAGCCGTGGCCACCGGTGACTAAATTAACATCTGCTCCCCGGGCCAACAATAATTCTACCGTCGATTCATGGCCATTCCACGCCGCTGAATTTAGTGCAGAACCATGGCCACCAGTCGTCAGGTTGATATCCGCTCCTTTCGCCAATAGCAATTCCACGGTAGAACGATGACCATTCCAGGCTGCGGAGTTCAAAGCCGAGCCGTGACCACCCGTCACTAAATTGATATCCGCTCCTTTGGCCAATAGTAGATCTACTGTCTGGTCGTGGCCATTCCACGCCGCTGAGTTCAGGGCGGAACCGTGACCACCGGTTGTCAGATTAATGTCTGCCCCCTTGGACAGCAGCAGCTCAACCGTTGAATGATGACCGTTCCAGGCCGCCGAGTTCAAAGCCGAACCGTGACCACCCGTCACCAAATTGATATCCGCTCCTTCGGCCAATAACAATTCCACCGTTTGGTCGTGGCCGTTCCACGCTGCCGAATTCAGAGCGGAACCATGACCGCCGGTAACCATGTTGACTTCGGCTCCCCTAGAAAGAAGCAACTCGACGGTAGCTTTATGTCCATTCCAAGCTGCTGAATTGAGTGCGGATCCGTGCCCACTCGTGATCATGTTGACGTCGGCACCTTTATCCAGTAATAATTCGACCGTTCGTTCATTACCATTCCAGGCCGCAGAACTTAATGCAGAGCCATGACTACTGGTTTTCGCATTAACTTCAGCTCCCTCTGCTATTAGTAACTCGACAACGTCGGTATTCCCATGCCAGGCGGCAGCATTCAATGCCGAACCTTGACCACTATTTACCAATTTGATATCGGCTCCTTTCGCCAGCAGTAGTTTGACAATTTCCGTCCGACCGCCAACAGCTGCCATGATAAGAGCAGAACCATGCGTGTCGCTTTCCAGGTTCACATCCGCTTCATTGTTCAGTAGAAACTGAGTGAATTCCAAGTGACGACTCCGGGCCGCTTCCATCATTGGCGAAGGATCTTGATGGCCAAAATCGTCAACTTTGGCCCCAGCATCCAGCAGCAACTTCGCAATCTCTAGATTTCCGACCCTTGCTGCTGCCACCAGCGGAGTGCGGGCATGGTATCTATGGACCGTATATCCTTTGGCCGAATGCTCAATGACCTCGTAT
>JANQRV010000445.1 GCA_028284395.1 Saprospiraceae bacterium
ACAAGACCGCCATGGACCTGGGGGGCAGGACCATCTCGGTTAAAGCGGGCATTCTGCACGAACTGCAAATCGGAAGCTACCAACTGTTGCCCATGCAGACGATCTTTGTGCCGGCTAAGCAGATGAGGAGTTTGCCTTGGTCATCCGTCGACGGTCTGCTCGGACAGGAATTCTTGAAGCAGTTCTGCCTTACCTTTAATTTTAAGAAGCAGCAGATTTATTTGCGCGCTGGTCCTCGGTCGCGGCTTACGGTTGTGCGTGGGGACTAATAGGGAATGGTTGCTGTGGTTGCTGTGGCTACTGTGGTTTCTATTGCTGCTATGGCTTCTATGGTTTCTATTGCTTCTATTGCTTCTATTGCTGAGGTGGTTACTATAGAAGCCACAGTAGCCATAGAGACCATAGCAACCAAAGAAGCCAAAGCATCATTTAGCCCACGGCATATAAGATGCAGGATAATTCACCTTAATGCTTCCATTTCTATTCTGATACTTGTATTGGGTTGGTTGTGTCAGTAACCGGGCTATTGCTGCTTTATTTCCTTTGAGGCGTCTGATCAATCCCGCGATCGTCTTTACGTAAAACCCTTTCTTTTTAAAGCTGTTCTGGCCTAATCTGTTGTTCACCGCAAACAGTTTGGCGTCTACCTCCAGTTCAACCATGGTGCATTTGTCGGATACCGACAAGATGCTTTTTTCATCTTCTTCAATAACGATCAGTTTGCCTTGCAGCAATTGGTAGGCATGAAAGATTTCCTCTCCGGCGAGTACTCCTCTTCCGCCAAATAGGTCCAACAATTCCTTTTGGGGGCCGGAAGTGTGGTCGGGGATCACAATGAGGAATTGACTGCCATCGGCGCTCACTTTAAACTCTCCCAATTTTCTGATGTCTCTGCCGCTGTAGGATGATTGGTGGCGCTGATCGTGAAAGACAAAGAGATGCTCGGACTGGTTTAAGATAGTGATGATGCGGGCCAGTTCCTCTCTGCCTTTTTTGACCTCGCCCCGCTTGTTTTGGTAGAGCGATGTGATGAATTTTTCAATTTCCGGGTTTGTATATTCGATGGTGTCGAGTTGAGTGGGGGCATCAGTATGGTAACCGCTCCCTTGAAGAATGGTGCTGGAACATAAGAAGTAAATTATGCTGAACCTCGTTACAATTTTCATCTGCCGATCCTTTTTTACCCAATTGGAAGAAACCAGAAATCGCCGACTTCTAAAATAGGGTTTAAATGGAAAAAAGCTAAACAAAGCGTAGAGATTCAAAATTTTGATCTGGTCCTATTCTCAAATAAACTGTATTAAAACTTGACAATCAGGTAAAAACCCGAAACCGACAACTTCAAAAGCAGTAAAAATTTGTACCATTACTTTGTGCCTGGTTCACAAGGAGGATGTAAATAACAACCTTTTACGTAAAGGCTGCACCTAGGAAACGGTTAACCTGTCCTGCCAGCCAAAGCGTACATTCAATCATGACCTTATTTACGACAATGATGATGAAAATTGATTTTAGTAAGCGCCAAATAGAACGCACCACCGGGCCGAATCTGGGACTGCTCGTAGCGTTCCTACTCGCCGGCACCGGCTTTCTGTCCGCTCAAAGCACGGATTCGGATGAACAAAACAAACCGGAGGCCAGGGTTACCGGCTTGAGATACATCAGCATCCATGTACTCGAACTCGAGAAATCGCTGAAACTGTATCGTGAAATTCTTGGTTTTAAATTATCGGATGCTGAGGTTCTCCACGGTCCGGGGCTGGAAGGAATGCTGGTCATGAAGCTGAGAGCGAATGATTTGACGATTGGCCTATCGGTCACCGCACCGGAATTTATGCATACCATCGGCCCGGTCGGGAATACCAACCACAACCATTTCATGCTGAAAGTCAATGACATTGGCCCGATCGGAGACCAGTTGAAAGAAGAAGGGTACGAGTTGGAAAATGAAGATTACGTTCGCGACAAATACACATTCTTTGTGGGGCCAAACGGGGAGATCATCGGTCTTTCCTCCTGGGATTAATATCCGACTTGGTGCCAAATAAGAAAAAGGCATTATCTCAGTACCTGAAGTTCTTTTTCGATTCGATCGATCAAAGACCTACAAGATTGTAGGCTCTCTTCAAGCAGCTCAATGAGTACTTTTTTGTTGAGCAATGCCGCATCGAGTTCGACCAAAAAAGGATTGTCACTGACCAACATGGGATAGTTGTTTATGGAATAAGTGACGGCATCATTGTCGTCTAGTTCTACCTTCAAATATTGATTGTAAAAAGGGCGCATAATCTCGGCAAATTGGTATTTGGGGTCTATTTTCGTCTTATTGTCCATGTAGGGAATTGTATATTCATAATAGTAGACGAGATCGTTGCGCAGGGAGTCGTTCGAAATGATTTTCAAACCTTCCCGTAGTGCCCGTTCGTAGTTGGCTACCACGAAGATGGGCGTAGAAGTGGTGTTTAAGGACGCAAAATAGTAAGTCGTCGAATCGTGAAACGGGGCCTTCTTATAGATGATGTTTCTTAAAATGGTATGTCTTTCCAAGGAGCGCTGTTGAATCCTGAGTGCAGCCTGGAAGGTCCGTACATCTCTTACCAAATCCTTTTGCATTCCTTCCAGTAGATTGATCTGTTCCTTTCTTTTTTGCCGGTTTTCGTTCCAGTTGTTGATTTGCAGCGCTAATAAAATACCAACCATCACCAATAGAATTTCACCGATTGCGTAGATCAAATACTTCCTCAAATTTCCCTGACTTAACAAATTTCTTCTGATTCTTCGAAAGAATTTTAGCATGGATGCACCTTTTGTATTCGTTTAAAGGTACTATTTTGAGTGAAGTGTAGAATGGGGTATTCCAAAGAATTGGGCGGGTGTGAATAGTGCCGTTCTAAGCAAAGAATGTGTCGATAAGTAAGTGTTGCAAGTTTGACTTGACAAAGTAGCACTAGTTCTCCCGGTCCCTGAGCGGTTGCAAAAACTGGAAGCATTGATTTACAAATTAGAGCAAGAAAGCATTCTAATTTTGCAAGATCTGTTTTCCCTTCATCAACACCTCCCGGAGCTTTGGGTACTCCACATCCTGAACGGCAATATCATCGTCAATGGCCAGTCCGGCCGCCGAAGCTGCCGATTGCCCCAAAACCATAAATACCGGTTCCATGCGGATCGAACCGAATGCGATATGGGAAGCACTCAGACACACCGGGACCAACAAATTGGTGCATTCTGTTCGTTTGGGCGTTATGGAACGATAACTAATGGGATAGGGAGCCTGTACCTTCGCTTCTACGTTTCCTTCATTTTTTACAAAACCTTCTTCCGTGACGTACCGTTGCGTGTTGTGGGAATCCATACCGTAGGCGCCCATGCCAATCGGATCTTCCGCAACTTTGAGTCCTTCGCAATTGAATTGCGTCATGACGTATGCTCCGGTCATGCGGCGGGCTTCTCGCACGTACAATTGTTGCTGCCAACCGTCTTCGCGGGCAAATTCATCTTTAGAGGTTCCCCACCTGGACACTTCTTCCCGAATGTGTTCCGGCATACGGGGGTGGTAGGCCAATGTCCACATCAACCCTTTTTGGTATTGTCGATGCTTTTCCCGGATCGATTCCCGTTCTTCGTAACTCGCTTCGGGGTATTCGTAATTTTGGCCGATAAAGTCCGTTGAAAAGCCGGTGCGATTATTGGTATCCGTTTTTCGGTTTGGCATTTTGGAGTTGATCCACGGAAACCCTTTTTCTCCTGCCTCATAGTTGCGCAGCAGCAGTTCGTAATCTAATTCATTGTAGCCTTCGGGTTTCTCGAAAGGGATCCTGTTGTCCGGGTGGTCGGTGAGGCACATCCGGTAACAGTATGCCTGAACGTGGTGATCGCCCGCCCCAAATTCTCCGGGACCATCGGGGTTGATGCCCGGAAGAAGGCCACTGTTCGGATCTCCCTTGACCACGTAAGGGTCTACACCGTCTACAAAATTGTGATTGATGGCATTGCGCGCCGGGTAACCGGTCATGGTGGTATCCCTCAGTTTGGTATGGACGCCATTCAGGGTTTCCTGGTAAGTGGCATTAGATTCGCGACCCACCGTGTAGGAAACACCGGTCGCAGCCATTAGATCACCCTCGTAGGTAGCATCGATGAAAACTTTTCCGTGGTATTCTTCACCGGACAGCATCTGGATCGAAAGAATTTTACCTCCTTCTTTTTTTACACCATTGGCCCGGTCGAGCTTCTGATCCGTCACCAGCTCGATGTTGTCCCGCCGGAGCCACGATTCATATACCTGGAGCGCAGCCGAAGGCTCGAAGGTCCACATGGCGGTTTCGCCCGCCTCGGTCCGGGTTTGTCCGCCGTCGAGGTATTCCTCTTGGTCCTGCCATTTCCAATGTTCCGGTTGATCGTAGTAGGCCCGGATGCCCTGGTAAAATTCGCGAGAAATTCCGCCGATCGCCGATTTATTACCAATATCCGTTTGTCCAAGCCCGCCGGTGGTCAGGCCGCCGATACGAGCGCTGGGTTCAATGAGTAAAACGGACTTTCCCATGCGCGTTGCCTGCACTGCAGCAGCAATCCCCCCGGAGGTAGCGCCGTAAACAACCAGGTCGTAGGTGGGTGGTTCATTGTTTTCACAAGAGAAGAGGGTGCCGATCAGGAAGGGTAAAAATAACAACGGTAAATACTTGTTCTTTTTCATCGGTGCGTTGGATTATTGAGCAATTTGCGCTGCTTGTTCGTTACTAAGGATTTGTCCATCTTTTAACAGTTGTGCCTGCAATTGGTTGTAAGCCAGATCCTGGACGGCGATGCCCTGGTCGATCGCCATGCAAGCGGCCGTTGCGGCACTTTGTCCCAGGATCATAAATACGGGCTCCATCCGGATCGAGCCAAAGGCGATGTGGGAGCTGGATACGCAAACCGGAACCAGCAAATTTTGACATTCACTCTTTTTCGGGATCAAAGAGCGAAAATCAATCTGGTACGGTTGGGGAACTTTCACGCCGATGTCCCCTTCGTTTTGTACAAACCCATCCGGTTTTATGTATCGCTGAACGTTGTGCGAATCCATGGTATAAGAACCCATGCCGACCGGTTGTGGCACCGGTTTCTTGCTCAATACCTCGTTTTCGGTCATAACGAATTCGCCGATCATGCGGCGAGCTTCCCGCACATAGATCTGGTGCGGCCAATGGCCGTTGTCGACAAACTCATCCTTGGCCAGGCCCCACCGACTCATTTCTTCCCGGACTTCTTCCGGCACTTTAGGGTCGTTGGCCAGGAAGTACATGAGGCCTTTCTGGTAAGTTTCGTGTTCTTGGATGATCTCCCTGCGACGCTCGTAAGAGGCTTCCGGATAATCGTAGTTCATACCGATGTTATCCGTACTGAAAGGGCCGTGATTGTTGGTATCCGTTTTCCGGTTGGGGATGGGGTCGAATTTCCGGAAAGTAGCATCCCAGCCTTTGGCATATACTCGGGCCAATAATTCGTATTGAGCGGCATCGTAGTTCTCCGGTTTGGGAAAAGGCACGCTGTTTTCCGGATGATTGGATAGGCACATCCGGAAGCAATACGCTTGTATTTTATCATCCCCTTCTCCCTTTTTTCCGGGATCTTCGGCGGATACCCGGGGCAAAAGACCGCTGGAAGGATCGCCCGGAACGACGTAGGGTGAAATATCTTTCTCGTACCAGTGGCCGTGATGTAAAACGCCAACCTGAACTCCGTTCCACTCCTCGTCATAGACACTGTTGGCCTCCCGGCCCACGTGATAACTGACCTTGGCAGCAGCCATCAGATCCCCTTCATAGGTGGCATCGATGAACATTTTTCCGCGGTATTTTTTGCCGCTCAGGGTCTCGATACCGGTAATGTTTCCATTGGCCAGGCTGACGCCATTTTCGCGATTTAACCACTCATCGCGATGTAAGGTGATCTTGTGGTCCTGGATGAAATCTTCAAAAACCTGTTCGGCTACGTGGGGTTCGAATATCCACATCGTACGCAGGTCTCCATCGATGGCCGGTGTGCCCTGACCTTTGTTGCCGTATGCTGATTGCTGTTGCCACTTCCAGGCTTCGGGCTTTTGGTAGTGATTGTAGACGCGCTGGTAAAACCCCCGCGAAAGGCCTCCGATCACACTCTTGTTGCCGGTATCGGTATAGCCGAGCCCCCCGGCCGAAAGTCCGCCCAAATGATCATCGGGAGAAACGACGATTACACTTTTGTTCATTTGACTGGCTTGTACGGCAGCAATGACGGCTGCCGAAGTTCCGCCGTAAATGATGACATCCGCCACGTGGGCATCATCCTCTAATTCGGCAGCAGGCTCGCAGGCCGTAAGGAACAGCAGCAGGGGAAAAAGGAGAAGAAGTTTAAGCGCATGGCCGGTTGGAAGATGATTAAGAAAAAACTGGAGATTCATTTTGCTTGATTATTCTGTTTATGGATAAATTTTTAGTTCACTTTAAATGGTAGTACATCGGCGTACGCCGCAGGTACTTTCCTGTTGACCAGCGGATTGTCCTTCAATTCAAGTTGGATCTTACGCGCCTCTACGTCGTGCAGGCTTTTGTCTTCTTTCAGGGCCAGGTAGGAAGCCACTCCGGCCGCTTGTCCCAGGGCCATAAACACGGGCTCCATTCGGATGGAGCCGTAGGAGGAGTGAGAAGAAGAAACGCATACGGGTACAACCAGGTTGCCGATTTCCGCTCTTTTCGGTATGATGGATCGATAAGATATCAGGTAGGGACCGTGGCCCTTGATGGACGTATTGCCCTCGTTTTCTACGTGGTCATCGACGACTATGCGCTGGACCACATGAGAATCGATGGCATACCCGCCTCTGGCAATACCGTCGGATACGGGCTGCGCTCCAATACAGTGGTGTTCGGTCATCACCAGATCACTGACCATCCGCCTCGCTTCACGGATATAAAGTTGGTGTGGCCAACCGTCGGTATCGCGAAACTCATCCCGGCAGTATCCCCACGTGTTCATTTCGCGGCGAATGTGGGCGGGGATTCGCTCGTCGGTAGCCAGAAACCAGAGCAGGCCCTGCTGATACTTCTGGTGTTCGTTCCAGATGCGCTGGCGGGTGTCGTAATTTCCGTCGGGATAATCGTAGTTTCCGCCCACAAAATTGGAAGAAAAGCCCACCAGACCGTAGTTGTTGATGTCGGTCTTACCGCGGGGCATTTTTGCTATATTGAACCCATTGCGCAGGGTTTCCCAAGGCTTCAGTTGCTGGAGCCTGGCCATCAGCTCATATCGAGCAGGATTGTAGCCTTCAGGTTCGGAAAACGGGATTTGATTGTCTTTCTGCTGCGTTAGGCAAAGGCGAAAGCAGTAGGCCTGAATCTTCTTATCGCCGCTTCCGAGCGGCGCATGTCCCACGGCATTGATTTCCGGCAATAGTCCGCTGGCCGGTTTGCCGGGCACGAGGTATGGATCGACATTGACCGCCCATTCCCTCGTTCTTTTCGATTGACCGTAGGGGCCGGCTTCGCGTCCCATGATCACCCCGTTGTAGATTTCGTTATAGGTGTCGTTGCTTTCCCGGCCAGTGGTGTAGGACACTCCGGCCCGGGCCATCAAATCTCCTTCGTACGAGGCATCGATAAACTGATGTGCGCGAACGGTGATCAACGGTTCGCTCCGATCTCCCGCAAATTCTAAGGCAACGGATCGAATCCGGGCGCCTGCTACTTCCACGCTTTTGACCCGGCGGGAAAAGAGTACTTCGATCCGGGCCTCATCAAGGTATTGTTCGAAGATGGTTTCGGCTACGTGCGGTTCAAACCGGTAGAGCGGACCTTCCTGGCCGTAGTAATGGCCGATTCGGAGATAAAACTCCTGGGATAGCCCCGAAAGGTAATCATCCCGGCCTCCGGTATCCGTAGCACCGAGTCCGCCCGAACTCATACCACCGAGGTGGCGGCCCGGTTCTACGAGCAGTACATTCAGTCCATAGCTTTTGGCAGTATAAGCAGCCACTACGCCGGCTGAGGTGGCGCCATATACGAGCAAGTCATAATTGAGTTTGTCTTCCCGGAGCGGGCAATCGGAAGAGCGCTTCCCGGGCGAAAAAATACGTGGGTTCAAATAAGGCGCCAGTAAAACGGCCGGCATGGCCGCCGAAACGCGTTTGAGAAATTGTCTCCGGGGAGGATTGCTTTGATTAGACACGGACGATTTATTTTTGATCCTTGAGTAAAATGTCTTGCCCCATAATTTCTTGCATCGCCGTTTTCAATTCTTCAGATAAATCAAGGTTCTTTTGATACAAATTTACTGATTCGCTCACATCGTTGTCAAGGTCGTACAGTTCCGGTTGTTCACCGGGAATGAATTTCCAATTGTCTTTAACGATCCCAAATTTTCGGCCGTGGATTGCACGATGATTTCCCGGCGAATGTCCTGCTCGTTGCCCCGTAAATTGGGCAATAGGTTGTGGCTGTCCGACCCCGTGCCCGGCGGTAGCTCCTGACCAATCGAAGCGGCCACGGTAGCCATCAGATCATTTAGTCCGAGCAAAGCGTCGTTGGTCTGTCCTGCCGGAATGTGACCGGGCCATCGGGCAATGAAAGGAGTTCGAACGCCACCTTCGTAGATGCTCCACTTGGTACCGCGCAGCGGCCAGTTGGGTTGGTGCTTATGACTTAAATTCGCGTGTTCCAGCCGATCCTCCGGACTGTTGCTCGCATTTTGGAGATCCATTTCGTCGCTCGTTATTTCAAATTGGGATCCGTTGTCACTGGCAAAGATCACCATGGTATGGTCGCTCAGCTTTAATTCGTCCAGGGCATCCAATAGCTGGCCAATATAATGGTCCAATTCATGGACGTAATCACCGTATAGACCGGCCTGGGTGCGCCGGCGAAAGTCCTCGCTTACGGCCAGCGGTATGTGGGGGACATAGGGCGCAAAATACAGAAAGAACGGTTGCTCCGCATCGGCGGCAGCTTGATCCTTGAGGAAGGCGAGCGATTGTTGGGTGAGGTAAGGCAAATAATCGGCCAGCGGTATGACTTCAATGTGATCGCTATTGGGAGTAGCTTCAATGGTGTAAAGGTCGTGACCGATTGCTGCCGTTATCTCATTGTCCTCCAAAATCCAACATTCACTGGCACAGCTAAAGCCCAGCCAGCGGTCGAATCCATGATCCAGCGGACCATCGGTCACTGGTTTGCTCAGGTCGAGATTGGCACCGTTGTCATCGGCCCGGAACTTACCGTATCCGGCCGGCCGTTGGCCATCCAATGTGGGAAAGGTGGTGCCCAGGTGCCATTTCCCGAAACCGGCCGTCAAATAACCGGCCTTCTGCAACATTTCGGGGAGCGTGAGCATCTCCGATTCGATCATGGAGGGTTCGTAGTTGGCCATCACGCCCGACTTCTTCCAGCTTCTCCAGGAGTAACTTCCCGTCATCAATGCATAGCGCGACGGCGAACACACGGCAACCGGGCAGTAGGCCCTGGTCATTCGAATCCCCTGATTGGCCAGACGGTCCAGGTTAGGGGTGGGGATCAATGAATTGGGATTGTAACACTGCAGATCCCCGTAACCCAGATCATCTACCAAAAGGACTATTACATTAGGAGACTTCGGTACCTCTTTCGTGCTACATCCGGACAATAGACAAGTCCCAATGACTAAAAAGGGGACCGTGATTTTCGTGATTTTTTGATAGGTAGCGATCATTCTCCTGTCTTGTAAATTAGTATTTAGAACCGTTACCAGCCCGGATTTTGATCGGACTGGGTCATGGCACTGTTGTTATCTATTTCTTCGCTGGGAATGGGCCACTTCAAGTGTTTTTCTTCGATCGCGGCTTTCCCGGGACCGGAGGCCCGAATGACTTCCAGTGTTTTTCCCGTCCGAAGGAGGTCGTACCAGCGCTTGCCTTCCATGATGAATTCCTTGGCACGCTCCAAAAGGATTTCGTCCTGGAATTGATCGGCGCTGAGGTCAGCGGGCAGGTCGGCTTCCGGATCCGGAACGTTGATGTCGCGACCGTAAGCCCGGCGGCGTACCATGTTCACGGCTTCGTAAGCTTCGGGAGTGGGCCCGCCGTTGGCCTGGCTGGTAGCCTCCGCAAAGATCATCAAAATCTCCGTATATCGGACTACGGGGAAGTCATTACCGGGAAGTTCCGATTCGGTATCCCGAAATTTTTTGAACAGCATCGGTATCTCCGCACTCAGGAACTGCTCGTCTTGGGGGCCATTGTACATCCAGTCGGTCGTTCGAAGATCGGGTCCGCCAATCTCCTTGATCCATTCTCCAAGCCAGGAATCGGGATTGCCAAACCAGGCAAAGGCATTGCCACCCAGCGAATAGCCGGAGCCGGCGCGGTGCATCAGCCACAACGGTTCAAATTCCAAACCGGCAATACGCGCGTGTTTCAAAGAGAAGATCTCTTCGGAATGCGTAATGACCGTCGGCCCGAATATTTGTTGAAAGTCTTCGGGTACGGTCACTTCCACCAAACTGAATAAACCGGAATCCATGATTTCTTTGGCTTTGGCTGCCGATGCCGCCCATTCCGAACGGGTAAGGTAGACAATGGCCAGCAAGCCGCTTGCGGACCAGCGAGTGGCCCTTCCGTCGTTGTAATTGACGTTGGGAAGATTGTTCTCGGCAAATTCCAGGTCCTGGATGATTTGCGCGTATACGTCACTGGCCGGCGACCGCGAAATGGCCAATTGCGTCTGATCCGTTTCGGGTTCGGTTCGCAGCGGGCAATCACCAAACAGGCGTACGAGGTGGAAGTAAGCCAGACCGCGGAGAAAGCGGGCCTCACCGATTAATTCACTGCTTAAGTTGGCATCTACCCCCTCAATTTCCTTCGTTTCCAGTTGTTGGATCACGATGTTGGCCCGGTTGATCACATTGTAGGCACCTCGCCAGATGAGTCCGATCCGGCCGATTCCGCGGGAGGCAAGTTGGTACCGGCTGGCATTGGCCTGGCTGCCACGTCCGAACATGGTATCCGACCAGAATTCCAGATTGCCCAACAACCACCAACCGTACAGGTCATTTTCTCGAAAGGGTTCGTAAATGCCCATGGTAGCGGCAACAGCCCCTGCTCTGGATGAAAAAACGGTTTCTTGAGATAGGAAAATTCTCGGTTCTTCGACCAAGGCGTCTTCGCAGGCGGATACAACCATTAGAAAGGCGGAGGCTAGAAATATTTTGCTGATATATTTTTGAATCATGACTAAATGATTTGGAGTTCGACAATCAAACATTACAAATTACCGGACATTAAATCTCAGAGGCCCAAATTCAGCCCGAACATGAATGTGCGGGAAATGGGGTAACTGCGATAATCGACACCGATTCGCAGGTCGCCACTTCTAAACGTATCGATATCAGGAGTATACCCCGGATACTTGGTAATGGTGAAGAGGTTTTGGCCGCTAAAATAAATGGTCGCATTTCTAATGCCCGAAATATTCAATTTATCAAGGGGAACATTGTAACTGATTCTGAGATTTTGCAAGCGCAGATAGTCTGCCTCCTCTACATAAAACTCTGAAGGTTGCTGGTTGAGGGTGGCCGTTGCTCTTGGATACTTGGCGTTTTGGTCGGGATTATCCGGCCGCCAGCGTTGTGTGGCCACCTCGGCAAAAGAGTTGCCACCGCGGTGCATCGAAGCGCCGAAGCGGTAAATATCCATGTACCAAAGTTCTTTTCCGAGTTCGCCCTGGAGATTAGCACGGACGGAAAAATTGCCGATGGAAACATCCGTCGAAAAACCGTAGAAATAGTCGGGATATGGGCTGCCGAGAATGACCCGGTCGGCATCGTTGATGTTGCCGTCACCATTTTGGTCGACAAAGTTGAAAAGTCCGGTCTCGGTCAATCCGTCAATCTCCAATCCGAAGAAGGCGGAGAGGGGTTGTCCTTCCCGTACCACATTGGCGGGGCCGACAATTTCAATATTGGGAGCGACAATGTCTTGTCCGCCGGCAGTTTCGGTTACTTCGTTTCGATTGGCAGAAATGTTGAAATTCAAATCCCAGCTCAGTTTCTCCCTCCTCACCAAAGCCGCTCCTACATTGAACTCCACACCGTGGTTGCGGGTAGAACCAATGTTTTGAATGGTGCTGGCAAAACCCGATGTCGGCGGCAGATTGACGCGCGCCAGTAGATCTTCCGTATTTTTTACATAGTAATCGGCACTGAAATTTATTTTTTGATTCCACAATCCGAACTCCAACCCGGCATTGAATTCTTCGGTTGTTTCCCATCTGAGATCCGGATTGCCCAGATTTTCCGGCCGAAAGCCGGTGTTCACCTTTCCGCCGAAAGCCAGGCCCACATCCGAAAATCTTTGCAGCGAATTATAGGCCGGGATGGCCTGGTTACCGGAAATTCCCCAACTTACCCTTAACTTGAGGTCGGAGAGGGCAGCAGGCAGGTTGTTCTTAATGAAGGGTTCTTCGGCCAATCGCCAGGCAAAAGCCGCAGAGGGGAAAAATCCCCACTTGTTGCCTTCCCCGAATCGGGAGGAACCATCCCTTCGACCGGATAGCGTAAACAAGTACTTGTCGTTAAGGCTGTAGTTGATTCTTCCCAGGAAGGACAGTAAGGTCCATTCCGTAAAATTGGTATTGGGCGCAGAAAAGTTTTCTCCGGCACTCAGAGCGGCGTTTTCGAGATCATCCGTCACAAAACCACTGGCCGAACCAGACAGAAAGTCGTTCTTTTCTTCCTGCCAGGTAAACCCAATGGTCACATCCAGCCGATCGTTTCCACGAAGCTTGGTGTTGAAGTTCAACGTATTCTCATTGAGCAAAGAGGTGATGGAGCTGAAGCTCTTCGAACCCGATCCGGCCGGTAGTCCCGCTTCGATAATCCTGGGGTTGTAGAAGTCGCTGTTTCGGTTGACCTGATCTACTCCGACCAATACTTTGAAGCTCAAACCTTTCAGGATCTCGTAACTACCGGACACATTGGCCAGGATCCGATCGATGGTATTTTTGTCGAGTTGTTCCAGGGCCAGAGAAACGGGGTTGGTGCCGGCACTGGGACTAAAAGGAAAACGTTTGATCTCGGGGCCGTCCAGATAAGTGCCGTCCTCATTGTAAGGTTCCAGGAAGGGAGGAGCCTGCAAGGCACTAAGCATGATGTTATTGGCCGGCACTTCATTGTTCACCGAACGAGATAAGGAGACGCGACTTTCGAGCCGGAAGCGTTCGCCAAAATCCTTGTCCAGATTCAGGCGCAACGACCCCCTTTCAAAATCAGATCCGATGATCACACCCTCTTCGGTGAAAAAATTACCGGATACCAAGTAACGGGTACTTTCATTACCTCCCGAAAATCGAATGGAATGGTTTTGGACCATGGCGGAACGGAAGATTTCGTCTTGCCAATCCGTGTTGATTTGAGAAAAGGCAGCCACTTCCGCCGGACTGAAGAAAGGATCATTACCATCGTTGGCGGCGCGTTCATTGGCAATTTCCAAAAACTGGGCGCTGTTCATCATATCAAGGGTTCTGGTTATTTCCCGGAAACCGAAGGACGTCTCGAAATCCACCCGGTTAATGCCTTGTT
>JANQRV010000457.1 GCA_028284395.1 Saprospiraceae bacterium
GTCCCGGAATCTGCCCGGCAAAATCCGCTACCCGCAGTTCCTGCCCGTGCGGCACCAGCTTCTCTCCCAATTGTAATACGGTATCCCCTTGGGCATCCATAATGAAACCAAAACCGGAACAGAAGGCCCTTGGAATGGTATCATTGTCCCAATAATCAATCGCTACACTGTCCATGTTGCGCCCAAGTTTTCGCTCCCACAACACGGAACCATCATGGTTCAGAAGATAATATCCTCCATTGACCTCATCGCGGCCATCCCCGTCGATGTCTCCAACCGAAGGAATGTACGCCGGACAGTTTTGGTAGGCATCGTTGGCATTGTAATATTGCCAAATGAGTTGGAGCTCGTGATCAAAGGCCAGCAGGTATTTTCCGAGTTTGACGATGAAGTCTTGTGGTGTGGGGTTTCCGGACAGGTTGGCAATCAGAATTCGTTGATGCACCCAGTTAGGCCCTTTGCCGGTAATGCCTTCCAGAATAGCCGGGCGAGCGATTTGCTTCAACACGCCCGTGGCACCGTCAAACAACCTCAATGTTACTTCCTTCATGGAAAACGGGTCGACTTCGGACGGTGCAGCGGCATAAAAACAAATCACTTCGGATCGGCCATCCGCATCGATGTCGTAAATGGCGACGGGCCCCGGTCGATTCGGTTGCTCCCCCCCTTGTCCATGCTGCCACAGGATTTTTCCTTCGCGGGTGAAAGCGGCGAGGAAGCTGGGCTGAGCGGCACCTCCATCTACACTATTGGCGGTGCGGTAGATTAGAAAATCCATTCGGCCATTGTTCTCTAAATCTCCAATGCGCAAGTCTCCACCGAAGCGGAGGCTGTCTTGAATCTGGGTCAGTGATTCCGGGATTTGAACGTTTTGCAGCAATTGATAGGAAGCGATTGGTTGATTTCCGGAGCAAGAAAAAACCAAGAATAGAAACAATATTTTCCATATCGATCGTTCCCCAAATTCATTCCCAATTGAATTTAAAATCATTGTTGATCCATTTTACATTGTCCGTGTCTTCACAGGCGCCTTTGCCGCACACCTTCGTATTACTGATAGAATACTTCACGGCTTTTGCCGTGGTACAATCCTCTCCATATTCGCTCCAACAATACGGATAATGAAAAATGTTGTTTTCGAAAATCAACCCGTACGGGCAGCCCTCCTTTTGATCTCCGCTGTACCGAACAAACCCGAATTGCACCTGTTCGGCAGTTTGGGTAGATACTCCCGTGTAATAGCATTCATTGTCGTGTACATAAACGTTGTTTGCTTTCGATCTTCTGAATTTAAAGGGCGAGCCACTCACATTTTTCAGATAACAATTGCGAATTTCGGAATGGTTTAAGCGGGTGCAATAGAAGCCATGAAGCGCGCCGAGTTGCGCAAAATTGTTGTGACAATTGGTCATCACCACATTTTCGATCAGCACCCGGGTGGAATTTTTCGGATAAACGACGCCGGCGCAATAGACGCCCTGTGTTTCTTCGGCCGGAAAATAGTAGGGCCCGATTCGGTCAATTTTGATGTTTCGAATGACGACGTCTTCGGTCTCGAAGAGCATGATCGTACCCACTTCCCACATTTCGAAAAATAGATTTTCGATGAGTACTTCCCGGCTGCTTGGCGCGATCACCAAAATGGCTTGCGTTGGGCCTCCTTCGTGCGTATGCTTCCCTCCGTACAAATGGGCTTTTTCATCTGACGCATACGTTGAAATGGTCAGTTTCCGATCGATGTCCCAAACGAAGGCGTAGGTATTCACATCGTTGTCGTACAGCGACACTTCAACGGGAGAAAACTCGTTGAAGGTCTCCCCTCCTTTTAAAAGGATTTGGAATTCGCCAAACTGATCCTGGGAGCTACGGGCAATTTCGTAGGCTCGCTTTAATGTCCGGATCGGTTGGTCGGGATCGGCTCCCTCATTGTTGTTGTCCCTGCCCGATTCCTGTGACACGTATATCGTTTTGGACGGCTCGGAGGCAGTACTGGTTTGACTATACAGGATGCCGGTGAGGAATATCAGGAAGGTCAGCAGGCTTCGATTGAACGCTATTATCATGGTGTATCGATTTGACCAAATGATGGATTAGTACACATCTAAAATAATCAAAGATCGGCATTAATGAGATACGACAATCCACTCACTTGGTGTGGCGCCCTCTTTGGTAGCGTCTGAATTCGGGGAGCTGGCCACCGAAGCATCACGGAAACAATCTTTTTTTGCTAATTTACAAGCTGTGGATGCCTCCACTAAATCCTAATGGACCATGAAGAAAAGAAAAGTAAAAAATAACATTGCCTTCTTAGCCGGAGGGTACGTAACGGATTTTCTGATTCGGGAGTTGCCCGATAATCTCCTTTTCCACAACATACAACACACCATCAACGTCGTTAGGGGGGTCCGGGAAATCTGTAAACATACAGGAGTATCCGACGAAGATCGGGAAATCTTATTGTTGGCGGCCTGGTTTCACGACACGGGCATGTCTCGCGTTTATAAAGGCCACGAAGCCGTAAGTCAGGAGATCGCCGGCAAATTTTTAAGCAAACGTCACTACCCAAAGGAAAAGATCGGAAAAGTCCTTTCCTGTATTGGCGCGACCAAAATGCCCCAACAACCGCAAAATCTGCTGGAACAGATCATTTGCGATGCCGACATGTACCATATGTCCTTGCCAGAGTACTATCATTTACATAAATTGCTTCAGGAAGAGCTGAAATTGGTATTCGATCGCCAGTATACGGATGTTGAATGGGCAGAAGAGAATTTGACATTTCTGAAACAACATCGATATCATACCGAATATGGCCAATTGACTTTAGAGGCGAAGAAGCAGCTCAACATTGAGCGGTGCCGGCAATTGTCGCAGCCGGATCCTGAATAACGGATGGCCGCATCCCTAAATTTTTTGAATGAGAAAGATCCTATTTGCAACTGAATTTTCCGATCATTCCGCCACGGTTTTTAAATATGCTGCTGACCTGGCCCTGTTCTTCGATATGCCGCTCTTAGTCCTTCATGCTTTCTACAATCCTAAGCTGGAGTTGGAAAGTGACAAAGTACGGGAAGACAAAATGGATGAGATCAGGGAGCAGATATCCTCGTTTATTCAAAAGCACGTGCCGGAGACCCACCGGGACATTGCAATAGAGCCGGTTCCCAAAATAGGTATACCGGCCAAAACGATTCTTCAAACTGCGGAAGACGAGGATGTAACGATTCTGGTATTGGGTATGACGGGCCGGAATGATGTTGCCGGAAAGTTTGTCGGTCGAACCTCCCTTTCCGTGCTGGCCAGTGCCGACTGTCCGGTGTTGCTCGTGCCTTCCAATGCCGTGTTCGCCGGCATCGACGAAATCATTTTCACCACCAACTTTGAATTTCGGGACCTGGGCGCACTGCATATGCTGCAGGAATGGATAAAAGTGTTCCGGAGTCCGGTGCACTGTTTGCACGTTGTAGAAAAGAAAGGCAATGTAGCCAAGGCAACCAAGAATCTGCAAATACTCAAGGATACGTTCAAGCACAATTCGCGCATCAAATTCCACCTGGTCGTCGGCAACCTGGAAACGGAATTGGAAAAATTCGCCGTGGAAAAGAAGGCCGACGTCGTAGTCATGATCTCCCACAAAAGAAGCTATCCGGCTCGCTGGTTAAAGCGCAGCAGAGCCATCAAAATTGCCTATGATCTACCTTTTCCCTTTTTGGTGATCAAGGACAATGCTTATGAAAATGAAGAATGGAGCTTTGATTGGTCCGAATTCCTTAGTTGAGCAACGACCGGACTGCTCGCCCATGAAATCCGGATCAACATTAAAATGGATATCCGATCGCCAGGTGCCACACCAGGTTTTCTTTGCGCCAATGGCCATTCAGGAAGTCCAACTGGTTAAATGTCCACTCCAAGCCTTTTCCAAAAACGGGTTTGCGCACGGGGAAAGCCGCGTCTAACCTGACGACAAAATAGTCAAAATCGATCCGCAGTCCCACCCCCGTACCAACCGCAATTTCACGATAGAAAGTATCAAACCGGAAAGCACCTTCTCCGGAATCCCCGAAGGTTTCATTGAGCAACCAAATGTTGCCGGCATCAACAAAGACCGCCCCTTTGAAGTAAGAGGCCAGGTCGAAGCGGTATTCCGCATTGAATTCCAACAAAACCTCACCCGTTTGATCGAAGAAATTGACGGTTTCTGCATCCGGATTAATGAAGGCTCCGGGTCCTAACTGACGAAGACGAAAAGCCCGTAGACTTGTTGAGCCGCCAATGAAGAATTGTTTACTGTAGGGCACGATGTCCGCATTGCCGTATGGCACCGCCACACCGCCGACCAATCGAAATGCCCATGTATGGTCGGAATACTGGAAGTAATAGCGGCCATCCGCTTGCAATTTGAGGTATTGGCTAAAGGGCGTACCAAAAATTCGATGCACTCCATCATCAGAGTTGACGGCACTGGCTATCACATTCGGTAAATTGCCAGCCAATTCCACCGTCCCGGACAAAAATAAGAATGGTTTGGTCTTGCCGATTTCCTGGGTGGAATAAATGAAGCGATACTGGCCGCCCAGGATCAGTACGTCCTCGAGGCTGTTCCTGAGTCGGGAATTTTCTTCCAGTTCGGCAGCAAATTCCGGATCGATGTTAAAAGTATTGTTTTGGGTGATGGAGATCGGGGTCCAAAGATGACGCATGAGGCGATTGCTTCGCCAATCGTAAGTCATATCGGCGCTCAGGCGATTGATGGTAAAAAAACCGGCACGAATCTGGTAGGCATTCGAAAGATTGAAGCGCGTGCGGCTAACGTAATCTTGGTAAATAGAGGTAGACTTCAATGGCAGCAGTAGCTTTGGAATCGACAGAGAGACCCCCGCTGTCAATTCCAGTGTATTCAAAAAACGGCCGTCGCTTCCCAACTGCGTTTCCGCTCCTACGGAAAGGTTGACATCGAGTCGTTCGGCTCCATTAAATTGGTTTTTATGGGTATAGGTCATGGCGGAAAGCATCCCGAGGTAACTTCCGGATCGGGTATTGGTTTCAAAATCAAAACGCATATCCCGCACCTGGGCCGGCGTCAGATAGAAATAGCGATCCAGGTAGTTGGTGTCGTTTTA
>JANQRV010000459.1 GCA_028284395.1 Saprospiraceae bacterium
AAAACCTTCTGCTTTGACTTTTTGGTGCTCCGCCAAGTCATCGACCGGGTCGTCCGTGGTACAGACGACTTCCACATTCATCTTTCTTAAAATGTTTCTGGTGGAGTAGTCGGAAGATTTCAAATGTTCTCCACATTCATCATAAATGGAGGTTGCACTTTCGGCATTTAACAATCGGTCAATACCAAAGTATCGCTTCAGCTCCAGATGAGTCCATTGAAACAGGGGGTTTCGAATGGTAAACGGGACTGCGGAGGCCCATTTTGCAAATTTGTCGCCGTCCGGCGCATCTCCCGTGATGTACTGCTCGTCGATGCCCAGGGTTCGCATGGCCCGCCATTTGTAATGATCGCCATCCAGCCATATTTTTGTCAGGTTGGCAAACTGATGATTGGCGGCAATCTGATCTGGTGGAAGATGGCAATGATAATCGATAATCGGTTGATCTTTAGCATAATCATGATAAAGAATCTCTGCCATCCGGTTTTCGAGTAGAAAGTGGTCGCCGAGAAACGGCTTGACCTGCACTGGAACTGTTGATTGAGGCATGACTTGCGTATTGAAATTCTTAGGAGTTTCGCTTTTGTTTCGGCACTTAAAAGTAGAGAATATCGCTCTTTCTGCAAACGTTTGCATATATTATTTTAAGTCCTGTTAAAAAGATAGTTAAGCTGGCATGGTTTTACTGGTAAAATGGTAATTTTGATTGTCAATTAGCTCACAACATTCACTAACACAAAATGATTTCACATGAAGTTTGCAATTAGATGCATGTTTCTCGTCGCCGGCACTTTGACCTTTGTTGCTGCCAGTACCATGGACTCCAGATTTGTAGGGACCTGGAGTTACACAATTACCGACACACCGGAAGGAGATTTCAAAGGAGAAATGGTTATTGAAAAATCCGGAGACACTTATTCCGGCTATTTACAAAACGATCAAGGGCAGTTACCTTTTAGTAAAGTCAAAGTTGTAGATGGAAAATTGATCTTCAACTTTAACTATGAAGGTTATCCTATTGTAGGAACCGTCACGGAAAGCGACGGTGGCCTCAAAGGCAACGTAGCGGTGGAAGGGGAACAGTTTCCCTTAGTTGCTACCAAGAAATAAAGATCTTTTGTGGGATGATGGAGGGCCTTGTGCACTTCCATCATTCCTCCTCTCCAATAATCAATACTTCATCTTGAGTTGGGAAGTCACTCGGAAAGGCTTGTGTTACCTCCCCGGTAGCAGCCCATTCTGCGGCCCTTTTAAATAATGTTGCAAACCCCACACATAACATCGATTCGTTGAAATGTCCCAAGGTGGTATGAAGCACACGCCCCAGTCCGTAGTGGATGCTCATGACCATCGGCTCGTGTCGGCCGGTACCGTTTTGTTCCGGCGAACTGTAGGCAGAAGCCAGTATTTCCATATTTTCTGCGGGCCCTCTCATTAGATCGTATAATTCATCGTTAGTGTGTAGCCATTTGGTAGGAAACCCTTTCATGATGGGGTGTTCCGGTTGACGGGTTTCGACTATGAACTGATGTCGTTTTCCATGGTGCCCTCCCTTTCCGGGACTTTCGTCTACAACCTTTTTGCCTTCATCATCGAGATAAACATAAGGGCCGTCTTTTTCCGTTCGGCCATTCCATCCGCCCAAACCAATCATTTTGTTGTAGGCCCTCCATTCCGGGAAGGCGTTATCCGCAGCATGAACGACGACGAAACCTCCGCCATTTTGAATATACCTTTCAAAAGATTTCTGCGTTGTTTCGGGCCACGAAGCGCCATTGTAATTGGAAATGACTACATCGTATTCGGAAAACGGCGGATTGAAACCCTCCAGCGACATGCCGGCTGCGGGTGTAGTGGCGACATCAACCGAAAATAATCCGGTGGACTCCAGGTGATTCTTAAGAATGGGGGTTGTTTCCGGCCAGTTCTTATGATTGTTTTGGCCGTCTACGATCAGTGCTCGCAGATGTTGATTTAACAATCCCCGGTCTTTCATCCAGGCGGCGCATATTTGCGGCCACGCCGCTACGGCACCCCTGTCTGCGGCCAGGCCGAAACCATGGCCACCTTTTTCGAAAATGTGCATGGCCGCCGGAACTTTATTTCTGCGTAAGGCCAGGTAGTATTGGACACTGTTTTCGGGTATCACGCCCCGATCGTCATTGGCATGGATCAATAGGGTGGGAGGGGTCTCAGGAGTAACTTGTTTTTCATTTGAAAAATATAGCTCCTTTTCCGGTTCTGGGTTTTTTCCAATTAAATTGACGCGTGATCCCCGATGATAAATCGTGGTATCCATACTTATTACCGGATACATGAGGATGGAAAAGTCAGGCCGGCAGCTATACTTTTCGACGGACAATGTTGCATTCGGATCCCCTTCGTCAAAATGTGTGGAGGCAGTAGATGCCAGATGACCACCGGCAGAAAAGCCCATGATCCCAATCCGATCGCTGGCAATATTCCATTCGCGTGCACGGCTTCTTACAAGTCGTATTGCACGTTGGGCATCGGATAAGGCGACTTTATCTTTGCACGTTTCACTTTCCCAGTGAGGTAGTCGATATTTTAGTACAAAGGCGGTCACTCCGATCGAATTAAACCATTCTGCGATCTTGACTCCCTCTTTGTCCCAAGCCAAAATTGTGTAGCCGCCACCCGGGCAAATGATCACTGCAGAACCGTTCTTAATGCTGGGAGCCGGCGTAAAGACTTGAATTTCGGGTTGATGAACTTTTCGAACCAACCTACCTGCTCCATTGTACCTTTCGACAATTTCCATCTCGAGTTCATTCGCGCAGGGAATTCCTTCCGGATAAAGCGGAATGATCATTTCTTGCGCCCGGCTCATCGAGGCTAGCCCGCAGTAGGCCAATAATATTATGAGGAACTTATGGTTCATGAGTCTACTTTTTAAGCGTGATGGCCAGTAACGCCAAAGCGCTCAACAAGCCAAGAAGTATCAGGTCCATCCGAATCCCTAAAATCATGTTAGGTATTAAACCCAGGAGCGAGGCCACGAAGATCAATAAACCAATTAACGTTGCCACCGGTATACTTTGAACCCGTTTGGGGTCGTGAAAAAAGATGCCGGTGAAAATCATCGGTGCCATGAGGGCCGTACCCGCAAAACTGGTTCTTGCCAATAGGACCAGTTGATTGCTGCTCAACAGCGCAAAAACCAAGGCCATGACCGCGAAGATGAAAATGGCAATGCGTGCCGTCCGCAACATGCTTTGATCTTCGCCCTTGAGCAGGGAACGAATCTCTCCCCCCAATGCGAAAAGCTGAGAGTCGGAAGTGGAAATGGCCGCGGCGATAAGGCCAATCATGACAATGGCAGCAATGATGTTGGACTGATCCGCGATAAAAGTTCTATTGAGAAATTCCGAGACCGGTAGGTCCGCATACAGAATGGCACCATACATTCCCATAAAGAGGGTTGGCAGGATGATGAGCAGGGCAAAGAAACCCAATCCTACTGCCATCTTTTGCAGGGACGACAAATCTTTCATAATGACCAGCCTGGTCGAAACCTGCGGCTGGGTGAATGGCAGTAAAGTAATCGCCAACATGGACCCTAAGAGGAATTGGAAATTAAACAGACCCTTGGGGCCTGGAACAGAAAGCAAGGCTTCGTTTTTGGTGGCAATTTGATCGAACATCGGACCGATTCCCCCAAAATACTTGAGACATTGGCCCCCGATGATCCAGATGGCAATCAACAACAGAATGCCTTGCAATACATCGCTGTATATGATGGCCTTCAATCCTCCCACTTCGCTG
This sequence comes from Saprospiraceae bacterium, assembly GCA_028284395.1. Taxonomy (GTDB): domain Bacteria; phylum Bacteroidota; class Bacteroidia; order Chitinophagales; family Saprospiraceae; genus JANQRV01. The sequence continues at coordinate 3,787 of JANQRV010000459.1, forward strand.
TACACAATCATAACGACCACCATAATCACGGCCCAACCCCACATTGGAATTGATTCGGGAAATGCTGCGTGTAAGAAAATGGCCACACCTCGGATCTGAATGGCAACGTATGGAATGAGAAAAATAAACGCCCCGAGGAAGGCGGTGATACCCGCCAGTCTGGAACCATAACGTCCTTCCAGGAAGCCTGCCATGCCGTAGTAATCCGTCTGGCGTGCTTTTTGACGGAATTTGTAACCGATCCAGATTACGCCAAAAACCATGACGGCATCAGAGATGGCCAGAAAGATCCAGGCACCCACTCCATGAGTCCGAAAGAAATCCGGCATGCCCAGTAAAGTGAAGGTACTAAAGAGTGTGGCAGCAAAAGTAAAGAAGCCAAGAAAAGCTCCAAGATTGGATCCCGCCATTAAATAATGCTTGGAATCCTGGCCTTCTTTGCGGGCTTTAGTGGACAAAAAAATGAGTATGACGATGTAAAGGACACCGACAATGAGTAGTGTTTGTAGCATTATTCTTCAGTTTTATTGCCCGGATGAACTCTGGTTCCGATGTAGGTCAGCAATACCAATAATATCGATTCTATGATTCCTGCCCATAAGGTATAAGGCATTCCCATCAATTCGGGTTGATGGACACCTTTTGGAGTTACGAGAGGAGTAAAAGTGAGTACGGAAATTACGACTGCAGCAATGCAACACGCTTTCCAGATTTGATTGTTCTGCATACCCTTTGGTTAATCGTTTTGTTGTTAAATTTATCAAATCTTAAAGATTTGGCAAATTGTCTTTTTTGAAGCTTCTTAAAGCCGCGGCATGGTTAGCCCGCCGTCAATCATGATGACCTGGCCGGTAGAGTAGGGGAGGTCGCCCCGGGTGATGGCGGCAACGGCCTTGCCAATATCGTCCGGATATCCCCATCTTTTTTGAACGCACAAGCCCTCCCTGATCAGTTTGTCGTATTTTTCCTTCACCACCGAAGTCATGTCGGTATAAATGACACCGGGGCGTATTTCATAAACGGGAATGTTCAGTTCTCCCAGGCGTGCTGCAAACAATTGAGTGACCATGCTCATTCCAGCCTTGGAAATGCAATACTGCCCGCGGTTTGGTGATACGACGGTGGCCGATATGGAAGAAATGTTGACCAGGTAGGCCGGGAATTCCGGATCTGCAGTCCTCGATTTTACCATTTCCCGTGCCGCTAATTGGGAAAGAAAGAAAGTGCCTTTGAGATTGATATCTAAGACCCTGTCGTAGCTTTCTTCACTCATGTCCAGCAAGTCTTTACGTTCTCTGGGAGCAACCCCGGCATTGTTGATCAAAACATTGAGGTGTCCAAAATGGCCGACCATTTTTTGAATCATGTTGTGGCGATCTTCTTTCGAAGCAATATTGCCCTGACAGTAGATCACTTCCACTCCCGACTGCCGAAGTTCGGTCAGCGTGGTTTCCACCTGCTCTTCGGGGCGAACTCCGTTGATGCCCAGATTCCATCCTTCGGCAGCAAGACACTGGGCGATTCCCAATCCAATGCCGCGGCTTCCTCCGGTAATCAGTGCGTTTTTATTCATGTTCTTAGGTTAAGTCTTCCACGTTTACCCAGGCTCTTTTTTCCCAGCTTTCAAGCCCTTTTTCGGCGAGTTGTACGCCCTTGGCACCTTCCAGCAGATCGTTTTTAAATGGAGTATCCATTACTACGTGTTTCAAAAACAACTCCCACTGTGCCTTGAAAGCATTGTCAAAAGTCTCTTGAACGGGGACCTTCGACCAATCTTCATGAAAATCGATCGGATTAGGGACGTCCGGATTCCAAACCGGTTTTGGGGTGTTGCCGTAGTGTTGTATGTAGCATTCCCTAAGACCCGCTACGGCGGAGCCCTTTGTCCCATCGACCTGCAGCGTCAATAAATCGTCTCTTCTTACCCTGACGGTCCAGGATGAGTTGAAATGCGCAACGACACCACCTTCCAGTTCAAAAGTGGCATAAGCTGCATCGTCTGCCGTTGCCCGGTAGGTCTGACCGTTTTCGTCGATTCTTTCCGGAATGTGAGTGGCGCCCAGACAGGAAACTGCCTTGACATTTCCGAAAAGGTTGTCCAATACGTAACGCCAGTGGCAGAGCATATCTACAATGATGCCGCCGTCGTCCTCCTTACGGTAATTCCAGGAAGGCCTTTGTGCTGGAATGCTGTGACCTTCGAATACCCAGTAGCCAAATTCACCCCTGACACTCAAAATGCGACCAAAGAATCCATTTTCCATCAATCTCTTAAGCTTTAACATGCCGGGTAGCCAAAGCTTATCTTGGACTACGCCGTGTTTGATACCGGCAGCCTTGGCTAAATGATAAAGATCCAACGCTTCTTGGGTGTCAACTCCGGTCGGTTTTTCGCAGTAGACGTGCTTTCCCAATTCAATCGCTCTTTTGACCGCGGCATGTCTCCGACCGGTGATTTGAGCATCGAAGTAAATGATATTGTGGGGATCTGCCAATGCTTCTTCGACGTCCGTAGTCATTTTGGAGACATTGGACATTTTGCAGAGCCGCATCAATTTATTAGCATTTCTGCCGACTAGCACCGGATCCGGAATAATGACTTCATCCGTTCCAATTTTCACACCGCCCTGATCTCGGATCGCAACCAATGAGCGCATGAGATGTTGATTGGTACCCATCCGGCCGGTTACGCCGTTCATGATTATGCCGATCTTGTGTTCTTTCATTGTATACTACTTTAAAATTGTGAAGCTAGGTATGCTCCTGATATGCTTCTATAATTTTTTTTAGAAATGTTTTTTGATCTGTTGCCCAATATTTATTGGAGAATATCTCCACCTCATGAAAACCGTTAAATCCGGCTTCGCTCACCCACTGTCCGATTTGCTTTAATGGGATGCAACCTTCTCCCATCAAACCCCGATCATTGAGCATATCTTCAGTCGGGACCTTCCAATCACAAATATGATAAGCGAATAGATGGTTGTTATTTCCGCAACGGCGGATTTCTTTTTCCAACAACTCATCCCACCAAAGATGATAGACGTCGACAGCGATACCAACCCAATCGGATTGGATACTTTCGGCCATATCGTTGGCTTGCCCCAAAGTATTAATGGCTGATCTTGCTCCGGCATACATCGGGTGCAGTGGCTCAATAGCTAATTTGACCCCTAGTGATTCGGCATGTGGTATAATGGCTTCGATGCCATCCTGAATTTGCTGACGCGATTGAAAAAGAGACTGCTTGGGATCAGCGCCGCAAACCAATACCAAAAGAGGGGCTTTGACTGCCGCCGCTTCATCTAACATCATTTTGTTATGATCGATTGCTTTTTGCCTTTGAGCACCATCGACCGAGGGGAAAAAGCCACCTCTTACGTAAGACACTACTTCAATCGGATAGCCTTCGATTAATCGGCCCGCTTTCTCCGGACCCATGGCTTGGATGGCATTTTGCCAGACACTGATCCCGCCGATATTTTCTGCGGCATAGTGATCCAGTGCTTCTTCGAGCGACCATGGCTTCGTCGTGATCGTATGGACACAAAGTTGGTCTAACTTATTTTGCATGCGTGTTTCGAATTATTTAATACCACCAAAAAAAGTGTAATAGGGGCTACCGTTGAGCATTCTAGAGACGTACAGTGCTAATTCTCGCAAATGGTAATCTCCCCACATGCAGGACTCTCCGAAGGGGATGTTGCTGCCCTTCGGGACGTTATCCCATCCATTCGGTTGGTGATAAATCGTATGTAGTAGCAGGCCCTGGTGGTTGGAGTCCCGGCTAATGTACGGATCGCCTAGCAAATTAGCGGTGACTGTCAGGCCGCTCTGCCAGTATTTGTGATGATCGGGATCTTGCTTCTCCTTTAGATATACGCCCAGTCGAAGCAGCCCTTGGGCGGCAATTGCCGCGGCGGAACTATCAATCGGCTCGTACTCATTGTAAGGATCGCTGACTCGATTGAGATAATCACCCAGTAAGTGAAGCTTAGGCGCACCGGTATCCCAGTAGGGAATTCCATCAGTGGGGGTATTGGCGATAAAAAAATCGCAGGTCGCTTTGGCGGCCTTCAAATAGGTCTTTTGAATCGCATCGTAACCACCATATGGAGTCAAGAGGTCTTGAGGCACCGTGTCGAGGTATTCCAATTGCTCGGCAAATCCGGTAATTGCCCATGCCAGTCCCCTGGTCCAGGTTGTAAAGCCGGTATATCCCTGTTGGGAGTTCGGACACCGGAAATGGCCGTTGTTGGTGTTGAATACGCTTTCGTGTGCCGTTCTTCCCCATTCGTCATAGCTGTCGCGACCTTCGCCGTAATAGACAGCGTATTTTGCCGTAGCGAAGCCGTGTTGGATAGCGCGTTCCAGTAAATCTATTTTACGGTCCTGTTCGTCCCAGATTGCGTAGCCTAGTTCGTGACTGACCACTAAGGCGCGGACGGTTCGAATGGTATCGACAAAGAGGGAATGAGGGCCATTAAAAGAATGAATGTATCCACCTTCGGGGATGACGGTCCAACGCTTGGCCTGAACCGCACCGGAAAGTTTGAGTGCCAGTTCGTAGAAATTCTTTTCCCACTGATCGAAGGGAATTCTTCCTTCGTGCATTAAGCGGAGTAAGTTGCCGTAAGTACTGACATTGTTGAAACCATGGTCGTGGACTCCAAAGTGACCGACATGCGGTGCCATTTTTTCAACGGTGGCCGTTCTGCCTAACTCTAGGAATTCTTCTTTTCCCGTCGCATCAAACTGCAAGATGGCCGAACCGAATTCAAAACCTTGGGTCCACTCCGTCCATCCACGGGTGGTGTACTTGCCCTGCATGGTAAAGACCGGAGATCCTTGGGAATGATCGTATTCCTCCTTGATTTTTAAGATTTTCTGGCCCGACAACTCCCAGAGGTTATCCAGCTTTTCATTTAATGAAGAAATTGTCAGTTGCTCGTTAATTATCATCTATTGCTCCATTTTTTTATGTTTGGCCAATTTAAGTAAGTTCATCAACCAAATTGATGAACTTACTTAAGTATATTTAAGCGTCCAATCACAATTAGTATTGGAAAAAAACAATCACTGTGTCAGAAACGAAAAACAACTTGATCGACCCTTACAAGGTCACCAATGAATTCATTGTAGATCCGCCAAAATCCTTCTGGAAAAAATTAGGTTATCTCGGTCCTGGATTTATTTTATCTGCTTCCATTGTCGGTTCGGGAGAATTGATCGCGACTACCGCCTTAGGTGCGGAAGCCGGCTTTGTCACTTTTTGGGTCATCATCATCAGCTGTTTGGTGAAAGTGGCCATCCAGGTAGAGTTTGGCAAGCATGCCATCCACAGTGGAGAATCGGTGATGAGGGCCTTTAACAAACTGCCGGGGCCGCGGTTGGGTAAGGCACATTGGACGGTCTGGTCCTGGATTTTTTTGATGTCGTTTAAAGTTCTACAGGTAGGAGGAATCGTTGGCGGTGTGGCCTTGGTGCTGAAGATTGCTTTGCCGGGAGTACCTCTGGCTATTCTTGCTTTTACCACTGCTGCGGTAGTTGCACTTCTCACCTTCAGAGGGTATTACAAATTCATCGAAGGTGTTTCGATCGCTATGATGGGGTTTTTTACCGTATTTACGGTCGGTTGTCTTTATTTTTTACAATTCACGCCTTATGTATTGCAATGGAGCGATGTAATGGAAGGGTTGACTTTTAGTCTTCCTGCTGCCGTTGTTGGAGTGGCCATCGGTGCCTTTGGAATTACCGGGGTAGGTGGGGATGAAATCATCTATTACAACTACTGGTGCATTGAAAAGGGGTATGCTGCCAAAACCGGGATTAGGGACGACTCTGAGGCCTGGGAAAAGAGGGCAAAGGGATGGATCAATGTCATGTATTTGGATGCTATTATCTCCATGGTCGTCTACACCCTCGTCACTGCCGCTTTCTATCTATTGGGAGCGGCCGTATTGCATCGAATGGGAGAGGTGCCGCAGGGAAACCGGACGATCGAAGTCCTGTCCAGTATGTATACGGAATCATTGGGGCCCTGGGCTCGGCCCGTTTTTCTAGTGGGCTCGTTCATTGTTTTGTTTTCGACTCTCTTTGCCGCTCTGGCCTCTTGGATCCGGGTTTTCACGGATTCTTTCGGTGAGGTCGGCTGGATTGATTTTGGGCAGATGCGGCAGCGTCAAAGAACGCTTGCTATTCTTGCCTGGTTTTTTCCATTTGCCTGGGCGACGGCCTATCTATTAATTAAATTACCGGTTTTTATGGTTTTGACCGGTGGTATTATAGGGTCCATCATCTTATTTATCGTCGTCTTTGTAGCCATCCATTTCCGATACCGGCGATTGCCGGTGTCTTTGCAACCTAGCCGGCTGTATGACGTAATATTCTGGGTCAGTGCAATTGCTATTGCAATGGTTGGTATTTATGGAATTGTGAAACTATTTTGAATAAACACGACATGGAAAAAATCAAATGGGGAATTATTGGTTGCGGTAATGTTTGTGAGGTAAAGAGTGCACCTGCAATGAACTTGATTGCTGGTTCGGAGCTCGTAGGCGTGATGCGGAGAAATGAAGAAAAAGTTAGGGATTATGCTACTCGTCACCAGGTTCCTAAGTGGTATACCGACGCCGAAGAGCTGATCAACGATCCCGATATCAATGCCATCTACATCGCCACCCCCCCCAGCAGCCATGCTGAATATACTAAAATGGCCGCCAAAGCCGGTAAACCGGTTTACGTCGAGAAGCCGATGGCAATCGATTATGAACAGTGTCAATCGATGATTGCCGCCTGTGCCAAAGCCGATGTCCCGTTATTTGTAGCGTATTATCGCCGGTGCTTGCCTAACTTTTTGAAAGTCAAAGAACTTATCGACGAAGGTGCCATTGGAGAGGTCCGCATGGTGCAGCTCGAACTCTATAAATCCGCCGACCCCAAGGTATTGGTCAGCGGTGGTGATAGCTGGCGTGTGAATCCGGAGATTGCCGGCGGTGGATACTTTTTTGATTTGGCTTCGCATCAATTCGATTTCTTAGATTACGTCATTGGACCGATTAAGCGTGCTACCGGGATTAAGGCCAATCAGGCGGGGCTATACGAAGCAGAAGACATCGTTACTGCCAGTTTCGAATTTGAAAATGGTGCCTTGGGAACGGGATCTTGGTGCTTTACGGCTTCTGAACTGGCCCGGAAAGAAGAAGCAGTGATCATCGGCAGCGAGGGAATCATTAAATTTCATTTCTTTACCGGATCCAAAGTAGAGGTGAGATCGACCACGCTTCATAAAACATTCGATTTTGATTTTCCAAAACACATTCAGCAACCATTGATTCAAACCATCATCGACGAATTGCACGGAAATGGGAAGTGCCCTAGCGATGGTATTTCCGGAGCGCGGACCAATTGGGTGATGGGGGAAATTCTGTCCTAAAAGCGCCAATTCGTATTTTTGTTGTTTTTTTGCACAGTGTTTACCCGAGGGGTTTTTCTCTTCGCCAAGTGGAGAAAAAGACGGGAAATTCATTTTTCTAAAAGCCAGTCTTTAATCGGAATTGGGGGTGTTTTTCAAAATATCTAATGCTAAAATGTGTTAGTTACCAATTTTTTTTGTTTTTTTGACTTGTCGAAGATCATCAAATAAGTAAAGTCCGAACGCAAACAGCCTGATCATCAATGGATTTTATTTTCCTTTTTAACTACTAAATCAAGCGTATTTAAATAAACTCTAAAACAAGAATTATTATTTTTTTGGTTTTAATGCAATCGATTGCATGAACATGTTCAAAATTAATAAATCACAAAAGCTAAGTGCGTAATTGTTGCCAACGAACGAGAAGAAGCTTTCACAAAATTTGGTCAATCACTTTTATTTTTAACTAATTATATGCTCATGGTTTTGAACAAGTCAATCAAACAACAAGGCATCTTACAGCTGTTAAGTATGCTTTGCTTGTGTATGACGTTGACAGTGGGTGCCTATTCGTCCCTCACTGCAGCCACGAATGTCCCCGATGGGATCACAACAGAATTTGACATAACAATTACCGGTAAAGTTACTGCTGCTGATACTGGTGAGCCCCTGATCGGTGCTACCATATTGGTAAAAGGTACCAGTTCGGGTACTACCACAGACTTTGAAGGTAATTATAGTGTGGATGTGCCTGATGTCAACTCTGTCTTAGTCGTATCTTACACCGGCTATGCCAGTGAGGAGATTACGGTCAACAACCAAACAATTATTAACTTTTCTTTGAAATCTGATGCCGCCTTACTCGACGAAGTAGTGGTCGTTGGTTATGGTACCCAGAAGAAAAGAGAGGTAACTGCCGCTATTGCCTCACTGGATGAGGAGGCGATCCAGCGTATCCCGGTTTCAAACAGTGTTGAAGCCATGCAGGGACAGGTAGCGGGTGTGGATATTCAACAAGCAGGCGGTCGTCCTGGTGAAAATCCAACGATTCGGATTAGAGGTCGTCGTTCTATTTCTGCTTCTAACGACCCACTTTATGTAATTGATGGAATTCCTCAAACGGGTTCAAATGATGTAATTGCGGACATTAACCCGCAGGACATCGAGTCCATGGAAATCCTGAAGGATGCAGCGGCAACCGCCATTTACGGTTCACGGGGTGCGAACGGTGTGATCTTGATTACTACTAAGCGCGGTGCAACCGGCAAACCCGTGGTTTCTTACAGTGGTTTTTAT
>JANQRV010000471.1 GCA_028284395.1 Saprospiraceae bacterium
AGGTCACATTTCAGCAGCCAGCTGCATTTTAGCCAATATGTCGATGCAATTGGGGCGCCCATTGGCGTACGACCCCTCGAAACGAAAGGTGACTGGCGACCGGGAAGCCAACCGTTTACTGGCCCGCGACTACCGCGACCCCTGGAAACATCCGGATCCCGACAAAATTTGAATGGACGACCTCGACGGAACTATGATTCCTTTATCAACGATTTAAAATTCTCGGCAAATTGAATCATCCTGGTGTATTCTTGCATTTGCGCGAGCTTAAAAGCATTGTTGAAAATCAAAATCGCTTCGCCATTGCTTTCCAGATGGTGTAACCCACTGATCTCAATGAGCAACTTCAGTTTTTCCGTCAAAAAGGCATCCATTGCTGCCACATCTTCGACCTTTACGATGTAGCCCTTGGGAAAGCTGGTGTATAATTTGTAGTCAATATCTTTGTGTTCTGATAAGTGCAGGAACCTTTCCAAGAAGTCTTTTTTCTCAATGGTGAATTTCGGTATCGGGAAAGGTAATTTGAGCAGGCCAACCGTCGTCGTATATTCATCGGAAATCATAAAGGCCCCTTCTTCAAAGGTGACGTCGATGAGTTCCAGGTGCATGTCCTGATCCTGGTCGGAAATGCAATTGGACTCCACCTCGATCGGACGGGTTTTGAAAAAGTAAAAGGACTGGAAATACTCCAAGTCTTCTACCGGCTCCACTTGAAAATTCCACCCATAACTCTCCGCCATTTCTTTGAGCATCAGTTGTCGGCGGTTCAATGGCTCCACCGGGTCCAATTTTATCTTGGTAGCTAACTTATGATTCGTAGAGGAGATGTGACCTTCCAAACCTTTGACCTGGACATCACCACCCGTATTTTGGTGCATTTTCTGAAAATCATAGATCTGCTCTAAGGTAGTACAACCGACCAATCGGGTTTCCGACAGGTCGATCGTTGCATTGGCCCCACTCGGTATCTGAGCCAATAACTTATTAATGTTTAAAATGCTTAAAAAATTTGCAATACCTCTAATCCTTAAATCGTAACTGCCGTCCGGTTTCAGAACCAGATTGGAGCCCGCGTTAAAAATCATTCCAAAGAATCGCGGAACCGATACCTTAGCCAATAGTAAGTGGCCTAGCAGCGCTAATGACAAGCCACCGAATAAGCCCACCAATAAATTTGTATAGAGGGTCAATACCATGGTCCCTACGAAGAAAATAAGTTGCTCGATGCCGTGGCTATACACTTGTTTGAATACCGATGGTGAAGCCAATTTAAAGCCGGTATATACCAGTAAAATGGCAAAAGCACAAAGAGGCACTTGTTGCATGATAGGCCCCAATACCACGATAAAAAGCAACAGTAAAAGCCCCTGGTACATATTCGACCATTTTGTCTTGGCGCCATTGTGCACATTGACCGTGCTCCGGATGATGACGGCAATGATGGGCAGTCCTCCAAGCAAACCGGCAACCACGGTACTCAATCCGATCCCGGTCAAATCCTTGTTTAAATCCGTTTTCCGCTTGTACGGATCGATTTTGTCAATGGCTTTGGCAATGGCAAGCGATTCAATGCTGGTGATCATCAAAATGGACATCACGGTGGTCCAGAATTCGATCGTATCGATCTTATTGAAATTGGGGTGCATGATGGATTCTACCACATTGTCGGGAATGTCCAACAACAATTCCGGTCCGATCTCATAGGCCTTTCCCAAAAAGGGAAGAGCGTGGGGAGTAAAGAAATCAAAGAAATAGGCAAAGGGAATCGACAGTGCAATCACCCACATCGGGGTCGGCAACAGATGAAAAAACTTGTAGCTGATCTTGGAGTGGAACAGCAACAGCAGTAGTCCCAACAGTGAAATGATTACCACAAATGGATTGGCATGAGGCAACATCCGAACGGCATCGACTAGATTTTCCACAATACTGTGGCTTTCGGAATGCGTACCCAGTGCAACGTGGATCTGCTTGGCGAAAATAATGATGCCAATGGCCGCCAAAAGGCCATGAATCACTGAAGAATGGAAGATATCCGCAAAACGGCCTAATTTCAGAATGCCGAGTACAACCTGAATCGCTCCGGAAACCACCACTGCGGCCAGCACGTAGTTGAAGGCTTGCCCGGATCCGTCATCTAAAATGGCAATGCCTGCCAAAATCACGGCGATGACCCCCTTGGCCGGGCCATTCACGGCAATGTGTCCACCCCGATAGAGGGTGGTTACAAAGCCACCTACGACCGCGGAAATGATACCGGCCATCGGCGGAGCTCCTGCCGCCAGGGCAATGCCCAAAGATAGGGGCAATGCAATGAGCGCCACACTCACTGCCGCAATCAGGTCGCTTTGCCAGTTCTCAATCAGCCCTCTAAATCCTTGTTTGGGTGTAACTTCCATTTACTTGTATCACATCTTGAAGTTGTTCAGTATCTCAGCGAAATTTTGAACATCTTCCTTATAAAATATAGAGAAAGGTAAATAATTGAGGCCACATAAGATAATTTATTTGGGGTAGGTGGATCCCATCGTAACACCGGACCGAAAGGAATTGCCAAATTTCTATCTTTGTATAGGTTTGTAATTCAAACCGAAATTCACACAACATGAAAACCTTATACCCAATTATAGCAATTTGTCTTGGCCTGATATTTACCTGCGCCTGCGAAGAATCAGAATCCGGTAGCGACTCTGACAAAGCAGCTCACGAAGAACAGCCCCCGCAAGAATCCAGCATTGAGAGAGGTAGTTATCTAGTAGGAATAATGGGCTGCAATGATTGCCACACTCCTAAGAAAATGACGGATCATGGACCGGAACCGGACCTGGCTAAAATGCTGATGGGATTCCCCAGTGACGAGGAACTTCCAGAGATCGACCCCACTGAGGTAACTCCAGGCAAATGGGCCTTATTTAACGGCGATTTAACCGCTGCTGTCGGACCCTGGGGTATTACCTATGCAGCCAATCTGACCCCTCACGAATCCGGATTGGGAGCATGGTCTTATGAACAATTCAAAAATGCGATGACGAAGGGTATGCACAAGGGCCTGGAAGGTGGCCGGATGATCCTGCCTCCGATGCCCTGGCAGAACTACGTCAATATGAAAGAGGAAGATCTACGCGCTGTTTTCGAATTCCTGCAATCCATTCCACCAATTGAAAATGTGGTGCCGGCGCCCGTTCCACCCGGTGAGCTTTAGATCAGATAATACCATTTTGATCCGAAGACCATAAATCAACTTTCTACAGATCTTTGTATCCCTAGAAATTGTTTGCTATTTTCATTGGGCTAACACGAGATATTGCAACGACTATGATGTGTCGCCCAATAAGGCTGTTTTTGGTTTTGGTAATTCTATATCTATTTGCTGCTTGCAACACCAACTATGCGGTAGATGAATCAGCAGTAGGATCGTTACCCGATCAGGTAGACTTCAATTTCCACATCAAGCCCATTCTCTCGGATCGTTGTTTCGCCTGCCATGGCCCCGACAAAAATGCCTTAAAGGCGGATCTACGACTGGATGTACCAGAAGGCGCCCTAACCCAGAAGTTATCCTCCGGGGCACATGCTTTCGTACCCGGCAACCTCAAGCGAAGTGAGGCTTTTCAGCGGATGATCTCCGATGATCCGGCCCTGCAAATGCCTCCTCCGGAATTTCAGCGGCGCTTAAGTCCTTACGAGAAGGCATTGTTGGCGAAGTGGATCCAGCAAGGCGCAGAGTACAAACCGCACTGGGCATTCATCCCGCCCCAACAACCAGCAGTACCGAGGGTCGGGCAGGAAAAATCATGCTCCAATGAAATTGACCACTTCGTACTCAACAAACTCGAACAGCACGGGCTGGATTTCAATGTACCCGCCTCCAGGGAAATTTGGTTGAGAAGAGCCACTTTAGACCTCACCGGCTTACCCCCTACCCTGGCGGAGATCGACGCCTTTCTTCAAGATAAAACGCCCAATGCTTTTGAAAAGGTGGTCGACCGCCTGCTTTCATCACCCCATTACGGAGAGAAAATGGCACTGCATTGGCTCGACCTGGCCCGTTATGCCGACTCCAATGGGTATTCGCAAGATGGACTCCGAATTATGTGGCCCTGGCGGGATTGGTTGATCAATGCCTTCAACAAAAACCTGCCCTACGATCAATTCCTGACCTGGCAAATTGCCGGAGATCAATTGCCCAAAGCCACTCAGGAACAAAAGTTGGCAACGGCTTTCCTCAGAAATCATCGCCAAAACGGAGAGGGCGGGATCATCGATGAAGAGTACCGAGTCGAATACGTAGCGGACCGGACCGAAACCACGGCCACCGTTTTCCTGGGCCTTACACTACAATGTGCACGTTGTCACGACCACAAGTACGATCCCATTTCCCAAAAAGAATACTATCAACTTTTTAGTTTTTTCAACAACATTCACGAAAACGGAATAACGGCCAACGACGGCAATTCCGGCCCCGAATTGGTACTGACCACTGAAGAAGTAGAGGAACAGATTGCATTCATCGACAGCTTGATCCACATCAAGGAAGAAGAAACTCTTGAAATAGCTGCGGAATTACCGGCCACAGACTATGAAAAAAGCAGAATCAATCTTCAACGGGGATTGATCATCGACCTCTCCTTCGACCATTTTGATCAAAAACAACTCTTCCACGACTTGGCCCCCGGAGAAGCTTTTGACATTATAGGTTCCGTAGGCTTTGAGGACGGCTATGAAGGAAAAGCGATCAAGACCACCGGCTATGATTTTGTACGCATTAAGGACAACCGAGTAGCCTTTGACCGGGCCGATGCCTTCAGTTTTGCGTTTTACCTCCAGTCTCATCATGGCCAACATAATTTGAGCGTGCTGAACCATTTGGGGAGTAAGGGAAACAACTTCCCCGGTTATGAGGTAGCCATCGATCAGGGCCACGCTACCCTCCGATTCATTCACAGCTACCCCGCTCATCAAATTGAAGTGCGCACGCAAAAAGCGATTCCCACGAACGAATGGATGCATTTTGCCTTTACCTACGACGGTTCCGGCACAGCCTCCGGGATAACGATTTATCAAAACGGTAAAAGGGTACCACTGGAGATTGTATACGATCATCTAACACAAGGTTTTTCCAACACTAAAAAACAATTAACCATCGGTGGCAGGCGCCCTTACCAAACGAAACACGACGGACATAGCTTCATCGACCGACTAAAAATTTACAACCGTACCCTTAGCGAAGTTGAAGTAGATGCTCTGTTCCATCAGGACGATCGGAAAAATCACTCCGATGAGGTGTGGAAAGCCCATTATCTGGCGACCATCGATCGGCAATACCAGAAAGTCAAGCGGGAGATTCAAAGCTTGCGAAGACAAAAATTCGGCATCCAGGACACGTTGATCAGCGTCATGGTAATGGAAGATTTACCGGAGCCCAGGCCAACCTTCGTGCTGGCCAGAGGTGCGTACGACGCTCCGGATCAGCAGGTCTACCCCGGCATACCAAGTGCCATCGACTTTGACTATCCGGCCCCTCTGGCGAATCGGCATGATCTCGCCAATTGGTTGTCCGAACCACAGAACCCCCTGACGGCAAGGGTAGCCGTCAACCGGTTTTGGAAATACTTGTTTGGCAGGGGACTCGTCGCAACAACGGATGATTTTGGGAATCAGGGAGCCCTGGCCAGTCATCCCGAATTATTGGATTGGCTGGCGACTTCGTTTGTAGCATCGGGATGGGACGTCAAAGCCTTGCTGCGAAAAGTGGTGCTTTCTTCCACTTATCGACAATCTTCCAAAGTCGACGCCGAACAGCGTGCCAACGACCCCGACAATGAATGGTTGGCCCGTGGTCCCCGACAAAGACTATCCGCAGAATTGATTAGAGATGTAGCATTGGCGGCCAGTGGTCTTTTGACCAAGCGGATTGGCGGCCCAAGCGTAAAGCCGTATCAACCCAAAGGCCTATGGTCGGAAAAGGGCGAATTCAGTAAGCTAAAAAATTACGAGCAAAGTCATGGCTCGGATTTATACCGTCGAAGTCTGTACACCTTTTGGCGGCGCACCTCACCTCCACCTTCCATGACGGTCTTCGATGCTCCTACCCGTGATCTTTGCATCGCCAACCGACAGGAAACCAATACCCCACTCCAAGCCTTGGTCATGCTGAACGATCCGCAGTTTGTAGAAGCAGCACGCGTTTTAGCCCAGAGAGTCCTTCAACAAACAGACGCCGAAAATCCGCCAATTATCAAGGCGTATCGATTGCTTACCGGCTTGCAACCATCGCCGAAGACGGTGGAAGCACTGGAAACTTTACGCACAAGGGAACAGCTGAAATACCAGGAAGATGACGGTCTGTGCCGCACTTTACTGCAAGTGGGAGAACACCCTGCCGATCCTACCCTAGACCGAGCAGCAACTGCAGCCATGACCATCGTTTGTAGCACCATCATGAGTTTTGATGAGACAATAATGAAAAGATAAATGGACCACCAAGCGAAAGATAACAGGAGTAGTAATCTTACCCGGCGGCATTTTCTGTTCAATGCCGGGATGGCGATCGGAGGCATGGCCTTCTCCAAACTATTGTACCATGAACAACAGGTCCACCTTCACTTTGCGCCGCGCGTAAAAAGGATGATCTACCTGTTTCAAAGCGGCGGGCCCTCCCAGTTGGATTTGTTCGACTATAAGCCGCTCCTCAACAAAATGGATGGAGAAGAATTGCCGGAATCCATCCGCAAGGGACAACGCGTGACCGGCATGACGGCGGGCCAAAAGTCTTTCCCATTGGCCGGTGCTCAATTCAACTTTGAGCAACACGGTCACTCCGGAGCATGGATCAGTGAACTATTGCCCTACACGGCCCAAATCG
>JANQRV010000518.1 GCA_028284395.1 Saprospiraceae bacterium
GAAAAGAAGGTTGCAAAATCATCTTCCGGGAAAAAATGAGCGGTATTAATCTTATCCGGAATTCCGAAAAATGATTGATCAGGTCCGGGAAAATGGCGCTATACAAGGGAGAGTGGTGTGATACATTGTCTCCTGGATCTAGTTTCACGTCAACTCCTTAGCTCGACTTCCAGGGAAATGGAACCTTTAGACAACTTCTATAAAATGAGATGCTCAATTTCATTCGGTTTTCCCTTGTACAAAATACATCTCGATCGATCCCATACCCTTTGCTTCAACCTGCCCTCTGTGATCAAAAGAGAAGGAAGGATCATTCTGTAATAATTCATAAGTTCTTTGGCTTACATTGACACGGCCAGGCAGGCTATGCTTTTCCATACGTGCAGCAATATTGACGGTATCCCCCCAAATATCGTAAGCAAATTTTTTAATGCCGACAATGCCCGCTACCACCGGACCGGTGTGAACGCCGATGCGCACCTCGAAAGCCTCTTTTCCGGCGGTGATCCTTTCTTGTTGGTATTGCGTCATGAAATCCCGGATGGCTAGAGCTGCATGCAATGCATCGGCCGGATTGCTGGTGCTGGGAGTCGGTAGACCTGCTGCTGCCATATAGGCATCGCCGATGGTTTTGATCTTTTCGACGTTGTACGTATCCATGATTCGGTCGAAAGCCTGATAGCAGTAATCGATCTCTGCAACCAATTCTTCCGGGCTGAGTCTTTTGGCGAAGCGGGAAAAGTCTTTAAAATCTGTGAACAGAACAGTAACCATGTCATAGTTCTTGGCTTTGGCTGCGCCGTACTGTTTTAGTTCTTCGGCGGTTTCCGTAGGCAGAATATTGAGAAGCAATTCTTCTGAACGTTCTTTTTCTTGTTCAATGATCTCTTTTTGGGCGACCACCTCTGCAGTCCGCTTGGTGACTGTTTCTTCCAATTCCGTCTGCCGTTTGCGTAAAGAATAGGTCCGCCAGCGGATGTAACCAAAGATGAAACTCAGGGCGGCCAGCACATACAATACTTTAGCCCACCAGGTTTGCCACCAGGGAGGCAGCACCACGATCTTCAGACTGACGCCTTTTTCGTTCCAAACGCCATCGCTATTGGCAGCCTTCAGTCGAAATACGTAATTACCCGGATTTAAACTCGTGTAATTGGCCTCTCGTTTGGTGCCCAATTCCCGCCATTCCCGGTCGTAAGGTTCCAGTTTGACCCGGAAACGATTGCGTTGGGGATTCTTGTAATGCAAGGCGGCAAAATGCAAAGTAAGATCGTTTTGCCAGTGTTTAAAGGTGACTTTTTCAGCAACGGAAATGTGTTCCTGCAAAGGAGAACTTCCGCCGATAGGAAGTGTCTGATTGAACAATTGGATCTCGGTCAGCGCAACTGGTGGTGGTTTCTGATCGGAGACAATGCTGTCCGGGTGAAAGTATAAAAGGCCTTCACCAGAAGGAAAAAAGAGTTCGCCCAGGGAATTTTTCATGGCTGTTCCAAAAAACTTTTCGGTGCGGAGGCCATCTGTTTTGTCGTAAACCTGGAAATGTTCCGAATCCGGATCGAACCGTGCAAGCCCATTGCGTGTGGATATCCATAGGTTACCATGATCATCCCCTAAGACGCCTCTCACATTGTTATGAGGCAGGCCGTGCGTCTCATCGTAGCGTCGGTGACTCAAAGATGCCTTGTCAATTTTAATCAGGCCGTTGTACTGAGTACCTACCCACATATCATTATCAGTTTCCCAAAAAGCTTGCGCATTGGAGAGTTCGAACCTGTGGAGAGAATCCAGGGTCGGATCATAACGAAAGAAATTTGGATTCACAAAAAAGGTGCCGATCCAGAATACGCCCTGCCTATCCTCATAGACATCGCCAATCATGCGGATTTTTGGTACCGGCCTGACAAAAGCGTCCGTCTTCTTGTCGAAGGTCTGCCAACCGCCCAGATATCCGCCGGCCGAACCGATCGAAATATGGCCTTTTCGATCGACCGAAACGTGGTGAACCGAACCGATAAAAGGTGCCTTTCTATCTCTTAGTATATTGGTAGGATAAAATTTAAAAGCCCGTGACAGCGGGTCATATCGGCCAATGCCGAACGGGTAGACAAACCAAATTTCACCGTCGCCATCTACTTCCACGTCCAGTAGATTTTTGACCAACTCCTCCTGGTTTCCCGTGAAAAACGTAGCAGGCAGTTCGGAAAAATGGAACTGCTCCCACCGGTCCGCCTTGCGATCCCAGCGATTCAATCCTCCTCCAAAGGTACTCAACCAATAAACCTGATCCTCCGCCTCGGCAATAGCCGAAACCCCCTTTGCAGCAAGACTGTTCTGATCTTTGGGATTGTGTTCCAGCCAGTGAAAATGGGCATTTTGCGGATCGTATTTGTATAAACCGCCAGCGTCCGTAGCAAGCCAGATCACACCCGAGTGATCTTCGATAATCTCCCGAATCCGAAAAATGGTACCGCTCCGATCAAACTGGGTCTCTGCCGTCTGTGGTCGTAGGTCAATCCACTTGTTTTTCTCAGGTTCGTACCAACTCAAGCCGCCTGCTCCCTGGTATTGTCCGGTCCAAATCCGTCCGCCCGAATCCACAAAGATGGGAGTAAAAAATCTCTTACCGGGAATTGGATACGAAGTAAATTGCCTCTTATCCGGGTCAAACCTGTAAAAGGCCGTGTTTCCGTCCAACCAGATCCCACCATCGGCAGCAATGGAAATTTCATTCATGTGATAGCGGAGATCGGCAGGTGGAGCAGAAGGCTGCACGCGAAAACGTTCGAAAGTGTCACGGGTTGCATCCCATAAGAGCAATCCGTCCAAACTCGACATCCAGAGGCGATTGTCGTCATCGAGCTCCGCTATTTGGTTGGAGCGGGCCCTACCTTCGATTGGCGGGGTTCTGAAAAGTCGATACTTGGGGTAGGGACGAAAGGCATTTGTGGCCGGGTCGCGGTAATCCTCGATCTTGAGGATACCATCCGGTTTCAACACCCATATAAAACGACGCTCGACCACAATATCGTTGATAATACTCCCGTGTAGATGAACAAGCAGAGCGGTATCTTTTACGATGTCTGCATAGGAAGTAAATATCTCGGCCTTTCGATCAAAATGAAAGAAAGTACGCGATGCTGTTCCTTTAGTCATATCCAAACCTAACACCCAAATATCGCCTTGCGCATCCTCCTTGATTACACTCATTCTACAATCCGGCCTGGCCACCTGATCGCCACTGTATCGAGGCGAATTACAATATACTTTGGTTTGAATGCCATCGTATTTGATCAATCCGCTTCGGGAAGTGATCCATAAAAAGCCCAGGTGGTCCTGAATCATACCACCCAAATTCTGATCCGGGAAACCATAACTTTCGTTGATAAATTCCAGGAGCAAGGTTTGCCGCTGATCCTGGCCGAGAATTGCGAAGTTACCGAACATTAAAAACAAGAATAAGAAAGATAAGTGTTTCATTGGTTCATTTTTTGATTAATACCCCGGATTTTGTTCCAGGTTTGCATTGGCGTCAATCTCCCGTTGTGGAATAGGAAAGCGAAGCAAATCTGCATCAAAGGGCATCCCATTTACTACTCGCCCCAGTCGCATCAGATCGTGAAAGTGGTTTCCTTCCATGGCCAGTTCAAGGCGACGCTCTCTGATGATGGCCTCGACCAGCGCCTCGGCAGTGGCAAAATCTTCTATCTCAAATAGAAGGAGATCAACACGCTCCGGCGCTTCATTATTTTGAAGATCGCTTATGCGCAATGCTCGACGACGGATCGCATTGAGCAGCATCAGGCTTTCATTGTTAAGGCCTTGAATACGCGCCAGTGCTTCTGCCCGCATTAGGTAAAACTCGGCCAATCGCAAAATGGGTGCATCATCGGCGGCAGTGACAATGTCGTCGTATTTTAGAGGCATTAATCCCTGACCGTCGGGACGGGCGGAGGTGAGTGTACTCAGGCGAAGGTCATCCACCAACAGGCCCTCCTGCTCCAATGAGGCCTGCTGCTTCGGGGTAATCGCCGCTGCAAATTCATTCAATAGATTTTCGGTATAGATCATGTTGCGACTGTCAAAATTCAGGCCGCTGCTTTCTTCTCCCTGATCGGTATGTACGACCGACCAAATTTCTTCGCCAGATCCCTCGTTGGTAAAAAAATCCCGGGGATTGTCCACCAGGCTAAAGGGGCCGTTGAGGATTGCACCGGCCAGTCCGGCGGCTTGCTCGTATGCTCTTTGCTGGAAAGCGATCCTGGCGAGGTAAGCCCGGGCGATCCATCTGTTGGCCCGGCCGCGACGGGCTAGTTCAGGCAGCAAGGAAGCACCTTCGGTAATATCAGCAATGGCTTGCTCATAAACTTCCTGTACTGATTGGCGGCTTGGAAAATTGACCTCCGCCAGTGTCGCGGTAGATGTTTCAAGAATGGGCAGGCCAGGGGCAGATGCCGAAGCGGAGCCGTATGGTAAGGCATAGAACCGGACCATTTCGAAATAACAAACTCCCCGTAGGAACAGCGCTTCCCCCCGCAACCGATCGGATTCTGCCATTGTAATACTGCCGGGCGCCAGATTCGGCAGGTTGTTCAAGACCAGGTTACACTGGTTGATGGTGGTATAGCCGTCCTGCCACAGGGAGGTGATCGCGTTCAAAAAGGGTGTAAATTGACCACGGTCGATGTCCCGGTAGTCCGGGCGCAGAAAAGAAAACCAGCCCACATTGTCGGTCATTAAGTCAGGTAACAAGGTTAGGTTCTGACCACCGATACCGCCTCTTTCGAAAGCGGCATAAGCTCCGATCAGGATCCGCTGCAGGTCCTCCTGGGTAGATAAAACCGTATTGGAAGGTAGGAAATCGGAAGGTTGGGACCTGTCCAGAAACGAGTCGCAGCAAGAGAGAAAAGAGGCGATCAGAAGGGTGTATAAACAATTAGATTTGAATTTAAAAGGATCCATCTGGTTTTTTTGTCAATAAGTGATCGGATTGTCAGAATTCAGCATTCAATCCAAAAAGGATTGTTTTGGGCAATGTACTGTTAAAAATCGAGGTGCCGCTCAACGGGCCGAAATTATTGAAGTTCTCGCCCTCCGGGTCCAGGCCCTTGTAAGCGGTAAATGTCAAAAGATTTTGGGCGGAAGCATACACTCTTATTCGGTTGCCGGTTTTCCCGATTCCCCTGATGGTGTAGCCCAGTTGGATGTTTTTCAGCCGAATGAAGTCGGCGTCGTCCAAATATCGTGTTGAAACCAGGTGGCCATTGATTTGCTGAAGTCGGGCTTGGGGCACATCGGTTTCCGTATTGTCCGGAGTCCAGGCATCCAACTGGCTGCGCAATTGATTATTGGGTTGTCCCAGGTTGCTTTCCCAAAATTCCCCCTCCTGGCGGTATTTTTGGAAGCCCCGGGCCCATTGGAAGAAGATCGACAGATCAAAGTTTTTGTAATTGAAGCTATTGGTGAATCCGCCGGTAAAGTCCGGAATGCTGTTCCCTACAATACTGCGGGCACTAAATGGCGGTCTGAGCGGCACTGTATTGCCCTCCAAATCGAAGTACAGGGCGTCGCCATTGGAAGGGTCTACTCCTGCGTACTCTACGAGATACCAGGAAGAAATGGACTGACCAGTGCGAAAGATATACCGGCCATTGACAATATCGTCATCCCGGCCGTTGCCATCGTTGTCCGGAAGCCGGCGGATTTCATTTTTTAACGTAGCGCCGTTTAAACTCAGGGTCCATTGGAAGGGCCCTTTCAGGAGATCGGCTGACAGATCGAACTCAAATCCCTGGTTGCGGATTTGCCCGGTATTTTGAAAAGAGAAAGAGATACCTGAAGTATGGGGCAAGGGGACGTTGAACAACAGGTCCTTCGTATCTTTAATGAAGTAGCCCACTGAGCCTCGCAGGCGGCTGTTCCACAATTCGAAATCGAGGCCGAGATCGGTCTGTAAGGTCTGTTCCCACTGCAGATCTTGGTTTTCCAACTGTTCGAGTATAAATCCGGCTTCTCCATTGTAACTGACGCTCTCAACCAGGCCTAAACCGGCAAAATCAAACAGGCCGGCGTTGCCGGATTGGCCAACGCTCGCCCTGATTTTCAGGTAGTCTAAGACCTTCGATGGGGTCAGCACGGATTCTGTCAGTATCCAGCCGGCAGAGGCAGCCGGAAAAAAACCAAAACGCTTCTCGCTTCCAAAACGTGAAGCACCGTCGTATCGCCCGGATAATGTCAGGAGAAATTGGTTGTCAAAAACATAATTGGCACGGGCAAAAAAACCGGCAAAACGGGCCTCGGTCCGCCCACTCAATCCCTCCGTATTGGTGGCGGCGTTGAGGTAGGTTAGCCGGTCGTCGGAAAAGTTATTACCACTGGCAAGCTGGAATGTAATCAGGCGTTCGGTCAGATTGGAACCGAATGTCACTTCCAGGTCGTGCTTATTTGCAAAGGAATTGGTGTAACTTCCCAACACCGTCCAATTGTAATTGACCAATTGTTGGCTGCGTGTGCTGCCCGACCCATTTCCGTTGCGCCCGAAGGAGGTCCTGGAAGAGTTTCGAACGAGGTCCAGGGTATGGGTGTATTCAACGCCGAATTCGGTCCGGAATTTCAGGAAATTCCAGGGTCGGTATTCGGCATAGGTAGAAAGCAATACCTGGGTGGTCGTGGTATTGGTATTTCCTTCCAGCAGATTGACCAATGGACTACCGAAGGGAATGCCTTGTTGGGAAATGAGCGTCGGCAACGGCTCGCCATCTTCGTCGAAGGGTGCCAACGTTGGCCAGGTCCCGGGTCCGAGCGAATTGGGAGCTTGCAGGCTAAATCCTTCGTATGCCCGGTCATTATTGGTAATACTAGGGTTGATATTGATGCCTGCTTGTACAAGGTCATTGATCCGCTGGTCAATGTTGGCCCGGAAACTGTATCGTTTGAGATTTGTTGCCAGAAAATAGCTGTTTTCGTCCCGGTAAGTGCCTCCGAAATAATAGCGGGTATTCTCTGTGCCGCCTGCTACGCTGGCGCTGGTTTGATGCTGGAAGCCTTTGCGCATGAGTACGTCCTGCCAATCGGTATCGGGCACGTCCGAATTGTCGAACAATAGCCCTGAGCGCTCGTCAAGGCCTACGTTGCGGGCGGCCTGGTTCCAGAATTCCGCGAATTCGGGCCCGCTGAGCAGATCGAAGGTATTGGTAGGCTCCGAAAAACCGGCGTAGTACTGTAAATTGACTTTGGGTTTGGCATTAAATTTCCCCCGTTTCGTCGTGATTAGAATAACGCCGTTCGACCCTCTGGATCCGTAAATGGCTGAAGCCGCACCGTCTTTTAGGACTTCTACGGAAGCAATGTCATTGGGG
This sequence comes from Saprospiraceae bacterium, assembly GCA_028284395.1. Lineage (GTDB taxonomy): Bacteria > Bacteroidota > Bacteroidia > Chitinophagales > Saprospiraceae > JANQRV01. The sequence goes on from JANQRV010000518.1 coordinate 7,356, forward strand.
TTCAGGTTAATCAGGGGGTTGCTGGAAGTACCGCTGCCCAGACTAAACCCCTGGAGACCTTCGTAAATCAACCCATCGATGACAAAAAGCGGTTGATTTTCGGCATTGACCGAAGCCACGCCTCTTACCCGAATCGATACGTCGGCTCCCAATGCGCCTGAGCCCTTCGTAAATACCACACCGGGCAGCCGCCCCTGCAAACCGTCTTCGAAAGTAGTGGCCGGAATGCCCTCATATGCCTCTTCTTCGACCTTTACAATCGAATTCGTCAGTCGTCGGCGAGACTGAGTGCCATAACCAATTATCACTATTTGGTCCAGTTCGGTCGATCCCGGTTCCATCTGAATATCTATGTATGATTGGTGACTGACGGTGATCAACTCAGTAAGAAACCCAATATAAGTGGCTTCCAGAATTATTGTTGAATCCCCTTCGACAAACAGAGAGAATTGACCGTCAGCGTCAGACACGGTGGCGGTTGTCGTTCCACGAATCTTTAGAGTGGCACCAGCCAATGGGGCACCATTCTCATCGGTAATGTTGCCGCTAATGGTTTTTTGAGCTTGGAGACCAATAAAAGACCCTATAAAGCAAAAGAGAAGAAGGTGTTTTGGGCAAATCATAAATCTAATTGAGGTTTCCATGAGGTACGTCAACTGTAAATATACCTGGTTTTTTTCACAAAGGTCCGTCATGATTCTCTTAAACTAACAAACTATCAAACAATGATGGAGCAACGATTTTGAGAACACTTTAAGTTGATGTTCAGATGCATCTGCCATTGAACAATTTTTTTAAGCACTTCTGGTTTCCCCGTGAATTTGAAGTAATGGCATTCTGAAATTCATCTTGCTCTCCAGACGGATGCACGGAAAAAGAAGGTTGCAAAATCATCTTCCGGGAAAAAATGAGCGGTATTAATCTTATCCGAAATTCCGAAAAATGATTGATCAGGTCCGGGAAAATGGCAAATGAGTGGAAAGTTTTTGTTACTGGCTAACAAAAACAGTCAGAGTAATAAAAATGACTTTCCATTATAACGAGTATGTATAAATTGGCCAAGGGATCAAATTTAAACCTACTCTTTAAAATGAAAAACATCCTTTTTACCTTTTTCGGAATAATAGCTGCCATCTTTTCCTTCGGGCAAAACACCTTTAAAATCTCAGGCACCATTACCAACCAAAACCAGGAACCGTTAATTGGTGCAACCGTTTTCATGCCTGCAAATGCTAAAGGCGATGCCTCCAATTTCAATGGGCGATACGAAATCACGGGTCTGGAAAACGGGAAATACATCCTGGTCGCTTCTGTGCTGGGGTATCGGACCGACACGTTGTTTGTTGAAATCCAACAGGCAGATGTGATTTTTGACGTTCAGTTGCAGGAACAAGCAACCGATTTGCAGGGCCTCGAAGTCGTCGCAGAACGCATCACCGAACGCACTTCCATTAGTAATATTTCTTTTGGAAAGGCTGCCTTGCAAACGAGTCACGGATTGACGGAAGATCCTTTGCGGACTTTAGCAGCTTTACCTGGCATTGGTCGAGGGGGCGATTTGTTCAGCCCCTCGCAAATTTATGTGCGGGGAGGCGCACCCGAAGAGAATTTGTTTTTGATGGACAATAACAAAATCTATTTCCCTTATTATTTCGGCGGTCAAAAATCCATTTTCAATACGGATGCGACAGAAAGCATTGAATTATTGACGGGGGGATTCTCGGCGGCTTACGGCAATCATCTTTCATCCGTATTGAATGTCAAAACCCGGGATGGCGACTTTGAACAATATAGGGGCATGGCTTCAATCGGTTTTTACAATTCGGCGGCACTTTTTGAGGGCCCGGTCGTAAAGGAAAAATTGTCTGTTTTAGTAGCTGTCCGCAGAACGTATCTGGATTTGTTTTTGGATGAAAGCGCGGATTTCCCCGTACCTTCTTTTGGGGATGTAACCTATAAAATCAGTTATAATATCAACGACAATCACAATCTGTCTCTGAGTGGTCTGAGTTCGGAGGAGTCCATTAATTTCCTGACGGCCGAACCCGAACCCGGATTGCCTAACAGATTGGAAACGGGTGGCAACAATCATTTTCAAAGCCTTCAACTCAAAAGTTCTTTCGGCTCGAAAATTTACAACAAGCTCTCCCTGACCAATGCATTGAGCAACAGTGCCAACAAAATCGGTAGCAACATCGAATTAAATATTGATGGATGGCAAATGGGGCTTCGGGATGATTTGACTTACTATATTTCAAATAAACACAAACTCAAAACGGGCATCGAATGGCAATACGGTTCCATTGATTTTATGGGCAATTTGCCTTTAGACCCCCTGCAAACGGACCCAAATGACACAACCATCGTGCTGCGAAATTTCAATATTCACGACAAAGGGGAGAGCATTCGGAGTGCCTATATTTTGTACGACGGCAACCCTTTTCCAAAATTGGGCATCAATGCCGGTATTCGACTCGACCAAAACCCCCGGCGGAATTACACCGATTTTTCGCCACGACTTGCCGTCAATTATCAACTCACCGAAAAGAGTAAAATCCGTTTTTCGACGGGCATTTTTCATCAATTTCCCGAAAGCGACCGCGAAGAAGATTTGATTTCCAATAAGGCGATTCACTACATTTTGGGTTATGAATACCGTTTTTCGAATCAATTATATGGCTGGATCGAAGCCTACCACAAAGATTATCAAGATTTGGTGTATTACGACGAGCAACTCCGCTACTCCAATGACGGCGAAGGCATGGCGCGGGGCATCGAACTGTTTTTGAGGAAAGAAAAAGGGGATTTTCGAGGCTGGATTGCCTACTCTTTTTCGCACAGCGAGCGCCGCATTCCGCTATTGGATGAAGTGGAAGACTTTGAATTTGACCAGCGACACATTTTAAATGTCGTAGCGGAATATCATCTGAAATTAGAAGAACACCCTTGGTACATCCCAACCCTTTTTCAGGCAAATTTCAGGTATGCAGATGGCACGCCTTATACGCCCGTTGTGGGTGCGGAAAACTTTGGCGCCGGTTGGATGCCGATTCAGGGCGAGCCTCTATCGGTACGCAATTCCGATTATCAAAATTTGAATTTGAGAGTGGAATGGTCGATAAAAATTGGCAAAAAAGGAAGAGGCACTTCTTTTATGGAAGTCTGGAATCTACTGAATGCCAAAAACATTTTGGGGAGGTCGTATCAATATGGAAATGAGTTTCCGAATAATTTTACGGAGCAGCCGTATTATACGGCTTCGATCTTACCTGCCGGGGGATTTCGGGTGGAGTTTTAGAACAACGGTAAATCAATGCCTCAACTCATCAACCGGATTTACCAAGGCGGCCTTGAAGCTATGAAAACTCATAACTACCAAAGAAATCAGGATAGCCACGAATCCCGGAATGACAAAAATCCACCAGGATAAATTAATATGGTAGGCAAAATTCTCTAACCAATTTTGAACAAAATAAATGGTGACGGGAGCAGCAATTAAAAAAGCTAACCCAACCAAAATGATATACTGTTTGGATAGTAGCCCTAAGATATTCGGGATACCAGCCCCTAATACCTTTCGAATGGCAATTTCTTTTCCACGCCTTTGAGCGTCAAATATTGTCAATCCAAGCAGTCCCAGACACGAAACAAAAATGATGATGCCGGTAAAAATGCGCAAAAGAAGTCCCATTTTGATATCAGCCTGATGCATTTGTTGAAAGGTATCGTCCAGAAAAGTGTATTCGAAGGGCTTATCCGGGAAAAACTGTTTGAACTTGCTTTCGACCTGAGTAATCGTATTGCTTATGTTATCCCCCTGGATTTGAGCTAATAAAAATTGCCCGATACCCCGATTGTGGTAGATCACCAGGGGTTCTATCTCCTGATGCAAATCTGCAAAAATGAAATCCTTCACTACTCCAATTATTTGTCCCTCCCGGCCCTGAAACCGAGAAGCTCGTCCGACTACTGGTTCGGGTATATTGAACTCTCTAACGGCAGATTCATTGATGATGATATTATTTCGGTCGCTAGTGTTATCAGATGAAAACCACCGTCCCCCAATCATTTCAAAATCAAACACAGCATTTAAGTCTTCATCGGCTTTTAGCTGGACTACAATTATCGATTCGTCTGCCGGCTTGCCCTCCCAGGAAAGCGAACCGCTATTTCTGTTGGAAATATCGGCAATGCTGCGATCGGTAATAGCGATTGATTTAATTTCAGTCATTAGTTCTAATTCATTCTTCAACAAAACGAAGCGATCCGCATTTTCCCGGTAATTGTCACCAGCCGTAAATTTTAATCTCAGGCTCATTACTTGTTCCCGGTCATAGCCAACATCCTTGCTTTGAATAAACCGCAATTGTTGATAGACCACGGCAGTGCTTATCAACACTACAATAGCGGCGGTAAATTGACCAATCACTAAAACTTTTCTGATTAAAGCGCCTTTGCCCGCTGAATCTCCACTCCTCATTATTTGGATGGGCCCAACTTCTGCATGGAGTAAAGCAGGGTATAACGCAGCAACAATTATGGACAAACCCAACAGACAGCCGAACAAAAGCCAAATGTGCCCATTCCTCAAATCCAGGCGCAAGGCAAGATCCATGTGATCGGCCAAAAAAGGCAGGAAGAAAAACACCGCCGCCAGTGCCAACAAAAAGCTCAGGGTACTTACAATGGTCACCTCCGTCAAAATTTGAGAAAAAATATTTCTAAAGCTGGCGCCAACCACCTTTCTTATGCCAATTTCCTGTATTCTTTTGTTAATGGTGGCAGTGGATAAATTTACGTAATTAAGCAGAGCAACCGCCAGGATAATAAGTCCGATCAGGGCGAAAATATTCACGGAAGACCGGTTTTGATGTTTAAAAACATCGTGGTTAATAGACCTTTGAAATCGCATGTCTGTCAAAGCGAATATGGAGGCAGAGGTTGGTTTGTTTTGGTCTACCTGGCTCATTAAAACGGACAATTGTGCTTCTATCTTTTTTTGATCAATTTCTTCCGGGGCTCTAAAAAATGCAACGAATTTGTAATTTGAGCTTCTTAATTCTTCTTCATAGGTAATCCGATACGGCCAGTAGGATCGGAGGGGAAGAAACACTTTTTGTTGAAAACTTGAATTGGCAGGGTTGTCTTTTAAAACCAGCTCTACGGTGTAGTTGTTTGCATAGATCTCCAGCGTTTTTCCCAGGGGGTTAGAATCCCCAAAAAACTTTCGGGCCCGCTCTTCCGTAAGGGCAACGCCAAACTTATTTGCCCGGAAAGCCTCCTTGGAACCCAACACTACCTGATAGCTAAACTCATCCAACCAGTTATCACTGATATAGGCAAGATCACCTTCTTCAAAAGTTTGATTGTTCGACGTTTTTACCAACGGATTGTCATTTCCCGGGTACATAATGAAAAAATCTTCAATCTCCGGAATCTCTTTGCCGGCCAGGTCTCGCAAACGGATCGGAATGGTTGGAAGTGTTAAATGTTCGCCTTCTCCTTCCCAATGGCAAATGATGCGATATAAATTGTTCGCGTTCGGATAAAATCTATCGAAACTCCATTCATTTTGAGCCCAGATCAAAATCAACAGGGCAGTCGCCATACCCACCGTTAAGCCGGCGAGATTGATCGCTGTAAATACTTTGTTCTTGAACATTTGTCTGCCGGCAATTTTCAGATTTTCCTTTAACATAAAGCGGAATTTGATATTGAATGTGCGAATAATACCTGGCCTGAAAAGCAAGAGGACATCCTTGAGAAGCAGCCATTTCGCCGTTCGTAGGCCGTAGCTTTCAGCCCGGCGGTCAAACAATTCAAGCAAATCTCCTTCGATGTCGCTGTGATATTTTGGCCTACAAAACCATTTCAGCAGCTTCAGCGGAAAACCAGGCGGTAAGTTGTGGCTCATAGTCATCAGAGGTTCAAGACAAATTGCGGTAGGGCATTCCATAGCTCATTCCGTGTCTGCCGGATATATTCAATAGCTCTCTTACCATAGGTGCTCCATCTTAATACTATTATGTAGTATTTTCAAATATAGGCAACATTGGTGATTAATACAATTTTATAGTATTAAAATAACTGCAACCTAGAAGGGAAAGCCAATATATTTTTTTTAGAAAATTCAGCAAGTGAAGCTTTACCAAAGTCATTGCATAAAAAGCAAAAATTCAGATATTTACAGTTTAGCAATTCGGCCATTTAAAGATACAGTACCAAAAAAAGTAGAGAAAATGTATAATATCAAACTCTATTCCGAAAGTGCTAGGGACCAGTATAGTTAACACCATCGAAAATTAGTTTCTGTAAGTTAGATTAGTTGTTATTGAGTAGTTAAAAATGACAATTTATCGGCTTTATAAAATAACTTGATATTGAAATCAAGAAAAATGAAACTAGAAACTGCCTTTGCTCTATTCTTTACCATTTGGAGTTCGATGGGGTGTGAGTCTCAAAGTACCGCAGAATCCGATTACAATTTAACGCCTTCCGGATTAAAACACCTCAATGTGCAACATGGTGAAGGTCAAAAGGTCATGGAAGGGGGCGAAGGAATGGTTAAGGAAAAAATGGGTTACACGGATGGAACAGAGTTGTATTCCACAGATTCTACCTTAATTTATACAGCAGAACTCGTAAAAATAATAAGACCACAATACAATGAAAATCAAGACATCGGGGAGGAAATGAAAAAGTCTGGATTCGAAATGATCCAAGTACAAGGAGGTACTTTCACGATGGGAGGAAGTAATCTGGTTGACGATGGAGGACCAGCAGAGTTAAGAATTGCAGATGAGTGCCCTCATCCGGTTAGAGTTCATGACTTTTCAATTGGCAAATATGAGGTAACCCAGGCAGATTGGCTGGAAATTATGGGTACTAATCCCAGCAAGCAAAAAAATTGTGCAGAATGTCCTGTCGAGCAAGTTTCTTGGAACGATATTCAAAAATTTATAGCAAAGGCAAATGAAAAATATGATACGCATTTCCGTTTACCGACAGAAGAGGAATGGGAGTTTGCAGCAAAAGGAGGAAATAACAGCGGGAATTATATCTACTCGGGAGGTGACAATGCGAAAGAAGTTGCTTGGTTTTCTGATAACTCAGAGGATAAACCTCATCCTGTCGGCTTACTTAAAGCAAATGCCATAGGAATCTACGACATGAGTGGTAATATTTGGGAATGGTGCCATAATGAAAAAACTCCATACCCTTGCGATACTATAGGAAAAATATTTGATTCCAAAGTACTGAGAGGAGGATCTTTCAGTCATCGGCAACATAATGTCCGCGTGAATGACAGGAACGCACGTAACGCCTCCATGAAATTGCCTACGCTTGGTTTTCGATTAGCGAAATGAAGTTTTTTAAAGACCTATAGATTCATAGTAAAACCGAACTTATAAAGGGATCTAAAATATAGGAACCTTTCTTGGTATAGTGGCAATCAAAATAAATCAACCAATCATGTCAAGAACTATAGCCGTACTTTCAATTGCGCTGATTTTTAGCGCTTGCTTTCCGCAAAAATCAGTAGGAGAAATGCCTACCGAACCCAGCTCCAGCCAACTGCCCGAATTAAAAACCGGATTAAAGATTAAAACCTCCCCCACGCGTGGGACAAGACTTGCAGATTCACTTGGATCTGAATACTTTATAGTACACGTCACGAATACCATTACCAACGA
>JANQRV010000524.1 GCA_028284395.1 Saprospiraceae bacterium
AGGTAGGCTACGGTTCGCTCCAGCTAAAGGGGCAGCGAAGGAATAGCCCAACAGCGGAACAATTAATTGAAGGTTACAACTCCGTTCGAACCTTTGCCAAGGAGCAACGAACCCAATTTGCCGCTGAATTCGGTCAGTACAAACGCGAGGCACCCAGTTACGATCGTTATGACTTTGATGGAGCCATGGAATATACCGCTCCCAAGGATTACAACAGTGGTATCGATCATTTTTCCCGCTTTTTCAATGCGATGCACGGTAGCAATGACATCATTCAGGATGCCGCTTTTGGCTTGCGAGCAGCAGCACCGGCGATCATCCCCAATTATTGCTACCGCGACCAAAAAGTTTATCAATGGGATCCCGAATCAATGAAGGTCAAGAACGAGGATTAAACAGTGGTCTTTATTCTTGGCGACACGTAGGCCCGCTTGTCGTAGTTACCACTATTGCGCTCTTCCTTTTATGTTGTTCTTCGCGAGAGGATCGGGTCATTCGGCTGGATTTGGAAGAGAATGGCGGTTTGATCTTACCGGAGGGATTTGTTGCAACAGCAGTAGTAAATGCTCTGGAGGGCACGATTAGACACATTGCGGTCAACGAAAATGGAGATGTTTACGCCAAACTGAGGTATCACGGTCCGGATGCTGGGAATGTGGTGTTGCGCGATACCAATGGGGATAGTCGGGCTGATATCATACGTAAGTTTGGTGCTTACCCGTTTGATGGCCCATTTGGTACCGGGATGCGAATTCATCAGGGATACTTGTATTTCAGTTCTCAAACCAAGGTTTATCGCCAGCAGCTTACTCCCGGAAAGATGGTGCCGGAGAGTGAAATTGAAGTCATTGTCATCGACGACAATGTGCCTTCCCGAAGGGAACACATTGGCAAACCGTTGGCCTTTGATGATGCGGGGAATCTCTACGTACCCTTTGGCGGACCTTCCAATGCTTGCCAGGATCCCAAAAGGACTCCCGGAGCACCGGGATTGGATCCGTGTCCCCAACTGGCGAACTACGGAGGAGTATGGCGGTTTGATGCCTACAGAAAGGGGCAAAAGCAGGACGACGGCTGTCTTTTCTCTTCGGGTATCAGAAGTTTGGTCGGCATGGAGTGGAACCCTGCCGATCGCAATCTGTATGCAGTTATGCACGGTCGTGATGATCTGTTGCGGATGTTTGCCAATCACTTCGACCCCTGGGAAAGTGCCATGCTGCCCTCAGAAGAGTTTCTAAAGATCACCGAGGGCAGTCATTTTGGCTGGCCCTACTGTTTTTTCGATCAAATAACCGGTCAAAAAGTTCTCAACCCGGAGTATGGGGGTGATGGGACGCTCATCGGCCGTTGTCAAGAATACGATTTGCCGATTATGGGGTTCCCGGGGCACTGGGCGCCAAACGACATCCTTTTCTACCGGGGAGAACAATTTCCGGAGCGATACAGAGATGGCGCATTTGTGGCATTTCACGGATCTACCAATCGGGCACCATACCCCCAGTCTGGTTACATCGTTGGCTTTATTCCCTTTCGGGATGGAGCGCCTACCGGGAATTGGGAAATCTTTGCGGATGGTTTTGCCCGTGTTGACACTATTTATTCCGTCAAAGATGCAGTTTTTCGTCCCATGGGATTGGCAGTTGGCCCGGATGGATCACTGTACGTCGGCGATACGGAAAAAGGAGCCATTTGGCGCATCCGCTTTGCCGGAGATAAAAACCAATTTGGCGCGCCTCAACTGGCCAATATGGAGAAGCGTAAGAACCTGAATCACATCAGAACCCCGGATCGGGTCGCGGATAATTTGCAAAAGGACACGGATGATCCCGGCGAACTGACGTATCTTTATTACTGTGGAGCCTGTCATCAAAAAAATGGCAAAGGGGATGGATCCCGTTTTCCTCCTCTAGCGGCAACCGACTGGGTGACAGGAGATAAGGAGCGGTTAATCAAAGTAGTATTGAAAGGATTGGAAGGAGAGATTCAGGTGAACGGCCGGTCTTATAATGGGGTCATGCCTCAACACGATTTTCTAAGTGATCAGGAAGTTGCCGATGTACTGACCTATATCAGAAGGAACTTCGGTAATCGAGCCAGCTCGATAGGAGAGGAAGAGGTCAGGACACTTCGCAATGAAGAAAAACTCCCTGCACAGCGGTAGCCGTACAGGGAGCATATAATCGTCTAAATTCTATCTCTTTATCTTCCGCCGTATCCGACTCTTTTGACTTCGAAGCGGTGGAAGCCTTTGTTGTAGTATTTGATATCGCGGTCTGACTTTTGAATGACGCGGTTGTATTTGTCGTAAAGGTATATTTCGTACCCTTTGCGAACTTTGATTGAAATACCTTTGCGGTAGTAGTTCGGACAGTGTTTACCGCCGTAGTATTCTCCGGACTTAGTGAAGCATCTGTGACTTCCCTTATAGTAGGAGTCATTGTAGATCAAGCACTTCCAATCTGGGTCATAACCGGGTTTTTCTTCTCCGTATCCAGGTTTTTCGCCGTAACCTGGCCGCTCACCGTATCCAGGTTTTTCGCCATAACCCGGCCGGCCGCCAGCGTATCCAACTTTCTTTACTTCGAATTTGTAGAAAGGTTTGCTGTAGTGATCATCATGGTGATCGGCTTTGTAGATACAACGACCATATTTGTCGTAGAACCAGATGGCATATCCTTTCCTTACTTTGAAAGAGTAACCGCTACCGTAAGAGCTGGGGCAGTGTTTGCCGCTGTAGTATTCGCCGCTTTTGCGGAAGCATTGGTAATCTCCTTTGTAGTACGGGTCATAGTAAAGGATACATTTCCAGTCGTCGTAGTATTTGTGATCATAGTGATCTTTGTGTCCGTATCCACCTCCGTGGTGTCCACCGGCATGAGATCCACCTACTCTTCTGACCTCGAATTTGTAAAATGGCTTGCTGTAGTGGTCTTCATTGTGATCGGCTTTGTAGATGCAACGTCCGTAGCGATCGTAGAACCACATTTGATAGCCTTCTCTTACTTTGAAGGAATAGCCGCTACCGTAGGAGCTAGGACAGTGCTTGCCACCGTAGTATTGACCGGTTTTGCGAAAGCACTGGTATTCACCTTTGTAGTATGGGTCGTAGTACAAAATGCATTTCCAATCGTCGTAGTATTTATGGTCATAGTGATCGTCGTGCCCGTATCCACCTCCGGCGTGTCCGCCGTATCCAACATGCTTTACTTCGAATTTGTAGAATCCTCCACTCCAGTGGTCTTCATCGTGTGTGGCTTTCTTGATGCAGCGCTTGTATTTGTCGTAAAACCAGACTTCATACCCTTTGGCAATCTTAAAGGAGCAAGTTTTGTAAAATTGGCAGTGTTTGCCACTGTAATACCATCCCGCTTTGCGGAAGCACTGGTATTCGCCCTTGTAGTAAGGGGCATCGTAAATGGCTACTTTATAGTCATCGTACCACTTTTGATCGTATTTTTTGCTGGTTGGATGACCATATCCATGGTAACCAACGTATTTCACCACGACTTTGTCATAGCGGCCGGGGTAATGTGCACTGCTGCGGTGTGCTTTCTTCAGCAATTTTCCATACTTATCGTAGAAGAATAATTGATATCCGCGATTAATCTTGTAGGAAATTGGGGTGTCACTGTGGCATTCTCTGCCCGGGCGGTATTCACCTTTCTTAAAGATGTGTTCCTGACCGCTGTAGTTTTGGTTTTCATAGATTTTACAACCCCAATCATTGGAAAAAGACATAAAGAAGTTGCGCACTTTGGCGAATGGGCAACCACTGATAGCTGGGGTTTGGATCATTGTCATTAACGCAAAAACCAGGAAAAAGGTCGTCGCGAAGGATCTGCCAGTTGAGGTATAAAATGTTTTCATGTTGCGTTTTTTAATGATGAAAAACTTAGTTGCATTCAATTGATTACAACTAGCAGTGTTTCCACCTCACGCAAAAGTCCTCCTATTTTTATTTTCTTAACATTTTCTTAACGTTTTTCGAAAAAATCTTCCCCCCAATGTGCCCGCAGGAATTTGCTTAGCTCGGCAACTTTTCCCCGATAGGTGGGAGACTCGGCAAGGTTGTTCAATTCTAAGGGATCCGTTGCGTGATCAAACAGCATGCGTGCACGGACATTTTGGTTCGAATCCAGCCATTCCGTATAGTGGAAGCTTTCTTTGACCAGCGTAACACCGTCATACCATTTTGAGATGGCGAAACGCTCGGATGGGTTTTGCCCCTGTAGCAGAGGTAAGAAGCTACGTCCGTCGATGTGATCGGGAATGGGGATCCCGGCTAATTCACAAAGACTCGGATAAACATCGACGTATTCCGTAATGACGTTCGTAGTTTGTCCTTTGGTCACGCCGGGAACTTTCAGGATAAGGGGAGTGCGAATCGAAGATGCAAAATTACAGTGTTTGCACCAAAGCATGTGGTCGCCTAAATTCCAGCCATGGTCACCCCACAGTAGAACGATGGTATTGTCTGCCAACCCTAATGCGTCCAATGCTTCCAACAGTTTCTGGATTTGTGCATCGGTATAACTTACGCAGGCATAATAACCATGAATGAGTTGCCGTGCCAGCGAATCACTGACCGGCCCTTGGTCGGGAATTTGATGGTAAGCCCTAAGTTCGCCAGAATTGTGATAAGCAACCTTCGGTGTAGTTTCCGGTCTCAGGTAATTCTCCGGCAACTGAATGTTTTGGTCATCATACAGCTCCCAGTATTTGGCGGGAGCATTAAACGGAAGATGCGGCTTATAGAAACCCACCGCCATAAAGAAGGGTTGATCGGTCTCTTTCAGGTGGCGCAGATCACGGATCGTTTTTTCAGTAAGTTTTCCATCAAAATAGGCGGTATCGGCTAGCACTGCTCTTTCAAAGGGCATTCCCCGCGTACGGTGACCAGTATCCAGCTTTACGTTTTCCTCGGTCTGGTAATCACGCCAGGAGTGCCCGGCCTTTGCCTTGGGACGCCATATTTCGTTCCAGGCCAGACTGTCATCAGTCATGTGGTGATAAACTTTACCGTTGGAGACGGTGTGATACCCATTGTTTTTGAAGTGTTTAGGTAAAGAGATCCCTTCGGGATAGTCTTCGTCTACCCGGGTATAGTAGGTCAGGAACCGATAGCGTCCCGGTCTTTTTCCGGAAAGAATGCTGGCGCGAGAGGCGCCACAAACCGGAATATTGCAATAGGCCCGGTTGAAGACAAACCCTTCGCTGGCCAGTCGATCAATTCCCGGCGAATGAATGTGGGATGCACCGTAGCAGTTCAATTCGGGTCTCAAATCATCGACTGCGATGAAAAGGATGTTGGGGGGACGTTGGTCGTCGACCTGTCCGGAAGCTTTTTCGTCGGAACAATAGGAGATCGATACCAATGTAAACAGGGCGATCCAATTTCTAAAGGTAAATAATGGAGGTCTCATAGGTCTAAATTTTGTACTAGTACTCATTTCACGGCACCCTTTTCCCACTTCACTGCAAATTCTCAAAATAGAGCGACAATATTCCTATCTTGGGGTAAATTTTCTTTAACCAAAGATGAAGTATTTCTTTACAATTGCCTGGACCTTGCTTTACGGTTGTTCCCTGTTGGCACAAGCCAGTTTTTATCATCTTTTACCGGAGGAGGACAATGAGGGTTTTGAGTTGATCGACAGTTTACTGTGGCGGGCAGAATGGGCCATGAACCACGAGTATAAAATCGGAAACATTGTCGCCCAGGAAGCTATTCGACTCAGTGAAGAACGCAATGCTCCAAGAAGGATTGGTTATGGTCACTTTTTCATGGGCATGATGAATATGGGGCAGGGAAAGTGGGGACAGGCAGAACGCGAATTCCTTTTTTCAATTGAGTATTTCCGTATGGCGGGTGATTCCCTTTCGGTTGCCACTGCCTACGATCGGATTGGATATGCCTATCGCCGGCAGGGCTATCTCAACAAGAGCCTGGAATACCATTTGAGGGGTTTGCAACGGCGACAGGATTTTGGAGCTCCCAAGTTACACACGGGATATTCCTATGCTGCAGTCGGAGGCATTTATTATGCACTTCAAGAATACGATGAGGCCTTGTTTCACTATCGACGGGCTTTCAATATCCGCAAAGCGGAAAAGGACAGTATTGGTATCGCCTTATCGATGAATGGCCTGGGCCGTTTGCATCGCACATTGGGCCATTACGATAGTTCCTACCATTATCTTTCTTCGGCACTTGAAAGATTCACCCAGCTTTCTTCTCTATCCCATGTTTTGAGTTGCAACCATGAGTTGGGCTTGCTGTATCGTTCGACCGGAGAACTTCCAAAGGCACAGGCGGCGTTCAAAAATGGCCTTAAAGTGGCAGAACAAATTGAGAGCCAGGGTCGAGCGGCCTTACTACAGTTGGAATTGGGGAAATTGACCATGGAATCCGGAAATAAGAAAGAAGCCAAGACCTATTTTCTGGCGGCGCAGGAAAATTTTATCAAAACCGAAAACCTGGAAGACTTACAAGAAGTCAATTTACTTCTGGCTCAATTGGCAGCTTCTGAGGAGAAGTATCGGGATGCCTATCATTACTTTCAGAACTACGCCGCCTTTAAAGACAGTATTTTTACCCGGGAGTCCAACCGGGCTCTTTCGGAGGCAAGGACCCACTTTGAAACCGAGCAGAAGGAAAAGGAAATCGCTCTTCTCCTGGAGAAGCAAAAAGCGCAAAATGAAAAACAAAAGTATAGAAACAGGGAACGGACCGGTTTGCTGATTGGGATATTGGGGCTACTTGTTTTTGTGATGGCCCTCGTGTACTCTTTTCAGCAAAGAGCCCGGGCGTTTCAGCGGTTACTCCAAGAGAAGAACAGGACCGATGCACTGCTGAAAGAAAAGGAACAATTGTTTCAAAATTTGCAATCTGCCCAGGATCAACTGGTGCAATCGGAGAAACTGGCATCGCTCGGGCAGTTGACAGCGGGTATCGCCCATGAAATCAACAACCCGGTTAACTTTATTTCTTCGAATACCTTTGCGCTGCAAATGGACTTTGAAGAACTGGAGCCCAAACTGGCCCAATTACCGAGCGGCGAGAAAGAGGGGAACATTACTTTCTTAACCACCGAAATCAAAGATTTGATACAAGGCATCAGAAGGGGAGCCGAACGAACGAAGGAAATCGTTTCTAACCTCAATACCTTTTCGCGCCAATCCGACGGACGCTATGAAGAGGCTGATCTGCACGAGGGCATCGATACTTCCATTACCATCCTGCACAATAAATTCAAGAATCGCATCACTTTTCACAAGGATTATGGGGAAATTCCGCTGGTCGAGTGTCAGTATCTCAGGATTAACCAAGTATTCTTGAATATTATTAATAATGCCATCGACGCTATTGAAGACGAAGGCGATATTCATATCTCTACCAGACATGTAGAGGATCAGGTAGTGATCAAGATCAAAGATTCCGGCGTGGGGATGAGCGAGGATCGCATCCGAAAGATCTTCGAACCCTTTTATACTTCCAAAGACGTGGGCAAGGGAACCGGCTTAGGTCTGTCCATTAGTTATGGCATCATCCAACAACACAATGGCCGAATTAAAGTCAATAGCGTTCTTGGCCAGGGCAGCGAATTTTTGATTTACCTTCCGGTGCGCCACGTTGAAGACCAGGAGGAAGGGGAGCGGGAATTTTCAATATTTCAAGATCGGATTGGCTGAGCAATGGCATTGGGGTTAATCATGGGCACTGATTTTCGCAATCGCTTCGATGGGCATCGGGATCGCTTGATTTCGTTCTTTGAGACGTGGCCACTGTGCTTCCATCTCCATCAACTCTTCGGTTAACAACCGGGCTAATCTACTTGCTTCCTCTTTATTTTCTACGACTAAGTTTTTCTGTTCACCGATGTCTTCTTTTAGATTGAATAGCTCAAAACGCTGATCTAAATGATAATAGATCAGTTTCCAATGACCCTGCCGCACAGCACTAAAGGCACCAATACCCGGACCACTGGGGCCCCATTCGTTTGGATAGTGCCAAAGGAGGGGGCGATTTTGTGTAAGGGCCTGGGGTTCCCTTAACTGAGGAACAAAACTAATGCCATCGATTTTCTGTACGGTTGAATAGTCTTTGATTCCGGCAATTTCCAGTATGGTCGGGTAAAAATCTTCGATGATTAAGTAATTGGGGTTGGTAGATCCCGGGGCGGTTACGTTGGGCCACTTGACCAGCATTGGTTCGCGAATGCCTCCTTCGTGGATCGAACCCTTTCCACTGGAAAGTGGCTTGTTGTGGGTGTGTTTTTCTCCACCCCTGGCCACCGCACTTAGTCCACCATTGTCGGACATGAACAATAGAACCGTTTCATCGGCAACTCCTTTCGCATCCAGGAAATCCAGATAGTCGCCCACACTCTTGTCCATGGCTTCGACCATCGATGCGTAACGTGCTTCAATGGAGTCTAATCCCCGGTCAAGATAGGGTTGATAGAAGCGTGGATCCGCCATGATCGGGGTGTGGACAGCATAGTAGGCCATGTAAAGAAAAAAAGGCTGTCGGGTTTCTAGTGCTTCTTCGATGGCGTGTTTGCCTTCTCTGGTCAGTGCTTCGGTCAGGAAAATATCCTGGCCGTGATAATGCTCAAGGCCCGGTACCGGCCAGGGTGATCCTTTAAATGCCTCGGTATTGCCAAAATTTTCAGCGCCGTAATAACTCTTCGGAGCTCCCGCTGCGTGGCCGGCGATGTTGACATCAAATCCCAGGTTCAGTGGATCTTCGCCCGGAGTATCGATGGCACCGAAATGAGCTTTTCCGGCGTGGATGGTACGATAACCGGCTTTCTGTAGCAATGCTGGAAAAGGGGTGGCATGAACCGAAAGGCCCGTGGTAGTATCCGGACTGATTCCATTGACGTTCCACTGGGGGAAGCGAAGTGTCGGGTGGTTTTCTTCCATTGGCTGAATCTGATCTTTGTGTAGCGTCCAATTGGTGACCCGATGCCGGGCGGCATTCATGCCGGTGATCAGACTGATCCGGGTTGGAGAGCAGACCGGTGTTGCGTAAGCCTGGGTGAATTTCATGCCCTCGGCCGCAATCCGTTCCATATTTGGCGTGCGATACCGTTCGTTAAATGGCGTTTTTTGGGTCCAAAACGGCACGGAAGTATCTTGCCATCCCATATCGTCAACAAAAAATAGAATGATATTGGGAGGAGGATCTACCGGAGGCGTTTTAGTGCAATTGCCGAGTAAGAAGGATAACGCTAAGAACAGCACAGGAAGGAGTGAACGTGACATCGTTTTTTTCTTAAATTTTGTAAAAACCCGCTGATAATGCAAATCTGGATTTTCATTAGAGCCTACCAATTGTTCGACGGAGCAAGCAGACCGATCGATCCTGCTTGAATTTCCGAGCGCCTACCATTAGTATTGCAATGTATAATGCCAATGGTGTTATGAAGGATGTTAATAGACTCAGCTATGAAAAAGATACTTCTTTTCCTCTTCATTTTTCCATGTTTCTTGTGGTCACAAACACTGCCGACTGCTAAAGTAAATCCAATGCCTAATGTACCGTTCGAAGTAGAATGGCTGATGCAGAAAAGGGCATTGCACGCAGCGCCGGGAAACTACCCCGTTTATCCCGATCAAATGACGAACGGGGAGGGCGAAATAATCATTGGCTGGAAGATTGACAAGCTGGACTGTACCGCGGGAACTTGTACCGTCGAAGCCAAAATTTCCTACATTAAGTATTTGTTCCTTCCGGTGCTGGATTACGCCGAAGGGCAGGGCAGTAGCATTGGGCCAGCCGGCCCCGGTGAGGAATTGAATAAGATCATGATCGTCGATTCGCGCTATGAAAACGAACGTTATCCCAAATGGGCAATACTGCTGGAAAAGATGCGTGAGATCCCCTTGGTCATCGAAAATGGAAATGGTTTTGAAAAATGGCTGACCCAGATAAACAGGCAGGATAAGAGGCGGTTTCAAGCCATTCACGCATTTCTGAATGTTGAGTCTTTGCGACTCTTTTTTCAACATCTGGCAACTCGGCTGCCTCTTACAAATAGTCGATACCGTAAATTGTTGGTGAAACGGACCGAGGAGGGACTTTCTAATCATTTTGTCCGCCCCTTAGTTCCCATTCAACAGACCACCATCAGGGGGAAGATCAACCACCCCGTGGATACGTTGATTATTGCTAAGTTTTGGCAGGAGGGAGCAATGATTCGGTACTGGAAAGACAGCATTATTCACCTGGATGCCGATGGGCGTTTTGAAATCGAAATAGGCATTTCCTCCCCCAAAATGCTCAATTTTCACCACGGTTACCAGTTGATCCGACTTTATGTCGAACCGGGCGACACCATTTCCTGGGAGACCGATGCCAATGCCTGGTTCGATGCCCTAAGTTTCTCCGGTCGAAACGACCGCGAAAATGAACTATTTACCCGTTTTTTTCGGGAAATGCGTCACGATACGCTTTACACTTCCCGAGACCAGCAATTGATGAAACGAAGACAAATTGATGTCTATCGCAACATCCTGGTTAAGCAGGAAAAGGAACTGGCATTTGTACAGACCAATTGTCCGGTGGATAACCCTGCATTCTGTAGTTATATGGATCGTTACGTTCGGTTTTGGCATGCTCGCGAAATGTTTGAAACCGCAGCTCGTTTTTACCGCGAAAGGGATTTGAACGTTATCCCGGAAATTGCGCACTTCATCGACGACGCTGAAAAGTATTTCTATCGATTGCCGCCACTGGGGGGGATTGGTTTTGATTTAGAATCCTTTCTTCACTACAAGTATACCATCGTGATGGGAAAATCCTATCGAAGAGATCGAACCATTAACGGGTATTTTGAGCTCAGCAAGTTATGTCTTTGGGGAAAAGCGGTAGCCACTGCCGCCGATGTCAAACTCTTTCGGAATTATGGACGTACCGGCCTGAACCCATCAGCGCAACTATTGTATCAACATCTTCAACAATATACGAAAGACCCTGTGCAAAAGGCGTACTTCCAGGATTATTTAAAGGAAGGATTGAAAACTGGTAATACCGTGTTGGTCCACCGGAATTTGCCCCGGGGAGAAAAGGCCCCTCCTTGGTCCTTTCTGGACTGGACTGGTGAGGCCATTGAATCGGATCAATTTCGAGGGCGTAATTTATTTCTGCACATCGGAAGACAGGAGCGGCTGGAGGATGCTTATCGGGACATGCAGCAATTGCGCGCCCATGCCGATCACTTTCCCGAAGTGGTACACTTGATAAGAACGGTTGACCGATTTGCTCTGGAGGCTACGGTAAAGGATAAAATTGGACATTTTGTTCCCTTGGATTCTGCTGAATTTGAACAATTAAGAAATGACTACTATGTTCAAAACCTAGGCAATCACTACTACTTGATCAATGGTCAGGGCAATGTTGTGGTAAGTGATTTTAATTTGAATACTTCGGTGAAAAGGAAGTCCGCATATAAGCGATATCTGGCGGTAAGTCCACCAACCGGTACCTGGAATCAGGAGCAGTGGTTGTTTTTTTTAAAGGGATTGGGAGTAGGGGTGATCGCACTTGGCCTGGTTGCCGCTTTTCTTCTTGGGCTAAGACGGCAACGTGAGGAACGAGAAAAACGTAAGCGGCGCATGCTTGAATTGGAGCTGAAGGGCATTCGTTCGCAAATGAACCCTCATTTTATTTTCAATGCAATGAGTTCGATTCAAAACCTCATCCGCAAGGAGGATAAGATCGGAGCAGATCGTTACCTCACCCAGTTTGCCCGCTTGATGCGGCAAATCCTTAAAAACTCCGAAGAGGAATTCATTCCGCTTTCGGAGGAGGTACAATCTTTGGAAACATATTGCAGCTTGGAGGCATTGCGCTTACCCTTTGACTATGTGATTCAGGTCGATGATGAGATCGACCGCGAAAATACGTATATTCCAGGGATGATCTTACAGCCCGTAATTGAGAATGCTATCCTGCATGGTCTGGCCCCAAAACCGGATAATCGAGCACTCTTTGTCGATATCAGGCGGCAACGGCAGCACTTGATTTGTACGGTTTCGGATAATGGGATTGGATTTCGAAAAGCCAACGAAGCTTCCTCTTCTAGTACGGATTCGATCAAGAAAAAGAGTTACGGCTTGCAAATCATCCGGAGTCGACTTTCTTTGTTGATTGGAAACCTTTCCGGGGAAAATCTTGAGATCATCGATCGATCGGTCAAAGATCCACAGGGTACCGGAACCATTGTCAAACTCTTGATACCGACGGAACAATGATCGCTTTAACTGCTATACTAGTAGATGACGAGGCTAACAACAGAGAAAACCTCCGTTTAGCATTACAACAATTTTGTAAAGAAGTCCAGGTGGTCGGAGAAGCCGATTCCGCGATTTCTGCAATGGATCTCATTGCCGAACAACAACCGGATCTGGTGTTTCTGGATATTGCCATGCCACAGGGAAGTGGTTTTGAACTATTGGAAAGTCTACCCGAAATCAACTTTGACATCATATTCGTGACGGCATTCGATCAATACGCCATTCGGGCGATCCGTTTTTGTGCTATTGACTATTTGCTGAAACCGATTGATTCTTTGGAACTAAAAAATGCCGTGAATCGGGTCATCCAGAATCGGCGTAAGCTTCAGCAGGCCAAAAAGATGGAAGTGCTACTGGACAACCGCCGTAAGAAGGAAAAAAAGTTGGCTTTACCCCAGAGTGATCACATCGAATTTGTGGAAGTTGCCGACATCGTTCGATGTCAAGGAGACCGGAACTATACGCATTTTTACTTGCGAGATGGAAGGCGATTGTTGGTTTCCAGAACACTGAAGGAATACGCCGAAATTCTGGAGGGGCAATCGTTTTTCAGGATTCACCAGTCGCATTTGGTAAACCTGGATTGCATTCGGAAGTACAGTAAGCGGGATGGAGGAACGCTAACCACGACGGATGGGAAGGAATTACCGGTAGCCAGAGCCCGAAAAGAGCGGTTGCTGGCATTGATCATGGATCGTTAATTGGGAAGTGCTTCGAAAATCGGATGATAAGTGTATTTTTGAAGGAACAAGTCTTCCACTATGAAACGAAAAGAATTTTTAAACAAGTCATCTGCTCTGGTTGCCGGTAGCTTTTTAGTACCATTGTCCTCTTGCCAGGAGCAACCAACCAACCAATCAGAAAAAGACATGTCGGCAACCGAAACGACTTCTGAAGCCCGTAAGAATTGGGCGGGAAACTACTATTATAAGGCAAAAAACCTGCATGAGCCAAAGACCGTAGAAGACATTCAAGCCTTGGTCAAGGACCTTGATCGTCAAAAGGCCCTGGGGTCTTGTCACTGTTTCAACGATATTGCCGACAGTCTGTCTAATCAAATCTCAACAAAGTATCTCAACAAATTGGTGTCTATTGACGAAGTCGCCAAAACGGTAACTGTTGAGGCCGGCATGCGCTACGGAGAACTGGCACCCGTCTTGCACGAAAAAGGATACGCCGTCCATAATCTGGCTTCCTTACCTCATATTTCGGTGGCGGGAGCCTGTGCCACCGCAACCCATGGCTCGGGAGTTTCGAATGGCAATCTGGCGGCTGCGGTAGCAGGTTTGGAAATGGTGCGACCCGACGGACAATTGATTCAACTCCAAAGGGGAGACGCTGATTTTGCCGGAGCAGTGGTTCATTTAGGGGCACTCGGTATTGTGACGAAGGTTGCCCTCGATATTCAACCTACTTACGAGGTACGCCAAGATCTATTCCAAGAACTCCCGCTGCAATCGCTAAAGGATCATTTTGAAACCATCATGTCTAGCGGTTATAGCGTGAGCTTATTTACGGATTGGCAAAATGATCTGGTCAGTCAAATCTGGATCAAAAGGCGGATCGATGAGGAATTGAAAGACCTGGGAAATAGGTTCTACGGAGCGAAGGCTGCCACCAGAAACCTGCACCCGATCACGGCGCTCTCCGCAGAACATTGTACGGAGCAACTGGGAGTAGCGGGCCCCTGGTTCGAGCGACTTCCTCATTTCAAAATGGGTTTTACCCCCAGTAGTGGAGAAGAACTACAATCGGAATATTTTGTATCGATGGACAATGCCATGGATGCCATCCTCGCCCTGGAAAAGAAAAGAGACCAGATCTTCCCGCAATTGTACATCAGTGAAATCCGGACCATTGCAGAAGACGACCTTTGGTTAAGTACTGCTTACCAACGCAAGAGTGTTGCCATTCATTTCACCTGGAAGCAGAATTGGGAAGAGGTGAGAAAACTTCTCCCCATGATTGAGGCGGAGTTGGCTCCTTATGATGTGCGGCCACATTGGGGTAAACTTTTTACGATAGATCCGAAGCTTCTGGCCGCCCGGTACCCAAAAATGCCCGAATTCCTGGCGTTGTCGAAAAAATATGATCCGTCCGGGAAATTTCGAAATCCCTTCCTGGATCTAAATATTTATGCTGCTTAACAAATGCACCGCACTATGCAAAAATTCTACGTAGCTAAGTTCGGCTTAGTCTTCCTCGTATTCACCTGGTTATCCTCTTGCAAGACATCCCAAAAGTTGGATGCTGGTTTTGTGTCCTTATTCAATGGTAAAGACCTCTCCGGCTGGGTAGGCAATAAGGTCTCTTATCGGGTAGAAGAAGGCAACATCGTGATTGACCCGAAAGGAGAAGGGGGTGGGAATTTGTTTACGGAGAAGGAGTACAGCAACTTCATTTTTCGATTCGAATTCCAGTTGACTCCCGGAGCCAACAATGGTTTGGGGATTCATGCACCATTAGAAGGAGATGTGGCCTACGTCGGTAAAGAATTGCAAATTCTAGACAATACGGCGGAAAAATACGCCAACCTCAAACCCTATCAATACCATGGTTCCGTATACGGTCTCATTCCTGCAAAGCGGGGATTCCTGAAGCCGGTTGGCGAATGGAATCAGCAAGAAGTAATGATACAAGGTTCTAAGGTCAAGGTAGTTTTGAACGGAACGACCATCGTGGATGGAGACTGGCAAGAGGCCAGCAAAGATGGGACGATGGACGGCCATGATCATCCTGGCTTGCGCCGCAATCGGGGCCACATCGGTTTTCTGGGACATGGGGATGTGTTGCGATTTCGCAATATTAGAATAAAGGAGCTTTAAGTAAGTGGTCAAGCTTACTTAGTAAAATTTACTGGTCGCGATACTCCGGGTTTAATTCCGTTGGTACGGGAGCACCGGTAGATGCCCGCCAATCTTGCAAAAGGCGATACAGTTCTCGTCGTTTTTCGATTTCGGAATCCGCTAAATTACGACGCTCTCCGATGTCTTCTGCCAAATTGTAAAGTTCTAGTCCTCCATCTTCGAAGTACTCATGCAATTTCCATTGATCCAGGATAACAACGGACCCGGGACGGGTTCGGAATAAGGGGTCTCTGCCGTCGTCTTCTTCCGGATTATACGCTTGCAAATAAATGGGGAAGTGCCAAAAAAGGGGGCG
Organism: Saprospiraceae bacterium; assembly: GCA_028284395.1. Lineage (GTDB taxonomy): Bacteria > Bacteroidota > Bacteroidia > Chitinophagales > Saprospiraceae > JANQRV01. The sequence goes on from JANQRV010000524.1 coordinate 15,466, forward strand.
AGCCATGGTCTTTTCTCCCCTGAAAAGAGGCAGTAGACTCTGACCATCCAGGATCTTATGGGGTTTGGAGAGGCCGAGAACTTCTGAGAAAGTAGGAAAAAAATCCAGATTCGTGACCGGGGTGTCATTCTGACTTCCGGGAGGGATCTTTCCCGGCCAGCGGATGGCGCAGGGCACCCTGATGCCACCTTCGTAATAAGACCCTTTGCCGGCTCGCAGCGGCTCCTGGGTGGCAATGGATCGGATGCCGCCATTGTCCGAGGTGAAAACGACCATTGTATGTTTTGTCAATTCAAGTTGATCTAATGCCTGCAGTATCCTTCCCACATTGTGATCCATCGTTTCGACCATGGCTGCGTAGACCGTATTGACGTCTTTTTCATTGCCCTCTTTAGCGGCGTATTTTGCCTTCAGCGAATCCTTGGCCTGGATGGGCGTATGCACTGAATAGTAGGGGAGGTAGAGGAAAAATGGCTCGTCTTGGTATCGTTCTATAAAAGCAATGGCTTCGGAGGTAAGACGATCCGTCAGATGCTCCCCTTCGGGACCATCTTCGAGGGCAGGAACATTGTAGGGGCTGAAATAGCCGTCGTTGCCCGGGCTACCTGCGTGGCCACCGGCCACATTGATGTCAAAACCCTGGGTTTGCGGATCTTCCCCCAAATGCCACTTACCGAAGGTTCCGGTGACATAGCCGGCCTCTTTGAACAATTCCGGTAAGGTAAAGTGTTCATCAGCGAGGACGGTGGTATTGGGTGTTGGAATAATTTTTCGATGTATGGATTTACCTCTCTCCGAGGAACTCACCGTATAAATGTGATGCCGAGGAGTGTTTTGACCACTGATGAGGCAAGCGCGACTGGGGGCACAATTGGCCGCACCGGCATACATTCTTGTGAAGACCATACCCTCTTTGGACACGCGGTCGATGTTGGGGGTTTCGAAAAAACGCCGTCCCATATAACCGACGTCCTTCCACCCCAGATCATCTACCATAATGAACAATACATTATTTCGAGTTGAGACGCCCGCATTGTCTGATAGACTGGACGCCGTATCACAATTAGAGAGCAATAGACTTAGGAATGAACAGAAGAGCAAGTATGCGTTGGTTTTTCTCATGGTCATTGATTTGAATCGATGGTAAAAGTAACAGGATTGGTTTGGAACCCCATGCCAAAATCTAAATTCTCAGTCGGATAGGCCAACCGATCATTGATTAAGGTTCATTGTTCATTGGTCGTAGAAGCGGGTATTGGTTTTTGATACCTTGTTATCGAATTAACAACCAAATACTTACGACTATGAAAAATTGGAAATTTGAATCTGTTGTATTACTTTTTTTTATCTTATTATTACAAATGCATTTAACAGCACAGTCCATCCAGGTCCAGGGCCGTATTTCCGGGTACGATGGGCTTCCCTTGCCGTTGGCCCACGTCCAAGTTGCTCCACTGGGTTTTGGCATTTTTCCGAAGGAGCCCATTGCATTCTCGGAAGCCAGTCCGGACGGAACCTATCACCTCGCCATCGAAGATGCAGGAGTTTATCTGTTAATATTTTCGGGAGTACATCACAAGCCTTACTTTATGTACCTTCATAGTCCGGAGGGTGGGATGCATGAGATCGACATACAGTTGGGCACACACCAATACGTTGAAGACGGGAAATGGTTGGGAGTGATCGGCCACTTCAACGAGTTTGATTATATGGTCAAAAGCCCAATGGTCGCGGAAACAGGTGGGAAATTTCGGACCGGGATCAAGTCGGAAGAAAAAACAGAACAATTGTACTTGTTAGGAGCGGCCAACGGAACTGCAATTGCTTTTCCCGCCTCCAAATACACCTGGAGAAGACACGAGAAAATATCCAGTGGTGGGTACGTTGGGTTGGTCTCCTTAGAAGAAGAGGACTCGCTTTCGTTGCGGTACGATCCGACACAACTTCCTCCTGCCGGGCGGCAAGCAGTTGTAAAGTTTAGTGACCCTAAAGTGGAAAAGATGGCACAAGTTTATCGCAGGGCCCTGGCTCGACAGGATGAGTTCTTTCGGGCTGTCAGTGCCTATCAGCAGGAACATGAGGGCGACATGGACGGTTTTCAATTTGACTTCAGTGATTTCTTTGCAGAAATCCGGCAGCAAATTGCTTTGGAAAACGATGTTGATGTTAGAGGTCTTTTGTACGTGACTTATGGATGGTTGGGCCGATTTAGGAAAGAAAAATTGGATTCGACCGTAGCTCGAGAGGCGCTACAAACCCTGACCCCATCGTCACCAGCCTGGGGGGTCGAACATTATGCAGTCATGGAATTTGTCAATGCCGCTGGGGGGTTGGAGAATAACGAGGCTTACATCGATTACCTACATCGCATGGTCGTCGAACAACCCATGCGCTCGACTCAAGCTTGGATGCTGTATAATCTGGTTGGGTTCTACAAGGAGACTGATGATCAAAAGTACGATCTTTGCTTCCAGCAATTGGAAAGAGATTATGGGAGTAGCTATGCAGCCCAGTACGCGCAAAAACGGCATCGGAAGAACAGAAATGTAGCGGTAGGAAAACCGGTGCCCGACTTTGCTCTTTCTGACGTTCTGCAACCGGATCAATTGGTCAAGAACGAAGACTTGAAGGGAAAACTGTACCTGATGGATTTCTGGGCAACCTGGTGCGGGCCGTGTCTTGGAGAATTGCCCAATTTAAAACGGGTTTATGATACTTTCCCTCGTGAGCGATTCGAAATCCTAAGCGTTTCACTTGATGAGAACATCAAAACCGTTCGGCGCTTTCTGGATAAAGGAACCTACGAAATGCCCTGGCTGAATACGCATGCCGGTGGAGACATAAAGGGTGAAGTGGCGAGCACCTTTGAGATACTCGGAATTCCCGCCATGGTGTTGGTCGATGAACGGGGTATGATCGTCGCTACCGGAGAGGAACTACGGGGTAAACGATTGGCCGGCACGATTGAGAAATTTTTGGCGAAAAATGCGGGAAATTGATCGTATTAGTTATGAAGATGCATAAATATTACCGATGGATGATTTGCTGTGGCCTATGGATTGGTTTCCAAGTTGCTTCTGGTCAGTCCGCTGATGAGAAGGTGCAAATTAATCCTGCCAACCAAGCCCTTGACCAAGGTGAAAAACAGTGGGCTGCCGCCGATGCTGTACCCGAGCTGATATGGGGTTTTTGGGAAGAATCGGTGAGCAAATGGTTCCTGGAAATTAAACCGACGCACATTGTATTGGAAGATCAAGTATGGACTTACGATCGCGTTTTGTACCGGGATACGGCTTATTCACTGGCTTTAAGAAACGCAACGGGAGAGAAGCGGCGACTACATATTTCCGGAATTGATAATTGGCAAATGACGGTGATGGACATCGACAAAGTCGTAGTATACGGCATGGAATTAAAGAGGATGGGCGCCAGTTTCCGCAAAATTGGGATTGAAGATCTGCCGTCAAATTACTTTGGACATTGGTCTTCCAAAGCAGGACCAGGGGAAGTAACAGAGATCCTTCGGGAGGCAGCAGTGATCAATGGACAACGCTGGGAATATCATGACATCCTTTGGTTAGATGGCCAATACCGCATTACCCTTCATCGAAACGGGGTATACCACTTGTGGATTCCCACTTGGGTGAATGGTGATCGTTTAAGTGGTGTCTTCAACCAGGGGATCCAATTGCGAAAAAGAGCAGGCAGTACTCCCCACTTTATCGAAGCCGTGGAAGAACGGTTGGAGCCGGAACCTTCAGACATCCAGATCTTTCAAATGCCGGATGGTCTATTGGGCTTTTGGGAAGACGAACAGGGGGACTTAAGGATGGAGATTCACAAGCATTACATGGTCCTCGAAAACAAGGTTTGGACATACGAAAATCTGGTGATGAAGCCCGAGGTATTGCTGTTGAAAGTGGCAGAGCGAAATGGCCGGTCGGTCGAGTTCCAGCTTGCTGGTTTTACCGAAGGAAGGCTGGCCGTTCGAGACCTTACGTCGCAGGAGTCCTACCAGGCAAGCAAGAGATACGATAGCAGCATTCGCAAATTAGGGGTCGATGATCTACCCTCTAATTACCTAGGATATTGGTCTTCCAAAGCCGCAGAAGGCGAAACGACTCATTTGCAAAGGGAAGTCGCCATCATCAATGGCCAAAGATGGAAGTACCACGAGATACTTTGGATGAATGGCCGATACCGGATCACATTTCAAAGAAAAGGTGTCTATCACATTTGGAATCCAGAATGGATTAACGGGGATCGGCTCACCGGTGTTTTTAATCATGGTATTCAACTGCGGAAACAAGAAAGCCTGCGGGATAAACAAAGCTCTTCGTCTCACATCGATGAAGGAGATCGAGCATCCGCTTCGTCAAAATTTGATCTGCCCGAGACGCTGTTTGGAAACTGGAGCAATAGAAACGGAGAATGGATTTTCGACATTAGGAAGGATCATCTTTGTTTTCAGGGAAAGGCATGGAGTTATCTAAATGCCAAAAGAATGAACGGTCAATACATACTGGAAGTAGCTCACATTTCCGGCAATGGACAACGGGCAGAAATTAAGCGACTTACCTTTCGATTCATTTACGATTATTGGATGGAGGTGACCGACAATGGAGAACTTTTCGAGGTCTTGGCCATGCCTTTCACGCCATCTTTTCACTTGGTGAATTCCAGTCAATTACCAGACCACTTATTGTCGAATTGGCATCATACCAGTGGGCAAGACACCTTGCCGTTGCTGCTACAAAAAATGGGGATCCAATGGAATCTAAAAAAGTGGGATTTTGATCAGATAATCAAGAAAGAGCATAGTTTTTACATCACTGCAAAATCCAAGGAAGGTCATTACCACTTACTGATTTTGAAACAACCCGAGGAAGGCTTTCTCGAGTTGACCGTAGACGGGCAGAGCCATCTTTACAGTAAAGTGCCTCCCGGTATTCCCTGGCCGATGATATTAATGTGGAGTGCCATTTCGTTTGCGGTAGTAGCTGGGCTTGCCTGGCTACTACTGCGTTGGCGGACCACGACGATTCAAAAGAGAGAGCAAAAGAAGAGACGTGCATTGGAACTGGAAATGAAGGCCTTGCGCTCTCAAATGAATCCACATTTCCTTTTCAATTCACTAAATTCGATTCAAAGTTTGATCAATAAGCAGGACCCGGATAAGGCGAACCATTATTTGTCCCGATTTTCCCGGCTGATGAGAAAAGTGTTGAACAATTCTGAATCCGCGTTCATCACCCTGGAAGAAGAAGTGGCTTTGCTGGAATTGTACTGTGAATTGGAAGCCCTGCGTTTCGACTTTGATTTCTCCGTCGAGGTGGATTCCCAATTAGATCCATTCACAACGGAGATTCCGGGGATGTTGATTCAGCCATTCGTCGAAAACGCTATTCACCACGGTATCGGTCCGACTGGTGAGAGAGGAATGATCGAAGTCGCCTTCGGCTATCAGGATGGTCAGTTTTGTTGCTCAGTGGCCGATAATGGGATCGGAATTCGACAGGCGCAAGAAGTAGAACGTTCCGGCGGCGCCAAGCGAGGGCATTTTGGTATCCGACTTGCGGAAGAGCGATTGAAAATGATCCAGAATCATTATGGGAGTGATTTGCGGATTGAGATCAAGGACAAAAGGGATCTGGATCCCCAAACTTCCGGGACATTGGTTTTGCTTTTTTTGCCTTCCAATCTTTCTTGAATTAATTTTTATAATAATATGATTGTCAGAGCTATAATCGTTGATGACGAATTGCCTAATCGGGAGAATTTACAACTGATGCTGGGCCGGCATTGTAAAAATGTGGATGTGGTAGCTTTGGCTGGATCTGCCGTAGAGGCCATGGATGTCATTCGGGAGTATCGACCCGATCTGGTCTTTTTGGACATTGAAATGCCAAATGGCAGTGGCTTTGATCTCTTGGAGAGTTTATCCGCCATAAATTTTGAGGTTATTTTTGTGACTGCCTATGATCACTATGCCATTCGTGCCATCAAGTTTTGCGCCCTTGACTATCTATTAAAACCATTGGATATCCTAGAACTGAAGAAGGCGACGGAAAGAGTCGTAGAGAAATTGGCAAAAGCAAAGCAAAATGAAAGCATGAAGGTCTTTATGCAGAACCGGCATTTTACGGGCCAGGTCAAAAGGATTGCCCTCCCAACTTCCGAAAAAGTCGATTTTGTGCCAGTTCATGAGATCCTACGCTGTCAGGGTGAAAGCAATTATACGCATATTCATTTGAGAAACGGCGAAAAAATAATGGTTTCAAGAACCCTGAAGGAATACGATGAATTGCTGTCGGAATATAACTTTTTGCGCGTCCATCAGTCTCACCTCGTTAATCTTGAAGAGGTAAAATCCTATGTTCGACGAGACGGTGGTTATATTTTGATGACGGATGGAAGTCACGTCAGTGTATCCAAACAAAAAAAGGAGTTGGTGTTGCGTCGACTGTCCGGTTGATCCACAATATTTCATTGGTAGCCCTTTGCCTGGGCTCTAAACATCATGGCATACTTGCCATTCTTCTCGAGAAGTACATCGTGATTTCCCCGTTCAATGATGCGACCTTGGTCAATGACATAGATGATGTCGGCATTGCGGACCGTGGAGAAACGATGGGATACCAGGATAAGGGTCTTGTTCTGGTATAGCTCCTCCAGGTTAGTGAAGATGGCGTATTCGGACTCGGCATCGATGGCACTCGTTGGTTCGTCGAGGATTAAGACCGGCGGCTGATTATAGAAGGCACGTGCAATGGCCAATTTTTGCCATTGACCACCTGAAAGTTCTACCCCATTTTCAAATTCTCTCCCCAATTGCTGTTCGTAACCCGCGGGCAGATCGATGATGAAATCATGTGCTCCCGACTTTCTGGCGGCCGCTTCAAGATCGGCTTCCACTGCGGCCGTGCTGTTTTGAAAGGCAATGTTTTCCCTGATCGTGAAATGATAATGAACGTATTTTTGGAAAAGAATTCCCAATAATCGAAACCAGCTCGAAAGCTCAATGTCTCTGATATCGGTGCCGTCGATTAAGATCTGGCCCGCTGATGCATCGTAAAAACGGCACAGGAGATTGATGATGGTGGATTTTCCCGCCCCATTGTCGCCGACCAGTGCAACACTTTGACCAGGCTCAATGACGAACGAAACA
>JANQRV010000525.1 GCA_028284395.1 Saprospiraceae bacterium
GCTTTTTTTATCACCGTAGCGCTGCTATGCAGAGAAAAAAACCAGTTCTGAGAACCATTAATCTAAATTTTTCACTTCGAAACAGAAACCTTAAACAACTTCAGTATCTTGATCATCAAAACAAAACAATACGAAACTGACAAAACATGACTAAGACAACATCTACTCCGGTCGTTCCGAAGGAGCTTTTACTGCCTTTTGTATTGATCACCAGCCTCTTTGCCCTTTGGGGTTTTGCCAATGATATTACCAATCCGATGGTGTCGGCATTCAAGAAAGTTCTGGAACTCAACAATACACAGGCATCGTGGGTGCAAATGGCTTTTTACGGCGGATACTTCACCATGGCCCTGCCAGCGGCAATATTTGCGAAGAAATATTCTTATAAAAAGGGCATTTTGCTGGGTTTGGCACTTTATGCAGCCGGTGCCCTATTGTTTTATCCGGCGGCGGCCTATCAGCAATTTATTTTCTTTTTACTGGCCTTGTATATTTTGACGTTCGGCCTGGCATTTCTGGAAACGACTGCCAATCCTTTTATTTTGGCTATGGGACCGGAGGAGACGGCCACGCAACGACTGAATCTGGCCCAGGCTTTCAATCCAATCGGAGCTCTTTCGGGGCTCTATGTAGCACAAAACTTTATCCTGGGTTCTCTGCAATCGGATGATTTGGATGCAGACGGCAATGCAATCTACGATACCCTTTCCGAATCCGCCAAGGCTACCATTAGAAGTGCCGATCTGATGGTGATCAGAAACCCTTACGTCATGTTGGGGATTGCAGTCATCGTCATTTTAGTCATCATTGCGATGGTGAAAATGCCGGAGAATAAGGAAGCCGATACCGGCGAAAGCATTGGTGCCACCATTGCCCGCATTTTTCGAAAGGCAAAATTTCGGGAAGGAGTCATTGCCCAAATGTTCTACGTTGGGGCACAAATCATGTGTTGGACCTATATCTACCAGTATGCCGAGACATTGGGAATCGATAATCGTTCGGCAGTTCCATATGCGATGACGGCCCTGGGAATATTCCTTCTGGGGCGTTGGATCTGCACCTTTTTACTGAAATACATAAATTCGGGACGGCTACTGATGTATTTGTCCTTTTTGGCAATCGTCTTTACATTGGGTACCATTTTCATCCAGGGGATGACCGGGTTGTACAGTCTTGTGATGATCTCTTTCTGCATGTCGTTAATGTTCCCAACCATTTACGGAATAGCGTTGGAGGGAATGGGGGATGATTCGAAATACGGCGCGGCTTTTTTGGTCATGGCCATTGTAGGCGGGGCCATCATGCCGCTGGCTCAAGGAGTGATTTTAGACATCGGTGGCTCGGGATATACGGATACCCGGATCTTAGGAGTACCGGAGGTGAACTTCTCCTTTATATTGCCGCTGTTTTGCTTTGCCGTAGTAGCCCTTTACGGGTACCGCACGTTTAAGGTATTTCCTAAAGATTAGGTTGATTAAAAACTTCGTGAATAGTCATTGCAAAAACTGAGGATCATGAGAAAATTCCTTGTGTTTGGAGTGGTTTTGTCCCTGGTGATTTCTTGCACCCAACAACCGGCAGCAAGACAGGACGCATTCCCATTTCACCTCCCCCGTGAAAAACCGGATCGGGAGATGAGTGCCGCTATGGAAAGAATTTACACGGCCTACCGGGCTCCCAAACCGGACGATAACGAATTGTTTAGCCAGTTTAAGTATACGGAGCTAAAGGGTTTCGACTACCATGGTCACGATGGCACGGTTTCTCGGCGCGACCCCTCCAAAATACTGCTCCACGGCGGAAAGTACTACGTGTGGTATACGCATCGTCAAACACCAACACCGCCACAAGGCGCTGCGAACGCTAATGATACCATCCCGTCGTCAGACTGGGATTTGTCGGAAATCTGGTATGCAACCAGTAAAGACGGATTCAACTGGGAAGAACAAGGAGTGGCAATCGAACGGCCGGAAAAACCGTTGGTGGGCTGGCGTTCGGTAACAACAACGGATATTCTACACTGGAAAGGCAAGTTTTATCTCTATTACCAGGGGTTTATGGAAGCCAGTGGTAAGAGGGGGGATGATTGCCCGGTAGCGGTCTCCTATGCCGATTCGCCGGATGGCCCCTGGACCCCACATCATCAAATTGTGATTCCAAACGGAGCGGAAGGGGCATGGGATCAGTATTCCATTCACGACCCGTATCCGTTGGTGCACAACGGTAGGATCTACCTGTATTACAAATCGGACTTTGGCGAAAAAGGAGACTTGGTACGCATGCAGGGTTTGGCCATTGCCGACGATCCACTGGGGCCTTTTACCAAGCATCCACTAAATCCCGTAATCACTTCGGGGCATGAAACTTCTCTCTTTCCGTTCGAGGAAGGCGTTGCCGCTCTGGTGTATAAAGATGGCCCCGAGCACAATACCATCCAATACTCGAAGGACTGGGTGAACTTTGAAATTGCCTCCATCACCGAACTGATGCCGTATGCTGCTGCCCCTTTTGTGCCGGATGCCTTTTCGGATACAAAGAACGGCCGTGGTATTACTTGGGGCCTGGCCCATTTCATAAATTTGGGTGGTTCGGAAAAATTTCATTCTATGTTGGTCCGTTTTGATTGTGACCTGAGTCTGGATCTACACGATCCGGAGATGAAACGACACCGGGTCAATCACCGGCCAGATGTATATTTTCGGCAGGGATTGAGTGAAAAGCAAAGACTGCGAATTCAGCAAGAACAGACGCTGACCGAATGACTGGTGTTGCTTATTTTTTCCAAAGGCGGTCCTTTATAATCTTTTTCAAAACCATCTCCTTGTAGTTTCGACTAATGGGGATGCGATGACCTTGAATGGTGATTTCATGATCGTGGATGGTCTCGACTTTGTCGATGGCAACGAGATAGGATTTGTGTACCCGGATGAAATTCTTATCACTCAAGTTCTCTGCAACATTTTTCAGATACAGTAAGGTAGTATACCTACCTCTGGTGGTGTGGATGATCACGTAATTTTGCATGGCTTGGACAAAAAGAATATCGGAAAAGTAGAGTTTTTCGTATTTGTGTTCACACTTGATAAAGAAAGATTCCTCCGGTTGTGGGGTGGTATTGCCATTGGATGACTGGCGAAGTATGAAGTACTCACGGGCCTTATGCACTGCCTGGAAAAATCGACTGAAAGTGATCGGTTTCAGAAGATAGTCGAGAACGTCTAATTGATAACCTTCTAAAGCATAACTTGGAAAGGCAGTAGTAATGATGACCATGGGGTGGTTTGAAGTAGATTTTAAGAAATCAATGCCGTTCATCACCGGCATTTGAATATCCAGGAAAATGAGATCCACTTTTTCTTTTGACTCGATTTGACTGAGGGCGATCGGGTTGTTGACACTGGCTGTTAATCGTAAAAAATCGATTTCCCGCACGTAATTGGTGATGCATTCCCGAGCCAAAGGTTCATCGTCGATGGTTACACAATTGATCATCATGATTTCGAAATTGATAAGGCCGACAATTCCAATGCTACTTCGAACCGGTCTGGTTCCCGGCTGATTTGAAGTCGGTGTCTACCTGGATACAATAAATCCAATCTTCGTTGGACATTCCTTAAACCGAGCCCCCCGTACGATAGTACTTCCTCCGACTGTCGATAACCGTAAGAGGTACTATTCGATACTTGAAATAGTAGGCACTCTTTGTCCACTTTCGATCGGATCTTGATCCAATTCCTTCCCGCTTGCTTTTGAGAAACGTGTTTAAAAGCATTTTCTACGAAGGGCATCAATATGAAAGGAGCAATCATTAGATCTCCACACTGGCAAACCGGAATATCGACATCCAATTCCAAATTGGGCTCCTGCCGCAACTCTTCCAACTCAATGAAGTTTTCCAGGTAATTCAATTCTTGCTGCAGCGGTATCAGATGGGCATTACAGTCGTAAAGCTGATAGCGCATGAGGTTGGAAAACTTTGCGAGGGATTCGGAGGCCCGGTCCGGACTTTTATGGATCAAAACGAAAATGGAATTAATCGTATTAAAAAGAAAATGGGGGTTAAACTGGGATTTTAAAAATTTCAATTCCGTTTCCAATTTTTCTTTTTCCAACTTCTGAGCCTGTTGCTTTGATTCGAGCCAGTTCTTTGTCAATTTGATGCTCATGGCCAGGGTCATACTTGCAGCAGTAGACGGTAGGCTATTGGTCTTGAAAAACACGACATAGGCTTCGGAAGGCTCCATTCCGAATATTTCTTCCAAAGGCAAGCCATTCCACCAGGCAGCCATGTAATAACCCGGAACAATCAATGCGGCGGTGAGCAAAATGGTTGCTAAGACCAGTACGACATACAGAAGATACCGCCCTCTTTCCAGAAACTTCGGAAGGAGGTAATACAAATTAAAATATACGCCTACCGCCTGAAAAATTACATAAAAGAAAAACTTGATATTGTAAGGGGAAAAGAAAATGTTACTGGCTGCTGCCCAGGGACTGCCGATGGAGATAGACCACCATAAGTAGTGATAAATGAACCAAAAAGGAAGATGGTAAAGCTTGTATCGATAAAACCAATCTAAATCAACTTTTGGTGTCTGCACCGTTCAATAGAACATTTGTGGATGAAAAATAAAGTGGGACAATTTAAGTGATTCTTTTGCCAATTGGTAATTCTAAATGCGTGTTGCAAGTACAATTTGCTGTAGTGCTCCCTTTTATTGATGAGCGGTTTTGAGAACAACTTCGGATGTTCTTCATACCGTTCAGCAAGTTATCCCTGCCATAGAGCAAGTGACTTTCCTGCACTTTCAATCTTCTCTTTCCTTTGCGGTACAATCATTCATCTATGAAACTACCAACCATTCCAACCATGCTACTTTCTTTTTGCATGCTGGGCACATTTGCCTGTAGTCTGAGGGAGCACAATACCCGTGAAAGTGACCTGACAAAAACGACGGTCACAGCACAACTGGAACGAAATAACCAGGCGATGATCAAGGCAACCACCTCCAAGGCCGTGGAAGATATCCTGGCACTTTATGCCGATGATGCGATGTTGCTGGCCGAATACCACCCTCTGGTCCACAATCGTGCCATCATCCGAAAATACTACCAAGAAATCTTCGAAAGACAAGATCTGCTCGATTATACCCGAGAGACCATTGAAGTTCTGGATTTTGAAAAGCGGGTAATCGAGTTAGGACTTTTCCGCAAAACATTCACCAATCAGGAAGTACATCGAGGTAAATTCTTCAACGTTTGGGAAAAAAACACCGACGGGCATTTGCAGTTAAAGGCCGCTGCCTTCGGATACCTACATCCAATAGAGGACCCTGCACCGCTGGTGATTGCATCCATTCGTGATGAACATCCACCACTACAGCCCATAAAAGGGGTGGAAATTCCCTGGGAAATGGAAGCTTATACGGCATTGAATGAGACCCTGGTGATGGATCGAAATCCAGTTCGGTCGGCCAATGCTTATACACTGGATGGCTCCTATTTTCCATTTGCGGATACTTTGAAATCCGGAAGAGCCGAATTATTAAAGCATTACCAAGCTTACTATCGCCATCCGGCAAAAATCGATTCCATTCAAGGCTGGACTTACAACTACGACGTAGTGGAGGATGGCTACATTCGGTATACCAAATTCTATGTTGACTGGACCGTTCCAGGGTTCTCAGGAAATACGCAGGGCACGGGCATCTCATACTGGCGTCGGGAAGCTGATCAAAGCCTGCGCCTGCATCGGCAAATCGGATTACACATTCACCAAGATTAAAACCGAAGACTAAACATGGTCAATATTAATGAAATGAGCATGAACTTTTTTCATCAAAAGTTCACCAAACAGAATGATTAAAAAAGTTCCATGCGACCCGCCTCTTTGAGTCGGGTAAAAAGCGAAGCGGTTGCATTTGTT
>JANQRV010000526.1 GCA_028284395.1 Saprospiraceae bacterium
CGCTCCGGCTTGGTCACTCTTGTAGGCTTGGGGTAATACCCTGGCTTCGTATGATTCAGAGGATTGGCTTGCTGACCCGGTCTGGGAGCCCGCTCCGGCTTGGTCACTCTTGTAGGCTTGGGGTAATACCCTGGCTTCGTATGATTCAGAGGATTGGCTTGCTGACCCGGTCTGGGATGCTTTCCGGGCAGGGGCCGGGACCCTGGTTTGATCTGGCTGCCATGGTTTTGCTGGTTAGGCTGGTACTGATGTTTTGTACTGCTATTTGCACCGATCCTCCAAGAATCGAAACGCAGTTTCAGGAATGATTTATTACCGGTAAATCTGTCGATGATACGGCCATTTTTGATCAAGGTCAACTCGAAGCCGGGCTTTACCTTGATGCTATAAGGAGGATCGGTCCGAAATGGCCAGCCGTTATAAGGGTCTTCGCCTAAGAGCTCCGCGACGATGTAGCAGGTCGGGTTTCCACCGTATGAGGGCTCGGGAAAGAATTGCACATTCGCCGAACTACATGACGAAGCGCGGGATTGTGCGTTTAGGGAAAGGGAAATGCTGGCAAAAAGCAGCAGCATACAGGAAAATAAGGTTTTACTGAATGTTTTCATGATGGTTTGGGTTTTGTAATTGGTTAATTGATGTTACAAAGATGCAGGCATTATCGGAAGTTGGGCCTATGGGAAATCATAGATTTTTTGGTCTCTGGGATTTCCAGGAGACGTGGTCTAATCAAACATCCGACCTTTGCCCGGGACATAGCAGCAACCGTTACAGCGTATATGATAAACCGATGCTGTAATAGGATTGCAATTCCTCAAATTCAAAGCGGGCGTCGCGCAACCCAAAATTTAATCCGATCCCTACTCCTTTCCAGATCTGGAAAGAAAAAGTATTGAGCCAGGTATATTCGAACAGGCCAGCTTCGCGCATAACCGGATTGCCATTATCATTGGTAACGGGAGCTCCAAAGCGGTCTACTACTGCAACCGCATTTTTTTTGTTGTTGTAGGGGAAGAAAGCAGTCAGGGTTGAAGACCAGGAAATCTTGCGTCCGGCAACCTTAAATTTGTCCTGATAATCGGCGCGGACCTTGGATCCAAAAGTCCCGTCGGCAGTTACTTCATTATCCGTCGACCAGGCAATGTGATAATTCAAAGGGTGTACGACCACTACCATTTTCGATATTGGGTTCCAGGTAGCACCGGTGCCAATATCAAGTGCTCCCGGTGCCAGAAAGTCGAACAGGGAGGTATTGAGTTCCGTTAGCCCCGATAAAGCGAGTTTTTTGGACAGTCGATATCCGATTAGAGAGGAGAGGTTGAAAAGATCCGTAGTTCCTTGATCAAATAAGTTGTCGTCTTCTCCTTCTTCAACATCGATGTCTTTCCATGCTTTGTTGATGATGAGCTTATTTTTCCAAAAATAGCTTTTCCCTTCCCGGTTAGCATAGGTCGTCAAACCGATGTTCAGGGCGCTGGAGGAGGAAGTTGGGTTGGAGCTGGCTATCCATCGGTTGGTACCGGCAAAATCTAAACCAACGAGCCCCGTTAACCCCATCAACCAACCGGACATCAAATTGATCTTCTTCTGCAAACCGGCAATTTCGCCTTCAATGGTACCCACTTCCTTCTTTTTTGCCTTCAATTGAGTTTCCAAAGTATCTTTCTTTGCCTTCAATTCAGCAAGGGTTTGACCCTGAGCAGAAGTAATGAGAAAGAAAATTGCGATCGTTAGTAAGGATTTTAATTGCATACCGCTTCGATTGAAATTTGCCTAATTTTACGTTGGCGGCGAAGATAAAAAAGTGATGAAAAATAGTAAACAATAAACGATGAATGAACGATTAATTCGGGCTTATCACGAAACTACTTATGCAACCATCGGCACGCCAAAATTTGAAATCCGAATTGGCCGGGAGAATCCCGAACTCAATGATTTTCTGAGGTTTCACGGATATGCCTCATGGGTATTCATCACCGCCGAAAACCCGTTTTCTCAACCACAATCCCCCAAAGAAAATCTTCGCAATAACCAGGACATGCTCGACTGCATTCGTCAACAGGGCTTTGTTTATCTCAACGGGCTTGGGCGGCCGGACAATGACTCCTGGACCGCCGAAAAAAGCTTTCTGGTTTTTGACATCGGGAAAGACCAGGCCCAATCATTGGCAAAATGCTATCGACAAAATGCCATTGTTTTTGGAAGGGTTGACCAGTTGCCAGAATTGATACTACTGAGTTATGATTAAAGTCAGCGCTCGTATGATCAAAATATCTTATGTTAGATTTAGATATCTGGAATTCTTTTTGTTCCTTTGTCGCTACACATATGAAGCAAGGCAGGTTCTTTTACTCTTTTCCAAATAATGCAACACAAGCTCATATTCATTATATGTCTACGTTAAATGTACAGTGAACATGTCTAACGACTTAGAAATAATACGGCTTCTGCTTGCCGATGACCATCGTCTGGTTCGGGAGAGCATCAAAGGGCAGTTGGAAAATTTCACCAATATCCAGGTTGCTGCGGAAGCCGAAGACGGTGATGAGATCTGCCAAATACTCGAGAAAACGGAGATAGATGTTGCCATCATCGATCTTAAAATGCCAAAGTACAGTGGAATGGAAGTCATCGAAATGATCCAGAAGAAAAAGCCGGATCTACCTATTATTGCTTTATCCATGATGGAGTCGCCCCGTTTGATCCGCCAGGTCATGAAATCGGGGATCCAAAGTTACATTCTGAAAAGTTCCATTATGAACGAATTGGTCTTAGCCATTAATACGGTGGCTCGGGGCAAGCCCTATTTCAGCCAGGAAGTGACCAAGATCCTTATGGCCGAAATGACCGGTCCCCCGATCCGCACGGAAAGGGATTTGCCAATTGAAGAACTGACCAAACGGGAATTGGAAATCTTGCAACTGGTTCTGGCACAGAAATCTAACAAAGAAATTGCGGAACAACTTTACATCAGTACCAGGACCGTTGAGGCTCATAAACGCAATTTATTGGAAAAGACCCAATCCAAAAATATCGTAGGCCTGGTGCTTTACGCGATGGAGAACGGCCTTTCTTGACCAAGCACCCCGAAAAGCAGTAAGGGAAACACGTATTTTTTTTTATTTATGGTAAACCCGATTGAATTTCGGGGAGGATGGCCCTACATTTGCATGGAGAAATAGTTGTAAGGATTCTCAGTCAAATAAACCACGCATTGCTACATCTCGCCAGCCGGATTTAGCCGTCATTTTCATTCCTCGATTCAAAACTTTAATCATCCTAACAATTGGTTTACGTCCTGTTCGTTAACATTTCGCAGGTATCGAAAACCAACCGAAAATAAGTACCGATGACTGCTCTTAACCATCCGCTGACTGCTGTTCAGCCATACCGTGGATCCTGGAATCGTACGGCAGCGACTCATCTATTGAGACGGGCAACCCTGGCACCAGCTGCTTCCGAGATCACAGCGGCCCTGGAAATGGGACTGCATGCTACTATAGAGATGCTTCTGGCCGAAACGTCCATGCCGTCCCCTCCAAACAATTATATTGAACAAAACGACCCACACTGTCCATTGGGGCATTGCTGGGTGGAAGCTCCCTATGCCATTGGTCTTCACAATCTTCCTTACCGGGCGATTTCTCTAAGGGCTTGGCTATTTCGCAATCTCATTGGCGAACAACTCTCGATCCGCGAAAAAATGACTTTCTTCTGGCAAAATCATTTTGGTTGCCGCCTGGTGCAAGACCCCAAGTTTGTCTACCAGTTCAATACCATCCTTCGACAAAATGCGCTGGGAAACTTCAAAAAGCTGGTTCGCGAAGTGACCGTGTCTTCGCAAATGCTGGTGGCATTGGACGGTTACCTCAACGTGGCCTCCGAGCCCAACGAAAATTACGCCAGAGAATTTCTCGAACTTTATACCATCGGCAAGGGACCACAGGTAGCACCCGGCGATTATGGTACCTATACGGAAGAGGATGTGAGGGAGTTGGCCAGAGCTTTCTCCGGCTGGCGGGTCGAGGGCTTTCTAACCACCCTGGAAGAAGTGCCCGTAAAGTCTTTCTTTGTTGCTGGGCGGCACGACAAGGAAAGCAAAACATTTTCTCACCGGTTCAATCAACAGACCATAGAAGATCGCGGTGAAAATGAAGTAGACCACATCATCGAGATGGTCTTTGATAAGAAAGAAGTGGCTTTTTTTCTTTGCCGGAAGATCTACCGTTTTTTCGTCCATCATCAAATTGACGACCGAATCGAAAAAGAGATCATCACACCATTGGCCCAATTGATGATTTATCACAATTATGAGATCAAGCCGGTATTGAGGGCGCTGTTTGGCAGTGCTCACTTCTACCAGAGAACATTTACCGGCGCATTGGTAAAAAGCCCGCTGGAATTTGCCGTTTCCATCATCAAGCAATTGAGTATTCAGTTCCCGGAAGACCCGGTGTCCCTGACCAAGGCTCTAGGTTTATTGGGTACCCGACTTCCGACCATGCAGTTCCAGTATGCGAATCCACCTACCGTAGCCGGCTGGCAAGCTTATTATCAAGCGCCCCGTTTCAGTCAGTTGTGGCTCAACGCCGCCACCATCAGCACCCGAAATAACTTTGCCTACAATCTCACCATTTCCAGTTTTGATTTACCAGATTTTTCGATTCGTTGCCACATTTCTACTCTCCTCGACAGTCTGGATGCTCCGGAAAACGCAGACCAACTGATCGAGCGACTGGTTCAACTGTTAATGCCGCGACCATTGGCCGACAATCAAATAAACGATTTGAAAAAACACCTCTTCGGCTCCTGGAATGATCAGAAGTGGGCAAAATACTTAGAACAATACCTCGATCAGCAGTTAGATGCGACTACAAAATGGCAGTTCGAAATCAAGATACAGCAACTTCTTTACCGTATGCTCAGCATGCCGGAGTTCCAAATGTTTTAGTCAGGCTAGATCGAAGTACCCCATCACTTAACTCAAATCCATAATATTGAAAAGAAGAAATTTCTTGCGCATATCCGGAACGTTCACCATCCCCGCACTCCTGAACGGAGTAGAAGTGTTCGCCAATGCTCCGGCTCTTGCCTCCGTACCGGGTGTCGAAGCCTCGGACCGCGTTTTGGTGATGATCCATCTCGATGGCGGCAACGACGGTCTGAATACCGTTGTACCGCTAGACCAATACAAGAACCTGCATACCGTGCGTCCAGACATCCTATTGCCCGAAAAAAGTGTATTACCCATTACGGACGAGGTAGGTTTTCATCCGGCAATGCAATTGCTACAGCAATCGTTTCAGGAAGGAAATATTGGCATCATTCAAAATGTTGGTTACCGCAATCAGAATCGTTCACATTTTAGGTCGACCGACATATGGAATTCGGCTCCGGTTTCAGAGGAGTTAAGAACAACCGGATGGTTGGGTCGGGCCTTCGAACACGCGCCATCTTTGTTCAAAGCAAACAAAGATCATCAACACCCCCGAGCGGTCACCATGGGCACCATCGTTTCGGAGAGTTGTCAGGGTTCGGTTTATAACCACAGTCTCGCTCTAGCGGATCCCTTTGCATTGGCTCCAATCCCAGCGGTTGTTCACGGACAGCCGGACGACGACCATTATGGCCAGGTTCTTGGATCAATCCGACATCTTTTTGACCGCACCAGCAACTACACGGAGACCATTCTGGAGGCAGCCGAATCCGGGAACAACCTAGCCGATTATCCCGCAAGCAATCAACTGGCTCAACAATTGCGCAACGTGGCACTTTTGATTTCGGGAGGGCTTCGAACCAAGGTGTACCATTGTCGGCTCACCGGCTTTGATACGCACGCCAATCAGGTTCTGGAGTCTGATCATACCATCGGCCCCCATGCCCACTTGCTTCAGACTCTCTCCGAGGCCATCGCTTCCTTCCTGGAAGACCTTAAGCTCCTGGGCATCAGCCATCGGGTTATCGGCACCACTTATTCGGAATTCGGCCGGCGAATCCGATCCAATCACAGCAACGGATCGGATCATGGCGATGCAGCTCCGATGTTGCTTTTCGGAAACTGTGTAAATTCACAGATTCTTGGTACCAATCCGCAAATTTCTCCGGAAGTAGACATCAGTGAGGGCATTCCGATGGAATTCGATTTCAAAGATGTTTATGGCTCCCTCCTTGAAGAATGGTTCAGCATGGAAGCATCTCAGGTCAAACAAGTGCTGTATCAAGACTATCAAAAACTGCCCATTCTCAGTCCCTGTGAGGCACCATTTGCGTATGGCAAGGATCCCACCGATCCATTTCGACTGGCCAGTTACCCCAATCCTTTTGAAAGCTCGACCAACATCGAGTTTGAAATACCGGAGGGAATCGTGCATCTTCATATTTTC
>JANQRV010000536.1 GCA_028284395.1 Saprospiraceae bacterium
TTTCAAATCGCGCCATTCGATTGCGCATTCCGGCAATGATCCGTTCGGCAGTGCGTTGCAATGCAGCGGTTCGATTATTTCGGGCTTCGATCAGTTGTACGCGACGGTTCTCGAAACTGGCGTAGACTTCTTCTCTTTTCTCTCCCAACTTTTCGATGAAGGCGTCGAATTCTGCAAATCGCCCCTCCAATTCCTCCAGCTGCACCATCATTTTGGTGAGATATTCATCACATTTAGACGGCGAATCCGCCATATCGAGAAAATTAATGATGCCCTGATCGAGCAATTGCAATTGGGAATTGAATTCAGAGGCACCTTCTTCACTTCGCAGCGCATTCTTTTTGCGCTTGATACCTGCCTTAAATTGATTGAGCTCTCCGAATAACTCTGAAATTCCATCTATGATGCTGGTCTTTTGCGTAGCGTCTTCGATTTTCAGATTGCTCACTACCTCAATCAGTAGTTGCAGTTCAATTCC
Organism: Saprospiraceae bacterium; assembly: GCA_028284395.1. GTDB lineage: Bacteria > Bacteroidota > Bacteroidia > Chitinophagales > Saprospiraceae > JANQRV01. The sequence continues at coordinate 479 of JANQRV010000536.1, forward strand.
GATCTGGTTGGTTGCCTCTTCCACTTCTTCCGTATGACGGGCGGTCCCTGCGGATTCCAACAATGCGCGCTGTTCCGTTATTTTCGTCTGGTAGGGCAACAAAGCATTTTCTTCTAACAAGAAGCTGATACAGGCATTGGAAAGGCGATCAGTGTGCTGGTTTGCTTCTTCTTCTAGCCGGACAATGGTATCAAGGTCGGCGTACCTCAGATCCTTCAATGATATCATTTCTCCTTTCAAAGATCGGATACGGGAAAGGCTGCCGACAAAATCCGCCACATTATCAAACGACTCATAAGCAATGTCCTTGAACAGGCCAGTAGCTTTCGAGGCGACGCTCTCGACCTGAGCTGCCGTAGCTGCTTTCAAGCTGATTTTCTTCTCGTATTCGTCGATCGCAGAAGTGGCGCTCTTCTTGATTTTCTTTAACGGAGCCGCAATATCGAAGGCTTCGGGCCTGTCCAACCAGTAATAACTATCGATGGTGGCCATACACTTCTTCTCAATATCGAGGTAGAGGTCTTCATAAGTGTCTTCCTTCTTAATGAGAGTGAGTATCTCATAACACTCGGACATCACTTTGACAATGTCCTTATTTCCCACCTTATAGAGATAATTGTCCTGATGCTGAGACGGCAGAATATCACCTTTAATGAAAGGTGTTTGCCAAATTTGAATGGAATGATGCTTTGTGGGTTCGCGTTCCGATTTAAAATAGCACAATTCTCCATTTTCAAAAAGTGTGAACCCATTGCAATAAATCGGGGTTTCCACCTCTTGAGCAATCACGTTGTACAACAGTAGTACATAAGCCCCCTTATCCCGGTTGTAGAAGACATATAGATAATCTTCGCCATTGGGTGAAACGATTCGGCGTTCGAATTGTGCGCCCATCTCCTCCTGTTCAAAAATCTTCATTTCACCGGTTTGCAAATAGTATCCATTAGCAAAAATCAACCCATGGCCCTCCGGCAATAACACCCCACTCTGCTCGAGCGCATCCACCCGACGTACCTGTTGAATTTTCTCATTGTAGACAAAATATCGAAAACCTTCCTGATACGGTCGAATCTTTAAGGCGATTAGATTACCTAGGTTCGCAAACATATATTCGGCATCATCCAGCGACTGATCCTTATATTCTACTTCCTCTCGATAGATTCCCAAACCATCATCGGTATTATCTTCCACTTTAATGGTTAGATCTCCTCCGACCGTTTCGACAAAAACTCGATCCAGCACTGAAACGTGTGGATGTTTTCCCGTTCTTTGCATTTCTCTCTGCACCCGCGACCATCTGAATTCATACTGCACCGGATGTTTAATCTCGTGTTCGCTCCGAGCATCGATGTAGATCAATTGGCCGTCCTTGACCAACCATTTGAACGCTTTGAAATCGCCGGCATTTTTCGAGATTTGAAAAACCATATACAGGTAGGTTCCCTGTCGAACGAATCGGCTGAAAAAAGCATCCTTGTAGTAGCGATAGAGGTTCTGGAAATCACCGGAAAATTTTTCGTTCGCCAGAAGCTCCAGGGAGGAGTGCTGAAAAGTATTATTCTGAAATTCGTAAATACTGAAAACGTCCTGCAAACTGATCCCCGATCGCAATCCGATATGAACATTATAGCCGAAAATACATTGATCGCCAATCGCAATGATGTCCTTGGCAATACAGTAATTGGAGGTATTGATGCGGTCGTTGGCGATCAATTGGGTCTCGATAGAGCCAAAGACTTCTTTTCGCGCATCGTTTAGTTGATTGAGTTGGTTTCTTAACTCTTCCGAATGGCCATCGAGTCTCTTGCGGATGATCTCATAGGTTCCGGTATCCAATTGGGTCAGATTTTGGTTTTGGGTTGTTTCGGCCATTAAAATGGTTTTTGTACGATAGTATGAAATTGTGACAATAATGTCAACAAATGACGTCCAATCCCCTAGAATTATGGATGAATCGATCTTTTTTAGTCGATGTCGTTGTTCAAAATCTGATTCAGTATTTTGATGGTAATCAGATAAGTAGGCCGGATTCCTTCTCCTCCAAGGCTACCGGAGGCGAGGGTTTGGCCGGAGATCAGCGGATTGTCCGAAGCGTAATAAGCGTATCGGAGCTTGACATCGGCTCTGATATTGCGGCGGATCCTGGAGGCGCTTTGAATGGCCTTTTGATAGTGCGCCCCCTCCATTTCGAGGCCAATACCATTCCAGGAGGAACGAAAGAAGTAGCGAAGTATATCTCGGTTTTGCAATGAAGTACCTAAAACGGTGATCATGGGGCCTTGCTCAAAAACCTGGAGGCCATATCCATCAAAATCTGCTTTACTAAATTCGTTGTCAAAGGGATAATTGTCGGCCGTCCCCTCAAAAACATGGGCATTCGGAATCATGATATCGCCCTTGCCTCCTTCCAAAATCCCAGCTTTCCCCATGATCGAAATCGAAGCTACATTCAGCGCAAACTCCTTCTCTCCCGCTTCATGTGGCTTTAGCAATTCATCCATAGCTTCAAAAGCCTGCTCCCCAAAAGCATAGTTCATCACCAGTAAGATGGGTTGTTCCTGCTCGACGAGCGCATCATTGCAATCAATGTCCGGGGATAATACAGCAAGGTCTAATTGAGTAAGGTCAAATATCTGCACATCAATGTTCATGCCACTGCTGTCTTCCAAAATGCTCATGCCGTTACGCAGGGCAAATTTTTGCACTTTGCGCTGCAAGGCGACGTTCTCTGGTTGACTTAATTGTTCGGCAATTTTTTCGACGGCTTCATGGGGTAGTTCTTTTTCCAGTGCTTTGGGTGCATAAATAGCATTCATGAAGCTATGCAGGTTGGCACTGATAATATGAAGCGGTCGATCCAAAAGCTTTTTGTCCGCCAGCAATTTCTTAATGTTGGTCGCCCAAAATTCGCCGTGATAGTGATGCCCGACTTCTTCTCGCAAGGCAGAGGAAAAGGAAATTTCACGATCTTTCTCTTCCTGAAATTCATCGAGCGACTTTTGCCCCAACCAATAGGCGATGTGAAAAATACTGTTAACACCGGATGCTTCGGCGAATTTCTGACACGCCTCAACAGTTTCATTATAAGTTCGCCCCAACAAAGTACTGAGGTAGGAATAGGCAACTTCCAAATTAAAATCCTCTCCGGCCTCTTCCCTTTTTACAATGTCCTCCAACTTGATCCATTCCCGTCGTTTTCGTCCCTTTCCGTCCAGGCTGTTCCTTCTGATTTTTTCAGCTTCGACATACATGAATGTCAAATGGGTGAGGATGTCATAGATGTCGCTCCTGCCCCGCGTCATTTCAATGAAGATCTGTTCGGAGTCGATGCGGTAACAACGCCTTCTTCTCTTTGCCGGAATGATGGGAGCGAAGTTACTCTCATCATACCCTTCTCTGGAAATCAGCTTAATATAACGGCATTCTTCGATTCCTCGGGGCAATCGCTGAACGATGTACAGCAATCCCTCTAATTCAACGCGTTCTGGATCGGCAATCGAGCCATAGATCTCCGGTCTTAAGAGCATCAATGCCTCGATCATGGCTTCTCCCGAAACACCAAGTGGCTTATACCGGCCTCGCAAAAAAAGGTGACGCATGGCCACGTGCAGCCTCTGGATAGCAGCTCGCGACTCTTGAGCCCTTGTCCTTTTAAGCATTTTTATCATGCCGCAAAAATAGCAAGGCTAGCCGGTAAAAAAAAGGCAGCACCCTATATGAATATAGAGCACTGCAAAAAAATCCTATTAGGCAATCATAATCACATTTAATAAATGTGGTTATTCCTTCAACACTTCTTTTAAAATGCTAAGAGTAGTTTCTGTTTCATGTTGCCCCGCAGTTCTAGGGTTGGTAGAGGTGGAATTCCACCCTTCTGTTCATAGCTCTTCCCTCGGGTATGGTATTAGTAGCAATAGGTTTTTTCTCTCCGTAACCGGCATAGCTGATGCGATTCTCGGCAATGCCCTTGGCAACCAAGAATTCCTTACAAGCCTTCGCTCTCCTATCCGATAGTTGTTGATTAATGAAGTCGTTTCCTCGATTGTCCGTATAGCCTTCCAACATGAGATCATACTGTTGGTACTTATTCATGATCTCATAAACTTCCTCCAGGACAGCATAGGAACTTTCTTCTATCCTGGCCAGGCTCGAAGCGAAGTGCACGTTTCTCGCGGCGAAGGTAAGTACATCCTCTTCCCGATCGGTGATTTCCGGACAGCCCATACCAGCAGCTAAACCACTCAATTCCGGACATTTATCGTTCTTGTCGATGATGCCGTCACCATCCGAATCGGGACAACCTCCCAAAAGTCTACTGCCAGCAGCATCGGGACAACCGTCTTCGGCATCCGCCAAACCATCTCCATCCGAATCCGGGCAACCATTGAGGGTTGCCAGACCGGCAACAGAAGGGCATTTATCGTCATCGTCATCCACACCGTCGTTATCGGTATCTTTGGTTGGGCAGCCATTTTTTCCAAGAATGCCCGCAACATCCGGGCAGTCATCCACCTTATCGATGATGCCGTCTTTATCCGTATCGGGACATCCACCCAATCGGGCCGGACCGCTGATCAGCGGGCATTCGTCTACACTATCAACCACACCGTCGTTGTCGGCATCCGGGCAACCTTTCGTGCTTTTCCGGCCGGGTAACTCCGGGCACCGATCCTTGGCATCAATCACCCCATCCCGGTCTGAATCCCGATCGCCAAAACGGTAAGCCACTGTCGCTCCTCCAAAGGCATACCAGTCATCCTTCGCATTGTTTCCCGATTGGCTTACACCATCCAATAAATCGCTGAAAACCGGGCGCATGCCCCACTCAAGCCCCAATGTCACTCTCCGAGATACGTCGGCCTTGATACCGGCACCAAAGGGAACACTAAACCATGCACGGTCGTAATCTGCAGATCGGTCTCGCTCGATCCGCCCCTGAACCTCACCGTCCAAAGCTTCATTGTAAAGCGTTTGTTGGTCGAGAAAGGCAAACCCAAGACCGGCAAAAACATAAGGAGAGACAATTCTCTTGAATTTACCGTCTTTAAAGCGTTGATGTCCCAGAATATCTATTTCCAGTTGTAGGGAAGTCTCCGTCACCGGTGAAGAGAACTGAAACCCACGACTTATTCTTTCTTCATATTCAAGATCGTTGCCCGTAATTTTACCCCTTAACAAATTAGCTCTCAAGCTAATGTTCGGGTGGAGGTTGTGTCTTAAGAAAAAACCATATCCGAAGTGAGCCTCCTGAAAGTCGTAAAAATCAGTCAATATTAAGTCGCCTTGGTAGCTCGATACACCCAAAAAGGGGCCAATCTCCCACTTATGGCTTTGTGCATCTGCTGTAAGGAACAGTCCTCCCAAAAACAAAAACAGTGTAGACAATCTTTTCATTTAAGCAGCTCTTTTGTTTGCGTTTGCTGTTTTGACTCGGTGTCTGCAAAAAAGTCACTACCAAAAAAGATTTTTTGACTGAAGTTATCTTTGCAACAATAGTTGTTGGATAGAGGGATTACCCTCTAGGTCATTTCGAAGAATTGTAAATTCCGGCAAATTTAGAAGCGGTTAAAAAGGAAAGATTTAGGAAATGAAATCTCTGCAGGCCCGACGGTGCAGGCCTGCAGAAGACGGGATTAAGGGCTGTAAACAATAAACTCTACACGGTGGTTGGCCTCTCGCCCTTCCAAAGTACTATTGCTGGCAATTGGCTTACTTTCTCCAAGTCCTTTATAAGTGATCCGATCCGGGCTGATCCCCATCAATACCAGGTAGTCATAACAAGATTTTGCCATGGACTCCGATATTTGTTGATTGACCGAATCATTTCCTTGGTTATCGGTAAAACCTTCAATGCGAAGGTGGTATTGTTTGTAGCGTTGCATAATCTCAACCACCTTATTCAAGGTGAGATACGATTCATCTTTGATTTTCGAGCTTTCCTTATCAAAGGCTATTTTCTTTCCGGCCATCTCCAGCAGCCCCGTTTCCCAATCCGTCATTTCCGGACAGCCTTTATTTTCTGGCAGCCCGGCGATATCCGGACAAACATCCTCTTTATCAATGACCCGGTCGTTGTCCCGGTCCGGACAACCATTATTGAACAAGAAACCGACTTCCTCCGGACATTCGTCAATGTAATCCTCTAAACCATCGTTGTCGGTATCCTTGAACGGACAGCCCTTTCGTTCGGGCAAACCCAATTCATCCGGACACGCATCCTCCCAATCCGCAACTCCATCTCCATCACTATCTTTCACCGGACAGCCATTGAAATCTGCAAAACCGGGCTCATTCGGACAATCATCTTCTTCATCCGTAATACCGTCCTTGTCGCGGTCAGGACAGCCGTTTAGACTGGCGTATCCCTTGGCGTAAGGGCAGGCATCCTCATCATCCATCAGACCATCTTGATCAATATCCGGACAGCCTCGGGCAGCTCGGTATCCAACGACTTCCGGGCACTTATCCTTGCTGTCTACGACACCATCCTGGTCCGTATCTACTTCTCCCAATCGATAAGAAACCGTGATGCCGCCAAAGCTATAGGCATCGTTACTATTGGGGTTACCGCTATGACTCACGCCATCCAAGAGATCAGAAAATGCAGCTCTCCAACCATACTCAGCCCCTACGGTCCAGGTCCCCGAAAGGTCTACTTTAATACCGATTCCGACCGGAGCCGAAAACTTAGCCTGATTGGCATTGGCATTTTGATCTCGAGCAATGCCTTCAGAGGGAGCTTCATTGCCTTCAAAATTGTATTGGACATTCCGCTTGGTGAAGGCAAAACCCAATCCACCGAAAATATAGGGTGAGATCGTCTTTTTAAATTCGTAATTTCTGTACCTCCGATGCCCCAGCAGATCCAATTCGAGTTGGAACGAGCCTTCGGTCAAAGGAGAAGAAAAAGCCCAACCCCTCTGGCTACGAAGTTCATGATTTTGATCATCGCCGGAAATGGTCCCTCGCATGAAGTTGGCCCGAAGGCTGAAATTGGGGTGAATGTTATTGCGAAGAAAGACACCAAAGGCAAAATTAAGTTCTTTGGGGTCTAAATAATCGGATACGATGAGGTCTCCCTGATAATAGGAAACACCAGTTAAAGCACCAACTTCCCAACGATGATTCTGGGCGCTGACAAGATTGGCAGTCAGATGCAAGGTTAAAAGCACGAATAGTAAGTTGCGCATAGTGACCTAAGTTTTCTCAATTACATTTTAAAATGGGATTATTAATCAATTCCCCGGGGGGAAGTTGTTCGATCTTTTCTGTAACGTAGATAGATAGACACTATTAGGTCAGTAGCCCGTAACACACCGACGGGCCATTCGAGTAGGCCTTCAATTCAATAGTCGCATGGAGGACCTTAAGACAGGATCATTCGGGTTTATACAAAGTAAATTCTACCCTCCTGTTTAGGGCTCTCCCTCTCAAAGTTCCATTATTGGCAATAGGGTTATTTTCTCCAAAACCTTCATAACTCATCCGCTTGGGATTAATGCCATGTTCTACCAAGTAGTTGTAACAGGCGCGAGCACGATCTTCAGATAGCAATTGGTTGCTGTAATCGTTGCCCTGATTGTCCGTGTATCCATCGAGCTTTAAATGATAATGCTGATAACGCTGGAGGATACGAACGACTTCGTCTAAAACAGTATACGATTCCTGTTGAATTTTAGCTAATTTATGTTCAAAGAAAATACTTTGAGCTGCCGATTTTAATATTTCTGCCTCTTTCTCGGTGATCTCGGGGCAACCATTATTCTCCAACGTTCCTGGATATTCAGGACAAAGATCATCCTTGTCGACAATTTTATCATTGTCCGTATCCGGGCAACCATTATTAAAACTGAAACCGGCCTCATCCGGACAGTGATCTTCAAAATCTTCCAATCCATCTTTATCCCGGTCACTAAACGGACAACCTTGTCTTTCGGGCAATCCGATTTCATCGGGGCAATTATCCTCCAGATCCTGTACGCCATCTCCATCCCGGTCCTGCATCGGACAACCCATCAATTCTGCGGTACCCGGATCGTTTGGACAGTTGTCATCCTTGTCGGAGATGCCGTCTTTATCCCTATCCGGACAGCCATTCAGACCGGTATAGCCTTTTTCATACGGACATTCGTCTTTGGCATCCGTCACTCCATCCTGGTCGATGTCCGGACAACCGCTTAATGCCTTCACTCCACTGACGTAAGGGCAATCGTCTTTTGTATCTACTACACCATCCTTATCCGTATCCAACTCTCCAAAGCGATAGGCAACCGTCAGGCCGCCAAAAGTATACCAATCTTCATTTGATGGATCCCCTGATTGGCTCACTCCATCCAGCAAATCAGAGAATACGGTCCTGGCGCCCCATTCGATTCCAACGGTCCATTTTTCGGAGACATCAGCCTTGATGCCAATCCCCAGGGGAATCGTGAATCTAGAAGAATTGAACACTGCGTTCTTATCACTATCGATCTGTGATTTTAAGGGGCGATTACGGGCCTCATTATAATCGATGATGGGATTGAGAAAGGCAAAGCCAAAGCCACCAAAAAGGTAAGGTGATATGACCTTGTTAAAACCAACTCCATCCTGATAGCGCCTATGTCCAAAAATATCGAGTTCAAATTGAAGAGATCCTTCGGTAATGGCCGATGAAAACGTAAAACCTCTTTCTGCAGTATCGCTGTAGTTAGCATCGTCTCCGGTAAGTTGACCATTGAGCAGATTGGCCCGAAAGCTTAAATTCGGATGGATATTGTTTCTCATAAACAAACCGAAGCCAAGGTTGGCTTCTCTGAAATCATAATAGGCATTCTGGATTAGGTCTCCTTTGTAGGTAGAAATACCCAACAAAGAACCGAACTCCCACCGGTGATTCTGAGCCTTCACCATTAGACTGACCAATAACAGTGCAACAGTTAAACTTAATGCCTTTTTCATTTTTTGCTCACGTTTTTATTTTTAACATCCGAGTCATAAGGGATGAAAATAGCCTGTAGGTTTTTTAGAACTCATTTAAGGTTCTTCAATTACGGCCGAGGAGGGATTAAACCATAATGATATTGCCGGCATAATCTTGTCCCGTCGTGGTCCAACACATTTCCATAGCCAAAACTATTCCAAAATTATCCAACCAGCAGTATTTCAAGCAATAAGGGTCGAGTAGATTGACCATCATAACTTGTTTTGGGAATCTTCTTTGAATTACTTGTAGGTCATACAGGAAAATACATAACCGACGATCAAACTTCGGTCAAGGAAAGTTTATTCAAACCTGCCTTTATCAATCATGACATTAAGATGCATTAGGCGTTTGTTGAGTATGGGTCGGTTTAGGTCGAAAAGTGTGTTTATCGAATCAAACCTTCCTTATACGCTCAAAGTTAATACAAAAGTTGGTTATTTGATAGCATTTATCCGTTAATAAATCACGTTTAGCCGGAAAGTGTAACAGGGGAGATCCCCCTATATGTAGCCTTGGTGTTAGGGTTTTATCAATCCATTGCTTTGTAAAAAAGCCCAAATGAAAGCACCGGAGAGATGAAAAAAGAATTTTGTAGTTTCAGATTTTAGACAACTTCAAATTATTACGGAAGAGATGAAAAAATATCGGTTAGCCATTCCTACTGCTCTTTTACTATTGGTATTGATGTGTATTACGACTGTTTGTACTTTCTCCCAGGGACAAGTCAAGGACAAAAAAGCAAACGCCTTTTCACAAAAGGATGTAAAACACGCTCAAAAGTTGATCGGGATTGAGTATACCCGCAAAGAGCTCGACACGCTGTATCGGTATCTGCAAAGAAATTTGGCCGGCTATGATTCTATGAGAAAAAAATCGCTTGATTTTGATGTACTGCCGGCTGTTTACTTCGATCCTCACCCAGTCGGCTTTCAAATTCCCGCCGAACAAAGGACTATCAATTGGGGCCAAACCACAACAGCGGCCTTACCCAAAAATCGCAGCGAACTGGCTTATTTCAGTATTGCGCAATTAGCTGCTCTCATTCAAAGTCGGCAAATTACTTCACTGGAGTTGACGCAGTTCTTCATCGACCGGATTAAACAATACGACAAGACTCTGCACGCCACCATAACGATCACTGAAGAATTGGCCCTTCGACAAGCAAAAAAAGCAGATGAAGCAATTGCCAATGGACTATATAAAGGCCCCTTGCACGGTATTCCCTTCGGCGTTAAGGATTTGATTGCGGTCCCGGAGTATCGAACCACTTGGGGCGCTGCTCCTTACCAGGATCAAATGCTGGATCAAAAAGCTACGCTGGTCAAAAAATTGGAAGACGCAGGAGGCGTACTGATCGCTAAACTGACCTCCGGGGCATTGGCTCGCGGCGATGTATGGTTTGGAGGAAAGACGGTCAATCCCTGGGATACCCTACAGGGAGCAAGTGGATCCTCAGCCGGATCCGGTGCTGCCACCTCGGCCGGCCTGGTCCCCTATTCGATCGGAACCGAAACTTGGGGCTCCATACTTTCCCCATCTTCAAGATGCGGGGTCACCGGACTTCGGCCTACTTTCGGCAGAGTAAGCAGATACGGGGTCATGGCCTTGTCATGGTCAATGGACAAAGTTGGTCCGATTTGTAGGTCGGCCTTCGATTGTGCGCTCGTCTTCGAAGCCATTCGAGGACGAGATGAGAAAGACCGAACCACTGTCGATGCGTCCTTTAACTTCGATATCGAACAGGATCCGGCTCAATTTAAAGTAGCTCTTCTGGAAGCTGCAATGGAAAAGGACACCACTGCCCAAGGCATTAACGGCCGGCGGGCCATCGAAGTGATTCGGAAATTGGGCATATCCCCCGAGGCAGTTGTCCTACCCGAAGGCCTGCCATTCAACTCCTTTGACATCATCCTGAGATCTGAGGCAGGAGCCTTCTTCGACGAATTGGTCCGATCGAACGGCGATGATAAAATGGTGGAACAACACCAGGGGTCCCGCGCCAATTCATTGCGTCAGTCCCGTTTTATTCCAGCCGTTGAATACTTGCAGGCCAACCGATACCGAACACTTCTAATCGAGGAGATGAACGACTTAATGGAAAACTATGATGTTTTGATCTCACTGGGCCGAACCCTCAATCAAAGCTTAATCACCAACCTTACCGGTCACCCGGCAATTTCCATACCGACTGGATTTGATGAAAAAGGCAGACCTACCAGCATTACCCTGATCGGTAATCTGTATGCTGAAGCCAGCATTTTAAACTTTGCTCACCACTTCCAAATAGCAACCGATCATGACGATAAACATCCACCCTTGTTCAGTAATGAATAAGCTCATATTTCTTTTTTTCTTATAAATATTTCGGCAGGTAGTGCAAAAATTGGCAGAATATTTTACCTTTGGGGTCAGTGTATGTCTCCCTCAACAATTTATACTACAGGTTTTCTTCTACATACCATTCAAATTAGCCTGAATAGTCCCACTGCCCGGTCCGTTTGAGATCGAACAGTGATCGCTACTTCAGCCCCTCAAAAACAACCCTATCACTAATCTGATCAAGCGTTCATATGCGACAGCTTCTTGCTACAGCAATGGTATTATTGCTAACGAATTTGGGATTCCAATTATATGCACAGCCCTGGGCACAGAGCCAGGACATTTCTTCAACTGCCCGGACCGGCGCGGATGTAGTACGCTCAAAGTCTAACACTACCAATTTCTCTGCTTTTCCAACTTCCGGCACCGGATTGTTAATGGTCAATTTCGATGCCGATCAATATGGTCAGCCAAAGAAAGGATCTTATCGCTATCATTGGGATTTTGGCGACGGTAGTACCGCTACTGGTTCCAAGGCATCCAATACCTACACGAGTCCGGGCATTTACACGGCTGTACTGACGGTATCAGACGGTGAGAAAGTTATGCGAAGCATGCGTACGATTCACGTCAGTCCATCGACCATTGAAAACAATTGCCATACATTTCTGATCGATAGAGAAGGCTTTGAAGGATCATGGGGTATTTGGCAAGACGGAGGCTCAGACGCCAGTCGGATCATGGGCCCCGAATATGCTAATAGCGGCAGATACAGCGTGCGGCTTCGTGACAACAGCTCCAGCACTACCATTACCACCTCAAACCTAGACCTCAGTACCTTCGAAGAATTGACGATCGACTTTTCCTATATCACCAAGAGCATGGATCACAGCAATGAAGACTTTTGGCTCCAATTGTCTACAGATGGTGGGAAAACGTACGTTTCGGTGGAAGAATGGAACCTTGGAGATGAATTTACCAATGATATTAGAAAATTTGATTCGGTGGTCATTCCCGGCCCCTTTTCTCCACACACCCGACTGCGATTTCGGTGCGATGCTTCCTCCAACAGCGATTGGGTCTATATTGACGACATCGCCCTATCGGGTTGTTCGAGTTCTCGGACTTATACCACGGTAGATCAACAATTAAAACCAAGCGCAGAAAAGCGAACTATCGAAGAGAATCCAGCAAAATCTTCTTTTCGGTCGCTAGTGAAATGAGTGGGTGTTGTTTCTCAAAGTTCTCCATTTTTCGAATTTGATTCGCGACAAATTTTCGATGATTCTCCGATCTTGGAAATAGCGGCCGGTGTTCACTGGCTTTCGCAAAAGCGGTTACCTGTGGTATCAATTCCTGCGCGTCTTCCGATAGCACGCATTGCTGGAAATGCTCCCAAATGTAGTCGATCGCCAGGTCACTGGGATGCAACAAATCGCTTTTGTAGAACCGGTAATCCCTCAGATCGTCCATCATAATCTCATAAGCGGGAAAGTAGTGAACGAAGGGCAACTGCTGGGTCAGTTTTTCAACTGCTAAAACCAAGGTAGCTTTACTTTGCATATTGGGCACCAAACCATCTCGAACATGCCGAACCGGACTAACGGTCATCACGACGTTCACATCCGGATGTCGGCCTCTGATTTCGCACAAAACCCTGGAAAAATTCTCGACAATTTCTTCTACCTCATATTTTTTCCGAGCAAACAAATTTCCTGGCATTTTGTGACAATTGGCTACTACTTCTCCCGTTGGCCGGTATTCGAAATAGAAGGCCGTCCCCAGAGTAAGGTTCAGTACTGAAGTTCCCAATAAAAACTCTGCGGCCCTAAACAGCGACGCATTGATCCTGGACAAACATTCTTGCCGGTCGGTTGTCGAAAATTGGCCGTGATGCTCAAAGCTGTGCCATAATTGGTTGTGATTGACCAAATCTTCCTCCGTATATGGATTTGCTTCCAGTGTGCGTTCCAAAGCCTTTATGATCGAACCGGGATTGTAGAGAATTCCGAAGGGGTTCACTAAAATGGGAATTTTCTGAGAGGCTAACTTCCGACCGATATTTTCAGCAAAGCAGGAACCAATAGATAGGATGGGAGTGTTATAACCAATGGAAAAGGAATAACGATGTACCGGCAATTTGGTCCGAAACTCGATCATAGCTGATAAAATGTAAATCAAAAATAGTATTTTTCCGCTTATTCAAAGTACCTGCTTACAAACGGCGATTCATGGGATTATTTAACCGGATTTTTGGTAGTCAACATTCAGAAGAGCCACAGCCAGATATTACCTTCGGAAGGTATAGTGATTCCTACAAAACCGAGGAAAATTACAAGGCGTGGGATGAGGCCCTAGAGAGTTTCGAGAATGAAAAGTACATGGACTGCTACAAGCAATTCTTCCGATACCTGGGAGACCAAGAAGCCGGTAATGTCAAATACTGGGAAGAAGATAAGGGCATTCGTTTCGAATTATATCAAGGCTCCAAGAAGATTTGTGGATTTGCAGATGCCAAAAAGCTGAAAGCAGAGGCCAAAGTGGCGAAAACCGAGTCTTTCAATGTCGGTTTCATGCGCCGACTTATGGAGCAAAACTTTGATTTAAAGTACAGTCGTTTTGCCTTAGATCAGGAAAATACCCTCACCATTGTATTCGATACCTACTCGCTGGATGGCTCCCCTTATAAGCTGTACTATGCCCTCAAAGAGGTGGCAACAAATGCGGATAAGCAAGATGATTTGCTTTTGGATGAATTCAAAATGCTTGAACCGGTCGACACCTCCCACCTGACCGAATTGCCGCTCCATGAAAAAGAAGCAAAATACAACTTCATTATCCAACAAATCCAATCGGCTTTCGAGGTGATCGATAATGGCAAGCTTGACGTCGATCAATACCCTGGGGGTATTGCCTACCTCCTACTCAATCTCATCTATAAATTGGATTACCTGATCAAACCAGAGGGGTATATGATGGAAACCCTGGAAAGGGCAAACCGACTTTATTTTGCGAAAGATGATAAGAATACCATCCAGAAAATTCACAATTTGCGCAAGGAGTTGCAAAAACTGTTGGACCGTCCCAAAGAGGAGTTTTTCAAGGAAATGTATCGCGTAATCTCAACTTTTGGCATTACCGCTCCCGTCAACCACGACCGCATCGTCAATCTGATCAACAACGACCTCGTCAACATGGACTGGTATCAGGAACACGAACACAACAAAGTAGCCTTAGCCATTCCGGGCTTCATCGTAGGTTACAGCATGTTCAATTATGCGATTCCCAAACCCGCCAAAGACCTCTTCCATCTCTACTTCCAGATTACGGAATCTGATTACTTCAAAAGCCTGGGTTTTTCCTACAATTTTTACGACACCGAAACGGAGAAATTCGATAAGCGAGCCATCCGTAAGGTAATCGATCAGATCGTTGCCACCAACAAATACAAATACACTAAGTTGTCCCCCAACCTATCGCTGATCAATTACAATTCCGTGATTGAATTCGCCAAATCTTACCTCAACATGATGAAAAACCTCGACATGACGAAAGTTGAATAGACTTTGCATGCATTTTATTTTTATGCTAAATTTTAATATATTTTTTTGATAGATAATGAGAAAATTCTATCTTTGTTTAATCGCCTACTTAACAAGCCACATCGACTTACCTAAGTTTTCCAATCCGATTCGACGTAACAGCTTTGAGTTTATCTTTCATTCCATTGCGCTCATGGTACTACACCATTACATTCTTTCCTAAAACAAGCACACTCGACATTTCTAAGGTTTTTCAAAAAGTCACCAACACCACTCCTAAACTACTGTGTTGGATGGATTTCAACACGGTGTTTGCGTGCTGTCTTCACATGTAGATAAGTGAAGGAGGGCTACGCTAATTCCGAAACCTTAATCCTAATAGTAATATGAAATTGAGAACCTTTACCTTACTTCTATTCCTAATTGGACCTTTCCTCTCGTTGGAAGCTCAACAAAGAGGATGTTCCACTATGGATTATTTTGAATTTCAACGTTCGTCAGATCCGGGAAGGCCGGGCCAACTCGATCAGATCGAGCGCTTTACGGGCCAGGTATTGGCCGAGGGTTTAGCCGTTGGTGGTGTCATTACTATTCCGGTAGTCGTCCATGTGGTATACAACACCAGTGCTGAGAATATCAGTATGGCTCAAATACAGTCTCAGATCCAAGTATTGAACGAAGATTTCCGGCGCCTCAATGCGGATGCAGATAATACTTGGCCTCAAGCTGCAGATATTGAAATTGAATTTTGTCTGGCCTCGGTCGATCCGAATGGAAATCCGACAAATGGTGTCACCCGTACCGCGACCAGTACTACTTCTTTCGGTACGAACAACCAAGTAAAGTTCACCGCTGCCGGCGGAAAAGATGCATGGCCTGCTGCTTCCTATATGAATGTGTGGGTTTGTGATATC
>JANQRV010000538.1 GCA_028284395.1 Saprospiraceae bacterium
GAAAAGGGGAAGGTAGCTCCGCCGTGGGAAGAAACCCGGGGAAAATCTTCTGGCCCCGATCGTTCGAAGGCCCGTTTGTCGGCTACTTTTACGGAACGGGCATTTCAGGATCGAGAAATTGTTTACTTCCTTCAACAGCCGGAAACCCATTCGTTCCGATTGTACCATGATTATACGGAAGAACGCGAAGGGATGGATCGTTATCTGAACATCGTTCGGGCTGGAAGCAAGGCAAGTGATCCTTCTGCTAAAATACTGGATACCGGCAAATCACTCAAAGTGGAAACTTTGAGAGGGCAGGAAATCAAAGAAAAAGGCATTCGGTTGAGACAAGACATAACCAACGAAACGGAGGTGGTGGCCATCTGGTTTGACCCCGTTCAGAAGGGCCAATCCGTTCGGCTGCGCATCGAAGAAACCTACACGGATCCCAATCGATATTTACTGTACCGGGGAGAGTTTGTTTGGGATCGTACTTTTGGACGCCCGCAGAATACAGTTGTTTTACCGAAAGGCTGGTATCTGACGACTAACGCCATCCCGGCCGTAATCGATAGAATGGAAGATGGGCGCATACGACTTTATTATGTAAATGACCGGCCAGGTGGTATTGATGTGTACCTGAAAGGACGCCGCCGATGAAGGGTAGCGATCACTATTCGTCTTCGTCGTCGTCTTCATCCAGTTTTTCGACGAGGTCAAGTACCCAGAGAATCACCTTAGGGCTGAGGTATTTGGCAATTCCTGCTTTTCGCTGAGCTGTTTTCAGAATGTTGATATTTTTGTAGGGAAAGTTCCGCTCTTCGGCCAATTGTATGTATTCCTCCCAATCGTCAGCAGTATACATGTTAAACTGACCGCGGATGATATCTAGATCTGTTGGGTCGTTGAGGTCGTATTCAGGCATTTTGTTCTTGCGGTTTGATCAACAATTGCAAAAATAAAAATTAATGCACCACAAAACGATGGGAAGATGGACACATTTGATTAGCTCTTGACCGAAAAACACAACTTTTTTCCATTCCTCCCAATTTTGGCTGGAAAACTTGCCGTTCTTTGTAGTGCATTTGACCACCTGCTTAACTGATACGATTGTTAAAAATGAAAGTAGTACCACAAGCCTTTTATGAAAATCCAAACATCCGGAAGATCCTGGCGGATGGTCTGTCTTGTGTGATTCAGAAACGAGTCGACAGTCCCGACCTAAACAATGAACGCTATGCTTCAGCCCATGCGTTGACGGTTGTTTTACGGGGACAATTGAAGATAGAACCATTCGAACGAGCCGCTTTTATGGTTAGTCCTGGGCAGATGGTTTTTTTGCCAAAAGGCTTGTATCTGATTTCTGATCTTTTGCCGAAAGGTCAGTCATTTGAAGCATTGGTATTTTTTTTCGAAGAAAGGCTCATCACAGATTTCCTGAGACAGGTCGAGATTCGAAGTGCAGAAATTCCAATATCCATACCTTTGGTTATGACCTATTCTAGCAGGGTGCGCCAGTATGCTGACAATTTATGTGTGCTCTACGGTGGTCAAGTGTCGGCCCATAAAAAAGTCACTGAGATTAAGTTGTTGGAACTCCTGCACCTACTAAGTCAATCAGAAGATGGAGCTCGGTTCTTGAGACAACTGCAGGCTTTACAACATAAAGCACGCAGAAATATAAAAGACTTCATGGCCATCAACTTTGATAAGCCGCTGGCCATTGAAGATTACGCCTATCTTACCGGTCGCAGCCTTTCTACTTTTCGACGTGATTTCAAGCGACAGTTCGAGATGGCACCTAAGCAATGGTTGATCGATCGTCGATTGGAAAAAGCACGAGAGCTCTTGACAACCACGCATACGAATGTAACACAGGCGGCCTTTGCGGTCGGTTACGAAGATCTTTCTCACTTCATTAAGGCCTTTCAGAAAAAATACTCGATTTCGCCCAAACAATGGGTAATGGAAAATCGGCGCGAAATGGAGGTTTAAGGCTATTGGTTAGCGTCGTAAGAGGTGTTTGATAAGCAGGAATGGTTGATAAATAAGAAGAGAATTCTATTCAAATAAAAATTTCAGTAAATATGAAAATTGGTTTTATCGGGCTCGGCATCATGGGAAGCCGAATGGCCCTTAATTTGCAAAAAGCAGGCTATGAGTTAATTGTTTACAACCGTACAAAGTCCCGGGCCAAGGCCTTGATCGACGGTGGTGCTAGCTGGGAGGATTCGCCGGCAGAGGTAGCAAAAGAAAGTGATATCTTGATTACAATGTTGTCCACACCTCAAATTGTGAGGCAGGTGGCGGAAGGTGAAATGGGCTTTTTATCTCAGCTGGCAACCGGTCGAATTTGGATGGATTGTAGCACGGTGAATCCTTCTTTTTCGAGAGAGATGGCGGGTAAAGCCCAGGCACGGGGAATTCGGTTTGTCGACGCTCCGGTAGCCGGTACCAAGGGCCCAGCGGAAAAAGGTGAATTGGTCTTCCTCGTTGGGGGAGAAGGGGAAGCTTTGGAAACCTGTCAACCGTTGATGGAAGTAATGGGCAAAAAAACAATTCCCCTGGGAGCTTCTGGGGCTGGGTCTTCCATGAAGATGTTGATCAATTTATTGTTGGCACAGTCGATGGTTGCATTTTCCGAAGCAGTAGCACTGGGGAAAGCGATGGGGCTTGAAGAACAAACTTTATTGAATGTACTATTGAATGTTCCGGTGACTGCTCCCTTCCTGGCAGCCGTTCGACCCAAACTTGAATCGGGGAATTACGAGGCGAATTTTCCCTTGCAATGGGCTCAGAAAGACATTCATTTAGCTACTTTGACTGCTTATGAACTTGGTATCCCAATGCCCAGTTTGAATGCAGCCAAGGAGATTTTTGCCGGCGCCAAGCAGGCGGGGTTGGGTGAACAGGATTTTTCTGCTATTTATCACTATTTGAATGATCATTGAAGTTCTCATGATACGGCCTAATCCACGTCTTCTACCTTTACTCCTTTCCAGAAAGCGACGCGGCCCGTAATGTGTTTGGCCATTTCTTTCGGGGATGGGTAATACCAGGCGGCATCTTTATTTTCCTGTCCGTCGACAGTTACCGAATAGTAACTGGCAGTTCCTTTCCACGGACAGACGGTATGGGTAGCGCTGGCAGAGAAATATTCTTTGTTTAGACTGTCTTCGGGGAAATAGTAATTTCCCTCTACATTGACTAAGTCGTTGCTTTCGGCTAATACCTTTCCATTCCAAACGGCTCTTTTTTTCATTTTAGCTGATTTTGATTTAAGTTAGGTAATCATGAATGATCACCTACTTAAATGTTGTGATCGGTTGAATGGTTCAAAGGTCGGATGAGAATTGGAAGCGAAGTATCGGCAAGGCGACGATCCGGGATACATTACCTGAGGAATTTGGAGCGAACCTGAAAGCCGGCTACCACGATAATTATGGTCCCGATCATAAGTGAGATAGCAATTGGACGCTCGAAAAAACTCATTAGATCCCAGCGCGATTTGATGGCACTGACCATGAAGTTTTGCTCTAGTATCGGGCCGAGTACCATTCCTAATACCACCTGAGAAAGTGGAAACCCTCCTCTTCTCAGGAGAAAAGCCAAAAAACCCATGCCTACCATGACCCAGATGTCGAAGGTGTTGTTGTTGATGGCAAAAGCGCCAACGATGCAAATGCCGGTAATCGCGGTCAAAAGTACATTCTGAGGAATCTTGATCAGGACCGAAGCAAGCCTGGCCGTCAGAAAGCCAAAAACCGGTAGTAAAAAGACATTGGCGATGATAAAGGTAAGATAAAGCGACCAGAGTAATTCGGGTTGTTGCTCGAAAAGGAGCGGTCCGGGGGTTATGCCTTTCATTAGAAAAACTCCTAGGACAATGGCAGTGATGGTATCACCCGGTAAGCCCAGCGAAAGTGCAGGTATCCAGGCACTGGCTACTGCGGCATTGTTGCTGCTGGTACCTGCCAGTACCACTTGCTCGTCCGCACCATCCTCGGTTTCTTTCTTTCCCCGCATTTTTTGCAGGCTACTAGCCACCCAAGCACCGATGTCCGCACCGGCGCCAGGAAGGAAACCTACCAGAACTCCTACCAAGGCCGATCGCAAAACCAGCCATTTCTTACGCAGGATGAGAAAAAGTGGTTTAATGTAGAATGATTGCACGGCTTTACTGCCGTCGTTCTTCGTAGAAAACTCTTTTTTGTCGGGCCGGAAAAGTTGTTCCAATACTTCAGAGAATCCGAACAACCCAATCATGGCCACAATGTAATTGAAGCCACTAAGCAGATTGGGGTTGTCAAAATGGAACCTGGGAAAACCCAGAGTCGGGTCGACGCCCACGGTAGATAGCAGGAGGCCAAGAAATAAAGAGACAATGGCTTTGACCGCACTGCCGCCGGAGGCAAAAATACCGGCTGCCAGACCTAGAATAGCGATCCAGAAGTATTCAAAAGACGAAAACTGCTTGGCAAATGCTGCAATGTTTGTTGCCAGTAGAATCAGTAACAGCGTGCCAATGATACCGCCAATTGCGGATCCCATAGCACTGATGCCTAAGCCAAAAAAAGGTCCTTTCCTTTTGGATATACCGTATAGTTCTTCCAAATAAGCTGCACTGGCCGGAGTGCCGGGGATTTTGGCGACCGTCGACCCCACATCGCCTGCGTAAATGGCAACAGAAGAGATGGCTATGATGGCTGGAAGTGCGATAATGGGATCCAGAAAAAAGGCGACTGGGATGAATAATGCTACGGCAAGTGTGGCGGTCAGTCCGGGTATAGCACCGAACAGAGAGCCGTACAATCCTCCCAACAGTAGAGCTAGGATGCCTTCCCAGGTAAATAATTCTGTCATAGTGCTACGCCTAAAAGATTGGAAAAAAGAAATTGTAACAGACCGGCCGTGGCAACAGCGGTAATCGCGGCTACTAAGGGTTTTACTCTTAAAAGCAAGCCCATGCCGAAGCAAATGATCGCCAATGCAGGCAAGAATCCGGTTAGCGGTTGCAAGAATGGATACACGGAGAGAATTACTATGCCGAGCAGAAACCGAGGCCAGTCCTTTCGTTCCCTAGCTCCTTCCTCCGTGATCTTTGGCGTTTTACGACCTCGCCAATATTCGACCAGCAAGCTGAAACCAGCTAACAGCAAGCCCAAGCCGATCAACTTAGGAAAGAGCGAGGGGCCGGGATAACCTTCTTCCAGACTTGGAAATCCATTGCTGTACCACCAAATCCAAGCACCGAGTAACGTCAATATCATCCCGTTGATTAATTCTTTCTGTTTCATTGGTTACTTTTTGTCCAATGACAATAATTCTCCGTTCACTTTGTCCTGGTCCGCCATAAAACTTTTCAGGGCTTCGCCATTGATCGGTTGTAGGTTGTTGCCGGACTCCGTTATGGTAGCGATGTATTGGGGGTCTTGCATCGTAATTTGGATGGCGGAGTCCAATTTGGCCCGGATGACCGGATCCATTCCTGGAGGTGCACAAACGGAGACCCAGCCACCGATGCTCCAGTCGACTCCCTGCTCTTTTAGCGTCGGTACATCTGGAAAGCCAGCCAATCGTTCATCGGCCATCACACCAAGGCATTTGACTTGTCCGGCTCTCCGCAAGGCATCGACCTCGGTGAGCGAGGCGGTAACGACGTCGATACCGCCAGCCAGTAATTCCTGAAGGGCCGGAGCCGCTCCCTGACTGGGAACCCAGGGCATATCAGAAACTTTTAAACCCGCAGCGTTTAAAAACCCCATTCTAGCGAGGTCCCAGATGCCGGCCCGAGCTGTTCCGGAAGCCTGAAGTTTACCGGGGGCGGCTTTGATTGCCTCGATCAGCTGAGGAAGGGAATCCCATGGGGCATCTGCCCGAACAGTGATGCCAGATGCATTATTCACGGTCAAAGAAAGAGGGTCGTAACTACCATAGGTCAGATCAGTAAGCCCCATATGGTGTAGCAGTGTAATGTCTACCGTTACTGCACCGATGGTGTATCCATCTGGCTTGGCATTCGCAATCGCGAGGTGGCCAACAACACCACCTCCACCAGTTCGATTAATCACATTGACAGGTTGCCCAAGGGTTTGTTGGAGCACTGCACCAAGCATCCTCGAACTGAGATCGGTCATTCCACCCGCTGCCCAAGGTACGATCAAGGTTAGGGGCTTTGATGGATAGGTATCCTGGCTTGATTGCGGCGCACCACATTGAAAGAGGATCAAAGCGGTAAAGAAAAGCATTATTACACTATGCCATTGTGGCAGGGCGGTTCTCTCGTTTTGTTTCGACTTGTATTGCATTGGTCTTTTGACCTAAAAATAAGAAAAAAGATCTTTCCAACACCTACTGGAAGGAAACCAATTCGACATCAAATACCAGTGGTGTATTGGGAGCGATCGGTCCTTGACCTCTTTCGCCATAACCCAGAGCAGAAGGAATGAAGAAGGTACCCTTGCCTCCTTTTTTTAGGAATGGGATCGCAATTTGCCAACCGGCGATGACTTCCTGTAAATTGAAAGATGCTGTAGTCCCATCCGGTGTGGAATCAAAATCGCCGCCATTTAGGAAGTAACCTCGATAAGAAACTTCAACATCTGAAGTAGAGGTAGGATGTTCGCCTTCACCTGGTTCGGTAATGATATAGAAGATGCCGGAAGAGTCTTCCGTCGCACTCAATCCATTTTCATTGATGTAGTCTACGAACAGTTTTCGTTCGATCTCTGGCTGTAGCCCATGTAGATCGATGTCAAAAGCAATTACGGTATTGGGGTCAATTCGAGAAGTGCCCTGGCTACCGTAGGCAAATGCCGATGGCAGTAAAAGGGTCCCACTCCCTCCAACCTTGAGGTATTGGAGGCCAATCTGCCAGCCAAGAATAACATTCTGTAAACTGACAAATACCGAATCTCCCGTTGCAGTACTGTCGAAAATTTCTCCATCTAGGAAATATCCTTTGTAATCTACCATAACATTCGATCCGGGACTTGGAGCGTCTCCGGTTCCTTCTTTGGTAATGATATAGAAAAGGCCATTGGCATCTTCCGTAGCGGTAAGATTATTGGTGGCCAAGTAATCTCTGATCAGTTGACGGTCTACTTCGAATTGTTCGCCATCAAAAGTTCCAACGTTGTCATCATTCAATCCGCAACCCGTCAATAGCACTGCGAGTAAAAAACCAAGAAAAGAAAAATTGAAATTCATCGTAGCAAAATTTTAGTGTGCAAGTATAAAACGATTCTCCGGTAAAATTGTGATGGTAAATGACAAAAGAGTTTAAACAGCCTCTGAGAGATTTTCTATTTTGTGGCTTTGATTGAGAAATTGCAGAAAGAAAATTCAATTAAATGACGGATCAAAAAGTATTGCAATCCCCTAGATATGCGGCTAAAGACTTGACCCAATATGCAACCCAGGTACTAGAGAAAGCGGGGCTTCCCCCGAATAGAGCAGTTATTGTGGCAGAAACCTTAGTAGCATCCGATTTGATGGGACATACAACACATGGCCTTCAACTATTATATCCCTACATTAAAGAGTTAGAGAATGGTGGGATGGCAAAGACCGGTGATCCTACTGTTGTGCAGGACCGGGGTGCAGCAGTTACTTGGAACGGGCACGATTTGCCGGGACCATGGCTAATGAAAATTGGCATGGACTTGGCGCTGGAGCGGCTGGCGGATCATCCAGTTTTTACTTTGGTCATAAAACGTTGCCATCACATTGCCTGCCTGGCTGCTTTTCTGGAAAGGGCCACTGACCAAGGATTCCTGATGATCCTTGCCTGTGGTGATCCGGCTAATAAAACGGTCGCTCCCTACGGGGCAGTTGAAGGTGTATACAGTCCGGACCCCATTGCTGTGGGAATCCCAACGGATCACGGCCCGGTCTTAATCGATATTAGTGCCTCTTCAACGGCCAATGGAGTGGTTGCACAAAAACATCGAAACGGAGAAAAATTACCTCAAGCCTGGTTGCTTGATCCCGAGGGAAATCCTACGGATGACCCAGCCGAGGCCTATGCCGACCCACCGGCAACAGTATTGCCACTTGGTGGGTTAGAGACGGGGTATAAAGGTTTTGGTTTGGCTCTGATGGTTGAAGCACTGACCTTTGGTTTAGGAGGCTACGGGCGTGCAGACGAATTTGTAGGGTGGACCAGCGGCGTTTTTTTGCAGATCATTGATCCGAATGCTTTCGGCGGTAAATTGGCCATGCAAAGAGAAACGGGATTCTTGGCACGGGCTTGCCGAAGCGCCCGGACGCTGGAGGGGCAGAATGGAGTGAGGATGCCCGGCGACAGAGCACGGAAACTGAGAGAACAGCAACTGGTTCAAGGAGTATGGCTGTATCCAACGATCTGGAAAGGACTAGAAA
>JANQRV010000564.1 GCA_028284395.1 Saprospiraceae bacterium
TGGTAAATCGAGATAAGACTCACCAGTTCGTGGCCACCGTCGGCATTGCTGATGCGCGACACGGCAAAATCGTGTTCTCCATCCAACTTGTGGTAACGAATGTCTCGTAACTTGCCGCCCTTCACCCGATCGCAAATGTATTTTGTATGTTCATAAACCCCATTCTCGGACTTCAAGCCAAGGACGGTTGCTACCCTCAAGTCATTGCGATAGGCGTCTACGCTCATCACTTCTACGGCGTTGGAAAGCAAGTTGAGATCTTTGGGGGAAGATACAAAGCTCTGAGTATTGGGAATAACGTCGATCGGCACGAAAGAGCGTATGCTGTAGTCACTGCGGAAAAGTCCGGTCTTTTTACGGCCGTAGCTATCGGTTCTCACCACTCGGGGCATCGCCGACTTGTCTTCTAAATCGACGTTGTACTTCGAGCGCCAGAAATCCCGATAGGCAATTTTTTCGGCTAGTCGGTCGGTACTTTCCAATCCACCACCGCCACCACCGCCTACGACACATGCGACGTTGGTATCGCAATCGGCATCGTCGCAATCGATGTCATCATCGTCGTCATCATCGACGGTGTTCGTACAGGACTCGGAACTGACCTCCGCCGTTGGGCACTTTGTCCCATCATTGTTGTTAGAGGAAGGGCCGTTGGTAAAAAAGATACCGTCGAAAGAATCACCAGCACTTAAGTTCTGCACGTTTGAAATGCGGTAAATATTACCGTTGTTATTCTGAGAAATGTAAAAATCACCGCTGCCATCAAAATAAACGGCTCCGAAGGCCGAATTGACACCGCTTAATACGGGTACGGCACCAAGATCCGTTGTAGCACCGGTGCTAGGATTAATACGGTACAATTTATTCGTCTGTTTTTCCACGGTATAAATGTTGCCATCGGCTGGGTTGAACGCAATATCGTGAATATTGCCTGGTGACGGGCTGGCTGTCAGGGATCCCAAATAACTGGGTGTCCCACCACCGGAAACGTCGAATCTATCGATGGTGGAACCTCTAATCAAATAGTAAACGCCGGAAGTATTCACATCGCCAATGTAGTAACCCTGGGAATTCGTATTGGCATCTGTGTAAGAAGTCGTGGTCCAGCTGGCATCGATGCGCACAATCTGCTTGTCCGTTTGATTGAACGCCCATATGTAACCATTTACCTGATCAAAACCTACTGCATTCAATTTATCGCCGGCAATCACGGCCGAAATAACCGTGTTGTATTCACCGGATGCGAGGTCGACGGAATAGACGCCGGTAGGGTCCCCCTGAAAAAGGTAGGCTACCGCACCACATCCGAAGGTTTGAGCGAAGATTTGGGTTTGGAGGAACATAAAAAAGAGGGCCAACGCGAGGCCGGTTGAGATCTTCATAAGTTTGGGTAGTTTTTGTAAAAAATACAACAATCGTCTTAGTGAAATTCAACGATGTTTGAAGGGGTCAACTCTTGTAGAAGTGTAAATTCAGGAAGTGTTTGATCAGTATCAGAGGGAACAACATCTGTGCCAAAAAAGTACGGGGAGGTAAAATGCATTGCGGGGAATTGGTCCCCGTTGTCACACTCTTCAGCGTTGGCAAAAGTAGGGCTTATAAATGGAAGTCAATTGGACAATAATACTGCTTTTGATGATGGTAACCCGGGGGCATAAAACGTATAAACAGGAGTTACAATAAACGTTTTCAGCTTTTTAGAGTCGGTACAAGAAATGTCTCGTACGTAAGTTCTATTTCAGTCTTTTCCAATAAACGACTTTATCATCTCCTTCCGACCAAAAATCTTGGATGACTGCTTCTTTCCGATAGTTTAAATTTTCGTAAAACCTCCTCGTGCGTTGAAAGTCATCCGTACCGGACGTTTCTACAATCAGGATCCGGTGCCCTTGCTGTTTCAATTGATGTTCGAGATAAGCCATCATTTTACTCCCGACGCGCTTTCCTTGAACATCTTTTCTTACCCCGATTGCGTACAGGTTATAGGTACCATTGGTCAGCGCCTCCGGCGCACAGTACCCAATGGAAATGGGCACCTCGTCGGCTGTTGCCGTGAACCAGATGTCCTTCGACTCCGGATTATTGAAGTAATTGGAGATCATGTCTTCGAGCATTTCCGCTGGGAAGAGCTCAATGGAATCCAGCACTGTTTTCAGGTCTTCGACATCTTCTTTTCTGACCTTTCTGACGGAAGTATTCATTTTTTGTTACTTAGGTGAAAGATGCCAACAAGGTACGATCATTCTCCGGTCAAATTTTGTACGGTTCTGCTATTATAGACAATAGAAGGACGGATCCCCAACAATTGTTTGAAGGCTCTACTAAGATGCGCCTGGTCATAAAAACCACTTTCTAAAGCGGCATGATACATATTCACCCGGCCCTCTACAACCCCCTGGAACGCCCTCTTTAATCTGCACCAGACCAGGTATTTCTTTAACGATATGCCCATTTCCTCTTTAAACATATGCGACAAACGACTCTCAGAAAGATTTATGCTCGATTTTAATACTGTCATCATTTGTTTGTAATCGGAGGAAGTACTGTTCAAGTAGTCCAGGCACACTAATATTTCATTGTGAAGAGTTATCGGCACTTCATTTTGCAATACCCAGCGGGTAAGTTTCTTCATCAATTCTCTCCTATTTCTTCTCTTTGTTTCGACGTAGACCCCATTTACTAATTCGATCTGCTCAGCAACTAACTGCTTTTGCAATAACCCTGGATTACATTCCATCAAAAGGACATTGGTCGGTTCATTTTCTGATATAATCCGATGGCGCATGTTGGCGGGGATTACGGCAAAACTAACCTCATGGAATACGGAAGCAGCAGTTTCGATTTGCATGCGTCCGCTTTCCGAGTACAGGATCTCAACTGCAGGATGCGCATGAAATTCACTGGTGATGTTTTCCACTTCAAAATTGTAAACACCCTTCTCCCGATTAAACTCCAATAGTTTCATTCACGATCATTTCTGTATCCGCCAATATCCGAAAAATAAATAGTTGGACAAATTGAATTATTTGGTAAAACAAGCATTTACTTACCAAAAGTAAAATAAATTGATTACATTTACTTTTGGTAAGTAAATAGTCAACAAAAATGATTCTGACTTGTGAGACCCGACCAGTCTAAAAATGCATTGAGATTTCTTCGTTGGTTTTGTCGTGAAGCAGCCCCTATCAACGCCAACATCACCCAAATTCAATAGAAATGTTTCGACACCACTTATTATTGGCCTTCCGCAATTTCAGACGTCATAAGGCTTCTTTTCTGATCAATATGATTGGTTTGTCCACGGGATTGGTCGCTACCCTACTCATCTATCTTTGGGTTTGTGATGAGATCAAGATGGATCAATTTCATGAAAAAAGCGACCGGCTTTATCAGGTGATGAGAAACATGGAAAGTCGCCCGGGAGAAATAAGTACCCAGGAATATAATTCAGACTTGCTGGCCCCGGCACTTCGCGCAGAGGTCCCCCAAGTGGAATATGCCGTCCCGGTGGAGTTTGAGGACTGCGGAGGCATTCTAACTGTGGGCGACAAAAATTGGCGGGCTACCGGGGCCGTCGCTGGTAGAGACTTTTTTAAAATATTCTCCTTTCCGTTGCTCATCGGTAATCGCGATGAGGTACTGGTTGGTACGGATAAAATGGTCATCTCCGATCAATTGGCCAATCGCTTGTTCGGGTCTACAGAGGAAGCCATTAACCAAAGCATTGCTTTCGACCAGGAAGATTACGAAGGCATTTATACAATTTCCGGAGTTTTCAAAAAGTCCGGCTATCAGACTTCCGAACAATTCGACTTTTTGATCTCTAATGATCTGTTTCTTTCACGGCGGGATCCCTCAAGTATTAATTGGGGGAGCAATTCCGTGAATGTTTACCTGACCCTGAAAGAGGATGTGGAGTTAGGTCCTTTCAACGAACAAATACGCAACTTCGTGCGGTCGAAATACCAGGTAGAAGGAGAACCAGAGGGTGTGGATTGGGTTGGTCAGCTATTCCTTCGATCTTATTCCGAAAAGTATTTGTATGGCCACTATGAAAATGGCGTGCAAGCAGGCGGAAGAATCGAATATGTTTGGCTCTTTTCGATCATTGCCTTGTTCATTCTGTTGATTGCCTCCGTGAATTTCATGAATTTATCAACGGCACAGGCTTCCACAAAACTCAAACAAGTGGGGATTAAAAAGGTATTTGGAGTCGGGCGCAGCGCATTGATGCATCAATTCCTGGGCGAAGCCTTGATAATGACTTTTTTATCCTTTCTGGCCGCGATGGCAATGGCCTATTTACTGATCCCCAGCTTCAACTCGATCACCGGCAAGGAACTGAATTTGACGTTGGATAGCGACTTCCTGTTCGGCGCCATAGCCATCGTACTAATTACCGGATTGATGTCGGGAAGTTACCCGGCTTTCTATCTTTCCCGATTCAAACCCATTGAGGTCTTGAAGGGAAAATTGAATGCTTCCATGGGAGAATTCTGGACCCGAAAAGGATTGGTGATTTTTCAATTTTGCATTTCTATCCTGCTGATTGTAGCAGTATCCGTTGTGTACCAACAGGTTCAATTCGTGCAGACCAAAAACCTCGGCTATCAGAAAGAGAATGTGATCGTATTTGACCGTCAAGAAAAACTCTACGACAATCTGGAGACCTTTCTAGCGGAAGTCAACAAAACTCCCGGCGTACGATCCAGTACCATGATCGAGGACGAAGTAACCGACATTTCTGGTTGGACGGGAGCCTATTCCCATCGCGGGCAGGTCGTCGGAGGCACTCATCCCCGTTTGTACGAAGCGGTAGTTGGCTATGATTTCACACAGACACTGTCCATAGAGGTCAAAGAAGGACGATCTTTTTCCCGACAATATGGTGATGAATCCTCCAAAATGATGCTGAATGAAATGGCCGTCGAAGTTCTGGGATTATCCAACCCTGTGGGTACAAAGATCCGATGGAAAGGACAGGATAAAGAAGTCATTGGTGTAACGAAGAACTTCCACGGTCAATCGCTCTACGAGGCCATCAAACCGATGGCCATTTTACATGAACCGGAAGAAACCACCAAGATACTGGTGAAGCTACAATCCGGTGCGGAGCGAGCCGCCATCGCCCAACTGCAAAAGATCTATGACGAGTATTATTCGGGCCTACCTTTTGAGTTCCGGTTCCTGGACCAACAATACCGCCAATTGTACCTGGCGGAGCAGCGGGTGGCAACCCTTTCTCAGTACTTTGCCGGCATCGCCATTATTATTTCCTGCTTGGGGTTATTTGGCCTGGTTTCCTTCTCAGCCGAACGGCGGATGAAAGAAATTGGAATCCGCAAAGTCTTGGGATCCAGTAATTTCGGAATTGCCTCTTTGCTGTCGAAAGATTTCCTGACCATGGTGCTCATCGCCAACGCAATTGCACTGCCAATCGGATACCTGCTGTCCAAAAAATGGCTAAATGCTTTTGCCTATACCATCGATCTGTCGTGGTGGCATTTTATCGCGGCGGGACTCTCCGCCTTGCTCATCGCCTGGTTGACCGTTGGATTGCAGACCTTCAAGACCGCTCAGGTCAATCCAGTGGATTGTCTGCGGGACGAATGATGTTTTCTTTGAGTCCTCTTAAATGCGGTCCACAGGATTCTGCCGGTCAAATGGTGCATCGGCAATCCTGAGTTATGGACAAATCCAGGGAGATACCACCTTAAAGATCTTAGTGGCAAAGCAGAGATAGAAAAGAGTATTGGCTCGCGGTTCTTCCGGCACGACAGAGGTCTGATGATCGCTCCGTCGACGACCGGGTGTTACCGCACTTGATTTTTTGGGTGGAGGAACGGCAGTAGGTGGTCTTTATCTGCTTTCTTCTCCACAAATTAGTACTGAAGTCGATGTTAATTTTTACAAATCCCGCAAATTCAGATTATTTTTTTCGCTTTTTCCGGGAAAATTTCGAAAAGCGCATCGGCGATCGGTGCTTTTTCCGCAATTACAGCGACTTCTAGTCCCATTATTCCATTTTGCGAGAATATTTGCAGGGATCAACGGTATAACTGAATCTTCTGTTTGGTGAGCCGTATTTTCTCCTCCAAGTGATTGAAATACCAGTTTCTTCGTCGACTTGACACGTGACTGATCAAGGTCGAATGACTCATAACTTCTTTAAACCACGATTCCATCATACTACAGAGCGACGGATCGGCAGAATGCATGAAATTGGGATGTTGAATGGTGACAAACAACACCCGCCCTCCATCGAAAACACCCAGAATGGTGTTATTGGTAGCGGTCATTTCGTTCAAATACAGGTTAAAGATCTTTTCGCCGTCATTTTGTTGTTCGCCGGGGAAAAACTTCGTACCGGATTCCGCCATTTGGCGCGTATGGCGAATGAGTTGGCTTAGTTCATTACAGACGACGGTCGCATCAGACCGGTTCTCAAACCTTTGGGTCTCCACCAGGTACTCCACCTGACTCAGGGTATTGTCAATGATACTGGTCGTCCAAAAATCATTGGAAGGCATCGACAGATAGATTTTCGCCATCTTAAAAGCCATGGCCTTGGCTGCCGGCGAAAGCAGGTCAAAATTAAACTTTAAGTCCTTCATGTGCTTAAAATCCCAGATGGTCAAACCAGTCATGTACAACTTAAAGCACAACAATCTGGGAAAAAACAAATACCAGAAAATAGGGATTTCCGAACTGGCGATGTAGGCATGAAGATTCGGCAAACGCCCAAATTTCTCCATTTGCCCCCCAATGCTTTCCATGTATTGCTCAAATGTCTTGACGCCTTCAGGCAAGGCATTGTGCCGGAATAGAAAGCTTTGGGATGGATTGAATATCAACTGATCAATTGAAATCTCGAAGGTCTTCGCAATGGTGATCAATTGGTCGATGGCCAGTTCGGTCTCGCCGTTAAACCTGCGATAAACGGCGTCTCTGCCTAAACCCAATAAGTCGGACAGGGCTTTGACTGCCTGTGCTTTGTTGCGGAATCTTTTTAAGACGGAGTTCAATACGTGTTCTTGGAGTAGCTTGGAGTGCATTCATTGGGAATTTCACTCTAAGGTAAGGATTTATTGGTTCCTCGTTCGAGGTTCGGAGAAGATAATGCATGAATTTAAAAAAAATTGTATTTTTATACTAATTAACAAACAAAAACAACGGAGCATGAAAATTTTGAAGTATGTTCTTTTCACAGTGATTGGGCTTTTGCTGATTT
Source organism: Saprospiraceae bacterium (assembly GCA_028284395.1). Taxonomy (GTDB): domain Bacteria; phylum Bacteroidota; class Bacteroidia; order Chitinophagales; family Saprospiraceae; genus JANQRV01. The sequence continues at coordinate 7,232 of JANQRV010000564.1, forward strand.
ACATCGCCATCGGACTGATGAATCCGTTTGTCCATTACAGTTATGAATTCAAAGTCAACAAACCGCTAGCGGAAGCCTGGGCGGTGACCCAGGATGACTCCAAATATCACCAATGGCTCGATGGCTTCAAGAGCATGGAGTTGGTCAGCGGAGAAAGAAATACCGTGGGCAGCAAATACAAGATCATCGTCAATCCGGGGGAAGGGCAACCCGATTTTGAAATGATCGAGACGCTGATCGCCATAGAAGAGTTTGAACACATCGAAATGCACTTTGACAGCGACTTTATGGATTTTGAGCAGATCTACTCCATGGAGGAAGTAAACGGTGAAACAACAGTGAAGTCCGATGCGAAGGTCATTGGGAAAAACGTTTTTTCCCGTTCGATGTTTGCCCTCATGGAGATTTTGGGTGGTTCATTCTCCGCTCAGGAAGCTAAGAATATGGAGGGATTGAAAAAGGTGATTGAGGAAAATACAACGGATTATTATCCTGCGTCGGAGCCAGATGCACCGGTAGAAAGTAGCGAAGCGGTGGAAAGTGAACAATAAGTTCGAACTCGGTGCCGCTTTCCCATTAAATCA
>JANQRV010000571.1 GCA_028284395.1 Saprospiraceae bacterium
AATTTCTCTGAGCCCTTTTTCTGCTGGCCTGCTTTCTCCTTCAGTCATGTAGCGCGGCTATAATCCTTCAGTGCGGCATTGGCCAGCAAAAAAATGACTTCAGATCATCTTTACAACTATTTTTGATCACTTACTTAACTCAATTCATATGTTGCCAATACCTTCACTTTTCCTCTCATCTGAGGCAATTGAATCTGAAGCCTTTTTAAGGCAACGTCTGCCTCTGCCTGAGAAGAAAAAGCAATTTCCGTATCCCCCCTCTTCAGTGGCCGGAAATCTAGGGTCCGAACAATCACGTATGTTTCTTCCCTCAATTGTACTTTCGTATCCTTTTGCTCCGAGAAGCGTCGCGCCTTGGCCGTACGTCCCATCTTTGATTTTGCAACAGCGCCGCCTTTGGCAAAGGTGTCAAACAACTCACTTTTTTCGGTACCCTTCTGGTTTGCCCGCCCTAGTTCCTGGGCAGCTTCCAGTTTGCTATCAATAATGCATATTTCGTATTCGTATGTCTTTTCGATGTAATCGTGAGAAGCAAAACCATCTTCTCCGATTGCTCGAATCCCTGATTGCATCTTCACATAGGAGTCCTTACTAAGTTTTTCTGCCGCACTTAAATTCAAATATTGGGCGGGAGCAAAAAAGTCTTTGATCTTAACCTGTGATTCAACCTGTGTACCGGCAATGCTAATTTTGAAAGCCTTAAAGTCAGAAGGCTGATCATTGCCATACTTATCGAGGCGCAACCCCAAAGGCAGTTTGTTTTGACTGACGGCGATCACACCGTAGGGGTGGGCGACCAATCGCTCTTCTTCATTGTCGACATCGAGCTTTCTGAGGCTAACTAGGAGGCTGCTGTCCTTAGGCAATTCGGCTTGCCAATTTCTCTGATCGGCCAATGCACGGACGAACGGAGGAGCGATCGCAATTGGTGGCAATGAGGTATTTCTTTTTTCACCAAAAGTTTTATCAATGCGGACCTTAACTTTTACGAAAAGAACCCGGAAACTTGCTCTTCCTTTGATCCGCCACGGAGTGGGTCCCTCCAATGAACCAGAAAGATGGATACCGAACAACTCTCGACGCCCCATCATGACAGCCAGACCAGCACCGATGGTAACCTTGAAGTAAAATGGATTGAACTGGAAAAGCGCATCGAAATAGAGATAACCGATCACTTTAACCTTCCAGATTTTGTAGTAAAAGTCGACGCTGGCTCCGAATTGGGCGGTATTGGCAGTTACCGCAAAATAACAAGTAAGAGTAAGACGTGGATTGTCTTTTCCCAATAGGCTTAGGGTGACTCTTTTCAGCTGACTGATCCCTCCTCGCAAAGGTGGTGGACTAAAATCAGGGTGAAAACCACCGATTGTAAATATAAAGTTAGGGCGGTCACCCCAATCGATGGAGAAATACATATCCCCTTCCAGGGTAAAGGTAAGTATTCTTGAATCGAACAGACTGGCAAACAGGAACATGTATTTTCCCTCAAAATCGATCACGCCCAAAAAGTTGACCTGTATTTTAGCGATTGCTTTCTTCCGGTCGGGCAGTTCCATTTTGATGACCCCGAGAATGGCGAAGACAATGGGATCTGGCACCTGGATGATCAACCCTAACTCCACCTGGATCAAAGTTGGGGATCCCCAACCGATGATGCCCATCAGTCCAAAAGTATATCGTCCTTCCTGCAGTGGGAAAAAGCTCTTTAAATTCGCGATGACCTGAGGCGCATTAGCCACTGGATCCTCGGGAAACATGATGGCGTCGATGGCATTAGTCCTTACACCTTCTGCCAGAGCGTCGATGTACATTCCCCTATTTACGGCGATCAAACCACCGACCCCATTTAGCGTAAAGCCAAAACCCAATTGAATGGGAGCAAATTCGGCGGTTATCAAGAGCAACATGGCAAAACCCGGGCGGCCGTCCGGTAACTTTGTGTTGATGATGCCGATGGCTTTGACCGAAATGGTTTCTTTGATGGTAAGTTCGGCCACGCCGGCATATTCGCCTTTTTCGAAATCTAGGAAAAGATACCCTCCTCCTTTCACTGCCCCTGCATCCAGTGCCAATCCCAATCCCTTTGGAGGATGGAAGCCATTGGCCATATTGAGTCCGCCAAAATTGCCTTGATTGTTTTCAAAATCTGCATTGATGGCCAAACCAATGTCCTCTACAGCAGTGGCAAAAGGTCCGAGTTCTCCGGTAAAGCCAGAGGTAATGGCAAACTTGATTGGTTCTTCCGTTTCCAATATCAATTTGAATGCCAGGTAGTTCACCGTGATGATACCCAGGGAAGCATGAACGGGAATAATAATCTCTATTGCGGTACTTCCCTTGAAATAAAAGCCATTAAGGCTCGAAATACCGAACGTAACGTTGAATTCGGATTCTACATCACCTCCGCCAAGCAGTAGACCGATGAAGCTATCGGGATTAGCCGGCCGAATAGCCAAGAAACCCTGCTCTAGGGAAACCTCTACAAACAAATCCGTTTCTGTACTTTTAACCATTCCGATTGCTCCCGCAATAGTCCCAATTTCCAGAACGGATCCATCCGGATCCCCGAAACGGAATACGGGTTCTGTATCTGTCTTTTCATATAAATAGGAAACCTTAAACCTCAATTGGGTGTTGGCAGCAACGTCTGAAGGTGAATCTGTTTCAATATTATTGATGAAAGCTACCGGATCTCCAGCCACCATATTAATACCCAGCCCTGCAAAACTTTCAGCGCTGTATTCTACTTTAACGGTCAGGTCTTCATTCACTTCAATTTCGGTTTCACCGCCAAAAATGACCACCATTCCAAGTCCGGTATACTTAGTTGCCCCCGGATCAACCAGCGGATAAAACTCCAGATACAAACCGTTGTGAATATCTCCGATCAGTGGATAGCGCAGTAGTGTAGCATTGCCCACCAAATTTGAACCGGAGAGATCTATTCCCCCATTTAATTGCTCGATCCGGTTCAGATTCGGAAGGCTTTCCAGCAATGTAGGATCAATGGCAAAGGACAGGCCAACTTTTTCGATCAAATGTAGTACCAGTTCATAGGTAAAGTTCGCACCATCATAGAACCGTTCTTTCCCCTGTTCAATCGGGTTTTTAAAGATGTTTGAGAAATTATTCCAGGCAACCCGTCTTTGCTTATATGAAATGAAATGGGGAGGTGGAGGGTTTTGAACCTCTTCTTCCTGAAGCACATCCAAAAAGAGTAAGATCGAATAGGTTTTTTGATAGTGATCTTCAAAAAATTTAAAGAACAGGTATTCAAACAACCTATCCGGGAGTTGGTCTAGGATGTCGGTTTCATCAATAAAATCCTGAAACCCCTGTAAGTCTTGGCTTAAATTGGCTTTGATATTTCTGATCCCTTCAATCACCCCTTTCAAAGCTGGCCCCAAGTCCTTGATCAATGGCAACACTTCGGCAGCATCGTTGCCGTTTTCCACCGCTAACTTTAGATCCGTTGTTACAGATTGAACTTCATTTATCTTAGCCGACAATTTTTGGAATGCCGTAATCTCGGCAGGGAGGACATAGCCAAGGTCTTCTAACAAGTCTTCGGCCTCGGTTGGAGACTTGGCCGCCACAATAACGGGATCGAGAAATTGCAGCAACAAATCGGCGTATAAGGTTCCGGTTTCAGTGGCCATGGTGGATTCAAAGGTTGTGACAGAATAGAAGTATCTTCTTGAAAATGAGCTTAGACTATTGAAAACCAGTAAGCAATACGTTGGCGATCCTAAATCCCAGGATGTAACACTAAATAAGAGAAGGTCGTAATTGTAAAAAAGTCAGTAGGTAATAAACTAGCAAGTGGATTCTTCAGACTCTTAAAAGTAAGAAAAGTAATTACAAAATGCAATTCGATTCCAGTTCACTACTCCTTTTTCCCAGTTCACTTCATCGAACTGCCATCAATTGAATACACCTTCTATATTTGTGTTATAATCAAATGAAAACAAAAACACATTTACAAAGACCCAACATTAATCAACCTCTAAAATCACAAAAATGAAAACCTTAAGATTTCGCTTATTTGCCATCGCAGTATTAGCATTTATGACTCTTTGGACCTCCTGCAGTAAGGATGAAAATCCCACTCCTGAAAATGAGATTAGCGATAACATTGTAGGATCCTGGGAAGTCGCAGACGGCTTGGCCACTGTGTATGACAGCGGAGTTAAATTAGCCGATGTCAAAGTGACTACCGAAGGCACCATGACATTCAATAACGACGGAAAAGGAATCGCAGATTTTTCGTTGGAAGTATTGGATACTAAAGAAGTCGCAAAAGGCGGATTCACATGGGAAAAAGATGGTTTTGAAATCATCGTCGACAAAAATACCGACAATGAAGAACGTTGGTCCAGAATTGACGATGAGAAGAACCGCCAAATCCTGCAATACTCAAAAATTGACGACGAAGATCCCGAAGTGGAAGTAGAATTCAGCTTGACATTAATTAGAAAATAAATTGAGCGCGGCAAGCTCAGTCCTGAACATATCCAAATAAGACCCTTAAAACTGCTGTAAGACTACTTTTTCTATTCTCATAAGTTCGTTTACCCAGGTTGTTGGTTTTTCAAGATTGATTGAAGATTGACGGCCTGGGTTTAAGTTTTTGGGGAATTAGGTAGTCGAAAAGGATGAAAACGACTCGGTTAAAACTTTTAGGTAAGTGATCGCTTTAAATAGCATAAAAGGATGACTTACTTAAGCTCTTTGGTGGGATAAGCAGGGTTTATCTACTAATGAGCACACAAATATATTCCTACATCCGAAACAGGTCTTATATGAAATTTAGCGTCTTGTACGTCGATGATGAAAAAGATAATTTACTGGCCTTTAAAGCAGTTTTTCGCCGTCATTACAATATTTTTTTAGCAGAAGGCGGAGAAGAAGCCATTGAATTGCTGAAAGAACATGAAATTGACCTCGTCGTTTCTGATCAAATCATGCCCAAAATGACCGGAGTGGAATTGTTAGAAAGAATTAAGGACGAATATCCGGACTTGATTCGGATTGTGCTCACGGGATATAGCGACATGCAGGCCATTATCGACGCAATCAATAAAGGGCAGATCTATCACTATATGAATAAGCCGTATAATCCTAACGAATTCAAAATTGTAATGGACAAAGCCCTAGAGACCTATTCCCTCCGGATGAGAAACAAGACTCTGGAACGGGAAAACATCCATGCTCAATTTGAAATTCTCAAGAATCAGATCAACCCGCATTTTCTGTTCAACAGCATGAATATTTTGTCTGCTCTCATCCCGACAAACCCCGATAAAGCACTATCTTTTACGCGGAAATTTTCCAAATTGTATCGTTCGATGTTAGACCTGAAACCACAGCCGGTTATCTCGCTTAGAGAAGAACTGGATTTTGTAAATACCTACATTTACCTACAAAAAATGCGCTTTGAAGACAGCTTACAAGTAAATGTAAATATCTCGAACGATAAGATGACGTATGTCCTTCCTCCCTTCGCTCTACAAATTTTGGTCGAGAATACAGTGAAACACAATGTAGTATCGGAAGATACCCCGCTGAAAGTTAATATCTTTGATGAAGGCGAATACCTTTATGTTAGCAACAATTTGCAGCGGAGGGGATATGTGGAAGATTCCACTGGTCTAGGACTCAAAAATTTGAAAGAGCGTTATAAAATGATCACGGAGGCCCCCGTACTTCTACAGTCCAAAGAAGATATATTTTTGGCTAAAATCCCCTTAATTCCTGAGGATTAGCCTTTAACAACCAACCATTATTCTGATAAGATGAAATGAGCATGAACTTTTTTCATCAAAAGTTCACCAAACAGAATGATTAAAAAAGTTCTATGCGACCCGCCTCTTTGAGTCGGGTAAAAAGCGAAGCGGTTGCATGTGTTTAAAATATTTGCAATTAATTCGTTTTCATTTCATTGTAAAAACTTTAAACACATGAAAGCAATCATAGTAGAGGACGAAAAACATGCACGCGAAAATTTACAAAACCTTTTGACGGAGCTAGTCCCGGATATCGAAATCCAGGCCCAGATGGACAGTGTTCGCAAAACCGTTGATTGGCTAAAGCACAACAAAACAGAGCTCATTTTTCTGGACATTCACTTGGCAGATGACCTAAGCTTCAAAATATTCGAGAAAGTGAAAGTTGACACTCCTATCGTTTTTACGACAGCTTATGATCAATATGCCTTGAAAGCCTTTAAGGTAAATAGCATTGATTATCTTCTCAAACCAATTGATAAGGAAGAATTGCACAATACTATCGAAAAATTTCAATCAATCGCCAAACCCAATCACATTGACTTTGAAAAGCTCCAGAAAGTACTCAACGAAAAAACCGAACAAAATTTCCAGCAGCGTTTTTTAGTCCAACGTCGTGATAAAATCATGAGTGTTAAAACCGAAAATGTTGCCTATTTTGAAGGGGAAGACCGCTACGTATACCTGGTGAAAAAGGATGGAAGCAGGTACATTGTGGACTACAAACTCAGTGATCTGGAAGCACTACTTGATCCTGCTAGTTTTTTTCGACTCAACCGCAGCTTCATTGCCCACTTCGATGCCATCGATAAGATCATCACCATGTCTAAAAGCAGAGTTAAGATTCATCTGGAACCAGTAGCGCAGCGTGATATCGTTGTCAGTTCTGCCAATGCCCGGAATTTTAAGATGTGGCTGAACCAATAGATTCTTCCCCACCCGGAATGGCTCTTTTTTCTTCTATTCTTTCGTTCAATACCTTAAATCGCCAGCCATACCGATAAGCGAGAATCGACAAAAAAATAAGATTTGCCAATAATAAAATCCATAGGTCTCTTGCCGGGTCGACATTTTGTTGTTTGAGCAAGGCATGGGTTTGCAAAGCAGAAGCCTCCGAGGTAATCAGTATGGAACTCATAATATTATTAATGGCATGTGCACCCATAGCTATTTCAATGCCATCATCTAGGATTGAAGTCAGTCCGAAGAGCAATCCAAAGGCAATATATTGAGGCATAGCAATCCAAAAGCCATAAGCCTTGACTTCTGGATTTCCGACGTGGACCAGGCCAAAGAGGATGGCGGGAATAAACAGCACCAGCCACCGGTTTCGCGTCCAGGCTCCAACTCCCTGAGCTAGGTAGCCTCTAAACAACACTTCTTCAAAAGTAGTTTGGAGCGGAATCAACAGTAGGGAAACCGCGACCAATATTAAAAAAGAATTCAGATGAAAGCGAACTTCAAAATTGGCAGGATTGAGAATAAAGTCGATTCCCACCATTAGTACCATAATACAACCCCAAATCACCAGGCCAGAAAAGAATCTGCCCCATCTTATCCGGTCGGTACCGTTAATCACCTCTGATACCGTTCTTCGGTGAAGCGGTTTAAACATGAGCGCAATTGCAAAAAGTCCGGTAGCCAAAGGGAGAAGAAGAAGCACTAACCCTAAATTAGAATCAATGCCAAGAGCCGTAAGATCCATCATATTATCCGGATCCAAAGCCAATTCACCATTACTAGCGGCCATCTTACTCAGCATAACTATCATCAACGGAATGCCACCAATGATATTTGCCCCGACAAAACCAACCAAAAATACGACCAGGTATTTCCACCATTGATTTTGATTATCAAGAGCTCTTTCTAAATGATTCATATCCCTTTGAATTAGTATTCACATGTTTTCTCGACAAAACCAAAATACATTTATACTTTGTCAAAGAAAAAATTCTTGCTATCTTTCGATACCACTCCAAACAAATCAAGCATTCCACAATAATCATTTAACCCACAACTCCCCTAAAAACAATTTCACTTCACACCTAGCCCTCACTTTTGTTATTCAAGTAAATGTTATCTACATTTGCATTAAAATCCATATCGTTAATCGTGTATGATGGGGAAAAAGTATAATATTTTATATGTCGATGACGAGCCGGATAACTTGCTTGCTTTCCGGTCGGTTTTCCGAAGGTTCTTCAATATCTTCACCGCCAATGGCGCTAAAGAAGCCATTGAATTGGTCAAGCAACACGATATAGACCTCATTCTTTCCGATCAAAGAATGCCTAATATGACCGGAGTAGAATTATTGGAAAGGATTATGGATGATTATCCACAAATACAGCGGTTCATCGTAACGGGCTATAGTGAAATGAAACCGATCATCAATGCCGTCAATACCGGCAAAGTTTCGAAATACATTATGAAGCCTTGGAATGTGGAAGAACTGAAACAGACCTTAGAACAAGCTTTAGATACAGCAGCTTGATGGGTTTTCAGGGCATTGACAATTACTCCTAATAAAAAAGGGGGTGATGGTTGAGTGAGCGCCCCCTTTTTTATCCCTTTTAAGTTTTCCTTATCAATTGATTTCCAGCAATTCAACTTCAAATATCAAAGTCGAAAAAGGCGTAATCTCTTTACCTGCTCCACGTTCGCCGTACGCGAGGTTAGAAGGAATGAAGAGCTTCCACTTGTCGCCGACTTTCATCAATTGGAGAGCTTCAGTCCAACCGCCGATGACTTGACCAACACCAAAGGTAGCCGGCTGTCCTCTTTTGACGGAGCTATCAAAAACGGTACCATCCAGCAAAGTGCCAGTATAATGAACAGTAACCTTATCAGATGCATTGGGTGAAGGCCCCTCTGGTCCTGCAGTTAAGACTTCATATTGGAGTCCGCTGGCAGTTGTTTTCACTTCAGCACGTGCACCATTCTCCGCCAAGAATTTCTTGCCTGCTTCGATATTAACTTTGTGTTTTGCTCGTTTTTGTTCCTGAAAATAGTCGTTTACAATTTTCTGAGCAGAAGCAATATCAATTTTTAAAGAGTCACCGCCAAGATAATCGGCGATTCCACTTGCCATAGATTGAGGGTCTACATTTTCAAATCCTTGATCTTTGAGGTTCGAGGCCATCATCAGGCCTAAGCTATACGATAACGAATCCATAGATTGGTTTTGTGCAACAGTTAATTGCGTTAAAGAAAAGGTCAATAAAAAAAGAATCATCTTCATATCAAACCATTTAACATTGATCACTAACAATTTGGATTGGGAATTCGTTTAGACAAACTCCGCGACGCTGTCCTTTCTTCCAGACAGTAAACCGTCCCAAAAGAACCTTTATTGCCCGTCCAACGAACGCCGCGCGAAAATACCAAACAAAAATGAAATCGCTTGCAATCTCTGGATTTTAGTCTTTTAAGAAAGGAATTATCTCGTAACGCCCATTTAAGAGGGTATCTAAATGATCAACTTTCACTGTCAGCAACAGGCGGTGAGGTCCAGATGCAAGGCTATCGGTGGAAAAACGAGCCAAAAACCCAAGTTGATTTTTTCGGATGAGAAAAAAAAGTTGCCCCCAAGGAATGCCAACCAAATGGCCCACAGAATGAGATTTAATATCCAGCCTCCGAGAACACCCGTGATAATTTCTGGTTCTATCGAATTACCGTGAATTTGGAAGATGTCCATCAGATGGTCTCTTAAAATCATCGGAAACTGTGTCAAAAATAAGGTTGCGCCACCGGCAATCAGAATTTCAATTTGCCAACCATTATGTTGTTGTTGCTCCAGCCAAGGAGGCATCATCGGCTACTGTTCGCGTTTTCCATGCCTGAAAATAACACTAAAATGCTATCCGGTCAATCCCTGTAAAGTCTTGTACATCATACCATCTTTAGAAATTAAAGCCCCTTTTTCCATCCACTCGAAAATTTCCTGCAATCGATCCTTTTGGTAAGCCTTTTCGCCTCGATACATCTTCAATTTTGCACCCGACAATCGCAGTTGTTGCATCATTTGTTCCGGAGATGAACCTTGAGTAAAATCTAGGGGTGACTCTCCTTCGACCAGGAGGCCAAGCATGACTATTTTCTCCGGCTGACAATGAAATGTCTTTAAATCCTTCGGCGTCTTTAATTCGAGAAACTCGACCTTTGACAACACCTGTTCGAAAACCATATCACTAAACACACCTATCAACTCATCAGCCTGCAATGGACTTTCCATCTTAATCTTTTCCCACTCATCACCGGTAATGGCTTGAGAAGACAAAAAACGGACGAAGTCCTGCTCCAAATCCGCTAATTCACTATTTCTTAAACGCCGATATTTCATAGCCATTGACCTTTTTTTTCAAAAATCGCCAGCAAAAGTAATTGTCCTTTTCCAATACCAAAACTCTTGGGAATTTTTTTTGTAAAATTGCACTAACCACAGAATACTAGAAAAAACTGAGCTATGGAA
>JANQRV010000576.1 GCA_028284395.1 Saprospiraceae bacterium
AAGAACCTGCAAATCCTGGTAGACTATACCATCCGGCATTTCTTCCCGGAAATTAAAGCGAGTGGCACCGAGGCTTATCTCCAATTTTTCAGAACGGTACTGGATCGGACATTGAAGATGATCATTCACTGGCAGCGGGTTGGATTTGTGCATGGGGTCATGAATACCGACAATATGTCCGTGTTGGGTTTGACGATCGATTACGGTCCGTACGGTTGGCTGGAGGGTTATGATCCCAATTGGACACCGAATACAACCGATCGACAGAATCGGCGTTATCGCTACGGGCATCAGCCGAGAATCGCACTGTGGAATTTGTTTCAGTTGGCCAACGCACTATTCCTGCTGACGGAGGAGGCCAAACCGCTGGAAGACATTCTCAATAATTATCGGGAGGATTACCAGGTGGATTATCATCAGATGATGAGAGAAAAACTAGGTTTGCGAAAGGTCAAGTTAGAAGATGAAGAGCTTGTTCAGGAGTTGGAAAGTGTCTTGCAATTGACGGAGACCGATATGACGATTTTCTTCCGGAATTTGGCCGGCTATTCCGATGAAATCACCCTGGTCGATGGCGCCAAACTGCTTGATCCGATAGCCGAAGCATTTTATAAACCGGAAGAATTGGTCGGTGCAACCCTGGATCAATGGAGGGCCTGGTTGGTCAAGTATTTTGATCGTCGAAGGGAAGAAGAGCTTGCAGAGGACCAGCGCCGGGAATTGATGAACAGCGTCAATCCAAAGTACGTACTGAGGAATTACATGGCGCAGGTGGCCATCGACGCTGCAGATAAGGAAGACTACAGTGTGATCGAGGAGTTGTACGATCTGCTGAAGCACCCTTACGCCGATCAGCCGGATCGGGAAAAGTGGTTTGCCAAAAGACCGGAATGGGCGCGGCACAAGGTGGGGTGTTCGATGTTGTCTTGTAGTTCCTAGTGCTATTCTGTTCTCAATGATTCTACCGGGTTACTTCGGGCCGCTCCGTATGCGCGGGAACTCACCGTGAGGAAGGATATCAGCAACAGGATCAAGCCCGGAATCAAATAGTACTCCATACCCAATTGGGTGGCGAAAGCGTAATTGTTCAGCCATAACCTTCCAAAATAGAAGATTGCCGGAATGGCGAAGACATTAGCAATCAACAACAGTGTCAGATACTCTTTGGACAATAGTAAAATCAAATTGCCGACACTGGCGCCCAATATTTTTCTAATGCCGATTTCTTTTATTCTTGCCGTCGCCGAAAAAGAGACCAATGCAAAAAGGCCGACACAGGCTATGAAGATGGCCAATATTGTGAAAGCGAAGAAGAGGTTTCCGAACTGTAAATCGGATTGATATTGTCGATTAAAAGCTTCTTCCATAAAAAAGTACTCGAAGGGATTTCCGGGAAACATTGCTGCGTAGGTATCCTGGATGTGCGCAAGCGAACCTGAGACATCAGAGGTATTGACCCTGAAGGAAATAAAGGGGGGCGTGGCGCCGACAAAGGACAAGACAAAGGGGGTATGCGGATCCTTTAAACTTTGCCAATGGAAGTTTTTTACCACGCCGACGATGTCCACCGGACCATTGTCCGTTATCAATTTCTCCTCAAGGGCGGCTTCGGGAGAGCCCAGTCCATAAGTTTGCAAGGCCTCTTCATTGATAATCACTACCGCTTCTTCTTCCATATCTTCCGTAAAGGAATGGCCCGCTAGGAATTCTAGTTGATAAGCGTCTGCGAAGTCGAGACCAACAAAAACTCCATTGCCCGGTCGCGCTTCATTTTCGGGGGTGCCGAACTTGCGAACGCTTTGGAGCGAGATGTTATTAACCTGACTGGGAAGATGGTAAGAGCCGGCAATGGCAGCAATCGATGGATGGCTTGAAACATTCTCTTTGAAAGCTTGAAAAGTAGTTCGACTGAATTGATTCGCCGCTCTGATCTGATTGATGTCGGTTCCATCTAAAACCTTCGGCGAATTGGGGATTTCGTGAGGGCCCTTGACGACCAATACTTGTTCGATATCCAGACCCAGTTCCTGGCTTTTCATAAATGTGATTTGCCGGTATACCAAGTAGGTGCCAGAGATGAGCAGCAGTGAAGTTAGAAACTGAAAAGTGATCAAACCACTTCGCAGACTAATTTTTCCTGAATGGCCGAATTTCTGGGTTTTCAAAATGACCGAAGGCTTGAATTCCGATAGGATGAATGCGGGATACAAGCCGGAGAGCAAGGCACCTGTTATGATCAATATGGTGTAATACAGCCAGAATGCCGGGATCCGAAAGAGGTTCCACTCCAGGGGAGCTCCCGTGATGTTGCTTACGAAAGGGAGGGAGATATAGGCCATACCCAAGGCTACAAAAGCTGCAACGAGGTTGACGAGGATAGATTCCAGCAAAAATTGATTGATCAATTGTTTTTTTACGGCCCCAATGGTCTTGCGGATGCCTATTTCCTTGGTCCGTTGCAGGGAATGAGCAGCCGCTAAATTGACGTAGTTGATCCAAGCAATGAAAAGTACTATAAAAGCAACGATTGAAAAAAAGGAAAGATCTTTTGAACTTCCCTTATTGGCAACGAAGTCTGCACTGGCGTCTAGATCAGATCGCAAGTGAATGTCGGCAATCCGTTGTAGGGCCACCGTCTCTGCGATGGCTTCTTTGGCATTGACTTGGCCCTTATACTGAACAATGAGTTGATCCAGTTTTTGATTGACTTCTGCGGGATCGGCTGTTTCCGTCAATGTGAAATAAGTCGCAAACCAGTTGCGGGCCCATCCGCCGTAACGATTAACGGAGCCGCCGTTGCCCAGCTTCCAGAGGTTGTCCAGAGGCATGAGAAACTCAAATTGCAAATGACTATTGGGGGGGAGTGGTTCCAAAACTCCTGTAACCGTATAACTGCCCGGAGAAGATCCTCCCTTAACGGTCAGCGTTTTGCCAAGAGGGTCCGTGGAACCAAAATACTTTTTTGCGGAGGTAGAGGTGATCACAATGCTGTACAGGTCATCCAGCGCTGATGAAGCATTACCTTGCCTAAGTGGAAAATCGAATATGCGCAGGAAGGATTTGTCGGCGAAATACATGTCGGTGCCATCTACGTGGATTGTTTTTCCATTGACTGGGTTGCTGGCAACAGCATCGTATTCGGCGGGATACAAACGGAGATAATCCTTGATTTCCGGGATTTCTGCCATAGCGGTTTCCGCAAAATTATAGCTGTTGAATACAGAACTCCCCTGGTGTGTTCCCGCTATAGATCTATTGAAAATGGTTCGATAAGTATTGGAAGCATTGCCGTGAAAGTCGTCGTAACTACGCTCAAAGTGAATGTATTGGAAGATTAACAAGGATACGCAGATGCCTACTGCTAAGCTAAGGATATTGACGAGAGAATGGAACTTGTTGCGCACAAGGTGTCGGCGGGCGACGGTGAAGTAATGCCGGTACATGACGGAAGGTTTGTATTGGTTTTTGAAAAGCTGACGAAAGGAGGTAAATCCCAAGACTAAATGCAGCGCATCTACCCAGTACATGAATCGGGCATGCCACATACCCCGAGCGGAAAGCCGGTCTTGGAAAATCTCTTCCAAGTCTCCTAGGAATTCCTCAAGCAATTCTTCGGTTATCAGGGAGGAGAGGAGTCGCCTGGCGAAGCTCGGCGTCGAGTTTTCTTGTTTCCTCCTCATTAAGTATTTAGTTTCAATTGCGGAATCAATTGCCACATTTTGCGCCTGACCTCCTGTGCAGCCTGCAACTGCTTCATTCCGGGTCCAGTAATCTCAAATAACCGTTTTTTCCTACCACCCCGTTTTTCCGTATGGCCGCCCAACTCCGATCGGAGCATGCCCTTGTCTTGCAATCGGTAAAGTGTGATGTGAACAGCTCCCAAGAGTATGGTTCGACCGGAGTGTTTTTCAATCTCCCGTTTGACCGATATACCATAGGCTTCTCCTTCAAGAATGCAAACTGCCAAAAGTACCAACTCTTCGAATTCACCCAGGCCTTTATTTTTCATTAATTATACATTGTATGTTATACAAAGTTATAAATAATATGGAAAAGTACAAAGTAGGAACCTTGTCTGTTGATTTCAGCGCCAACAAAACTATAGCTCTTAGAACTTCTTACATTACTTCCGGATGAGTTTGGTTGACTGGGAAGGATTTGGAGGAAAGGGGCGTGGACTTCCTTGAAAGTTGTATATTTGAAAGCTCTCATATTAATACCCATTTTAAAATGATGATGACGGATTTGAACTGCTCAAAATGGCAGAAGGAGGAAAACAAATAGAATGCTTGGGTATGGAGTAAGGTGCTGCATCTTGGATCTACAAGGAGCATTCCTGGAGGCTAATTATGGACCAGACATGAAATCTATTCTTCAGTTATATACAGCGACATCCCTTTTGTTTAGCGGCCTTTGCTGGACATCACTTTCCGGGCAGTTTCAAAATGACCTCTCCAAATTCGATCCTCAATTCGAGCGATTTGAATTGCCTCTTGGAGTGGAAGGGAATAAGGTGCTGAAGATGGTGGAGGATTCCGTTGGTTTTTTGTGGTTTGCTTCGCATGCGGGATTGATTCGATACGACGGTCAGAGGTTTGTGCACTACCGACACGATTCTATCAATGAAAATTCTCCGGCCAATAACTTGTTGGAGTACCTTTATCTGGATTCCAAGGGACTCATGTGGTTGGGGCATTATGGGGCGGGTGTTACGAGTTTTGATCCGGTTCTGGAGAGGTTTACCCGGTATGATCTCGATGCTGGGCATCGGAATCTTTCGGAATCCAATATTCCAGTGGTCCATAGTATAGTGGAGGATCGTCAGGAGTTTGTGTGGATCGGCACCAATCACGGCCTATACCGTTTTGATAGAAAAAGTAAGGAATTCAGACTCTTTTCCCATAATGAAAGTGATCCGGGTAGTCTGAGCCACAATGTGGTGAAAGCCCTTTACGTAGATCGTCAGGGTACATTGTGGGTGGGCACCGGCTTCTACTGGTCGGAAAACCAGGAGAACAGGAAAAAGAAACCCGGAGGACTAAACCGTTATCGACCCGAAACGGAATCTTTTGAACGTTTTATCCATGATCCTGCGGATTCATCCAGTTTGAGAGATCATCGAATAGCAACAATATTCGAAGATGCCGACGCCACGTTTTGGGTGGGCACCCAGGCCGACGGCTTACATCAAATGGATCGGACCGAAGGCACATTCAAGCATTTTCCTCACAACCCTGGGAATCCGTCGCAGCTAAGTCAGCCGTATAGACGTAATGTGCCCGTTGCCGATCAAACCAATAACAATTTCGTTACTTTCATTGGTCAGGATCACAAGAGTAGAATATGGATTGGGGCGTGGACTGCAGGCTTGAATGTTTATGATCCCGTTATGAGGAAAATGAAGCACTTTGAGAATGATCCGGAAATACTTACCGGATTGTCAACTAACAATATCTGGGATTTTTTCCAGTCTCGGGATGGGACCATTTTCTTTTACACCGGGGGGATGAGAAAGGTATTTAAGTTGAATGAGGAAGCCAACAAGATTCCATTCCATGACCTTCGCCCGTTACTAAATAATCGAACCATACGTTTTACCAGTATTGTTGAGGACCTTTCGGGAAATGTTTGGCTGGGCACGGAAGGCCTGGGGCTTATTTGTTTCAATCCTAAAACCAATACGGTAAAACTCTTCAAATACGATCCGGATGATCCAAATAACCTAAGTTCGAATAATGTCACCAGTATTCGACCGGACCGCGATGGCTTAATTTGGATCAGTACCACCGATGGATTGAATTGCCATGATCCCGTGACCGGCAAATTCAGGCGCTACCAAAATGATCCTTTAGTGCCGGGCAGCCTCAAGTATTTTGCGGGTATTGCCTCACTTAGACCTGTTTTTCAGGATAGCAATGGGAATATTTGGGTGTTGACTTATAGCGGAGGCCTCAATCTCCTGGACGGGCAGACTGGCCTATTCAAAAACTTTAAGTGGGAACCGGACAATCCCAGTAGTATCGGTGCAAATACTCTTTCCGGAATCTGTGAAGACAAATACGGATACCTTTGGATCGGAGCAGCAAATCTTCTGGATCGATTCGATCCGAAAACAGAACTTTTCGAACACTTCGAAATCCCCGGTGAAATGGGGGGCGTCTGGGATGTTGAGTCCGATGAAGCAGGGAGGATTTGGTTCATTGCGGAAACCGGTGAACTTGGCAGACTGGACCCTGGTTCCGGACGCATCACTAAGTTTACCAGAACAAATAGCCAGATCCCGGCTGCCAGGGTTCGATCCCTGATCAAAAATTCGGACGGACGGATATGGATGGATGCACCAAACGCATTGCTTGTTCTGGATCCGCGGACAGAGGGTTTTCAGTTGCATCCCTGTCCGACGGATCTCTTCTCTAGCCCGGAGCCGTCTCATAGCGGATTGAATGACCGGTCTATGTTCGCCAATTCGGAAGGGACGCTGTTTTTCGCCGGTAATGGAGGGTATTATACTTTTCAACCAGCGGAAAGTTCAGTCGGCAAGGATCCGACTCTTTCACAAGTCCTTATTTCTGAGTTGATATTGGATGACAAAAGAATTATTCCCGGCGGCGGCTCGATTCTGGAAGAACCGATTTGGAGCACCAAAGCGATAAGCCTTTCTCACCGGCAAAATTCTTTTTCTTTTGGAATAACCTGTATGGATTACCGGGACCCCACGGCCATCCAATTCAGGTATAGACTCCTGAATCACGAATCGAACTGGCGGTCTGATGTTCAGGAAGGACTTGTGACTTACAGAAATTTGCCTCCCGGGAAATATGTTTTTGAACTTCAAGGTGCCAACAGCGCCGGTGTTTGGAGTAAAAAAGAAGTAAGCCTCCGGGTGAAGATCAACCCGCCCTGGTGGGCAACTTGGTGGGCAATGTTACTGTTTGCGATTGTTTTACTATCGGTTCTCTACTACGTCCGGTATCTCGAATTGAGCAAGCAGCGTCGCAAACTCGAGGAACAGCAACGGATCAATGCGGTCACTTCCAAGTTTGTCCCCACTGCATTTCTTACCTCTTTGGGAAAGAACAATATCATGGACGTGACGCTGGGAGACTCGGTGGAGCAGGAAGTTACCGTTATGTTTTCAGACATCAGAGATTACACGACGCTGTCTGAAACCATGACACCGCAAGAAAATTTTCGGTTTGTTAATGCTTTTAATCAAAGAATGGGACCAATAATCCAGTCCCATAACGGCTTTGTAAACCAATATCTTGGCGATGCCATCATGGCTTTGTTTAAGGATTCTGCCGAAAACAGCTTGCTCGCGGCGATTCAGATGCAAGAACAGCTAACCGATTACAATCGGCAACGGACTGTGGAGGGCTTGGTTCCAATTCAAATGGGAATTGGATTGCACACCGGGCCACTCATTATGGGGATCATCGGTGATGATAAACGGATGGACGCGGCTACCATATCCGATGCTGTGAATACCGCTTCACGAATTGAGGGGCTAACCAAGCATTTTAAGGTCAATATTTTGTTGAGCGAGGCATGTTTGCAACAAATCCATTCCAAAGATGAATTTCACTTTCGTTGCCTGGGAGAGGTGCAGCTTAAGGGCAAAAAGGAACCGATCGGCATATATGAGTGTATGGATGGCGATTTGCCGCATATAAGGGAAAAAAAGATTGGTACCGATTCACTTTTCGATGATGGTTTGAATAAGTACTTATCAAGACAATTTTCCCAAGCTTCTTCGGCCTTCAAAGAGGTGATTGAAATCAACCCTGCGGATTTAACCGCCAGGTTCTTTTATGAGCGATCCATTATCTGCCAACAAAATGGTGTTGCCGCAGATTGGACGGGCGTTGAAATTATGTCCTTTAAGTAAAAGGCAATGGCACTTCGGTTACGCGGCTTGGATTTGTGCGTCAAAGCGGCGTTTTATCAGACTTTTTAAACTCTGTCGGCGTCATCCCAAACTCTTTTTTGAACACTTTTGCCATGTAATCCGGATCATTAAATCCGCTATCGTAGGCGACCGCTGCAATGGTGATCGATTGATCTTGCAATAATCTTTTAGCGTTATTCAGGCGAATCATCCGAATCATTTTGTTGGCGGAGTACCCCGTGAGGGCTTTTAGCTTGCGGTGCAACTGGGATTCACTCAGGGTCATTTCTCTGCTTAATTGACTGACCGTAAAAGTGTTGTCCGTTAAATGTGCATAGATCTTTGATTTCACACATTCTACAAAATCTGTTTCGGTATTTTGGCCCAATCCTTCTTGAGCGGACTGCTGCGTGAGTCCGGAAACAAACTGGTAATGCTGCTGTAGGCGCTCCCGCTGCAATAGCAAGTTTTGGAGATTCAACAATAGCTCTTCTTCCTGAAAAGGTTTCGCAAGATAGATGTCCGCGCCCTTTTTTAAGCCTTGTAATTTCGATTGGAAATCGGCTTTGGCGGTCAACATTATAATGGGGATGTGGCTGGTCCGGCGGTCCTGTTTGAGGGTATCACAGACTTCGAATCCGTCCTTTATTGGCATCATCACATCACACAGAATCAAGTCGGGAATGATCTTTTGGGCTTTTTGAATGCCTTCTTCTCCATCAAAAGCCATCTCTACCTGGTATTGAGAAATCAGACAGTTTTGGATGTAATGGCGAACGTCCGGATTGTCTTCAATGACCAGGACCCTGGGGCCTTCGATCTCAGTTGACAACTTGGGAAGAGCGATGTTGTTTTGCCTGGGGATCGATGAATGGCCATTGAGATCTATTTTGGGAGCAAGCGCTGCAAGGCGGCGGATCGGTAAAGTCAAAATAAATTCCGTTCCCTTCGATACTTTGCTTTTCACCGCTATGGTGCCGCCCATTTGCCGGACCAATTCCCTGACCAGGGCCAGTCCAATGCCCGTGCCGCCGGCCCGGCGCGTATTGCTGTCGTCCAACTGATAAAAGCGATCAAACACCTTGGCTATTTGATCCTGGGGAATGCCGATGCCAGTATCTTTCACTTTAAGTTCCAAAAACTGTTCATTCATGAGCGCGGTCTGAAAGTAGACATTTCCGCCTTCCGGGGTAAACTTAAGTGCATTAGACAGCAGGTTGTAGAAGACCTGTTGGAGTCTTTCCGGATCATAATCCATACTCAGACTGTCCAAGTCCGATAAGAAATGAAGTTGGATGGCTTTTTGCTCCGCCAGGGAGTGAAAGGATTCGGTGAGGTATTTTAGAAATTGGATGATGTCCCCCTGGACATAGTTCAATTCAAACTTTCCGGATTCTAACCGGGATAGATCCAGCAATTGATTAACCAGGTGGAGTAATTGTTTGCCATTGCGTTCGATCATCTCCAGGTTGGCGGCGACTTTCGACTGCACCTGTTTCTTCACCTGTCCGGTTATGCCCAGAATAATACTAATCGGTGTGCGGAATTCGTGGGTGATGTTGGTGTAGAGTCGACCTTTGACTGCGTCCAGTTCCCGCAGGCGGCTGGCTTCGTAATGTGCTAATTTTCGTTTCAACTCATAAGTGCGGATGCCATATAAAGCACCCAGGATCAAAAGTCCATATAAGCCATAGGCCCACCAGGTCGCCCACCAGGGAGGAGTGATAATGATCGATAGGCTTGCTCCCTCGTTATTCCAAACGCCATCATTATTGGAGCCGATGACCTGGAAGGTGTATTTTCCGGGATCGAGATTGGTATAAATAGCCGTGGGATTTTTAGCATCCGTAAAGGTCCATTGCTCATCGTAATTATCCAGCCGGTACTTATATTGGTTTTTCTCCGGCTTGAGATAATTGAGCGCTGAAAAAGAAAGGGAAAGGTCGTTCTGCCTCCAGGTTAATCGGACCTCATCCGTGTAAGCAATATGGTTTTCAAGAAAAGTGGTCTGCTTTGTGGTATCGCTTTCTGATATTTTTATGGGCACAGATGCATTGTTAACCTTAAAGTCAGTGATCACTACCGGTGGTATGTGAGGATTAGGTTGGATGCTGTCGGGGTGAAAACGAAGCATACCCTCCCGCAGGCCGAAATAGAATTCTCCGTTTTTAGTCTTCAAATTCGCACTGGTATTAAACTGGTAGCCGGGCAAGCCATCTGAAACATCGTAAGCGGTAAAAACTTCCGTTTGGATATCAAAATGAGCCAATCCCAGCTTGGTACCCAACCAAAGGCCGCCACGGTCGTCCGCCAAGATACTGTGTACATCATTGACGGGTAAGCCGTCTTTTTTGCGCCATACCCGCTGCTGTCCCGTTTGAGGGTCTAATCGGACCAGGCCATCGAGGGAGGCGATCCAGAACATACCTGCGGTATCTTCATGGATCTGATGGGTGGAAATGTCATAAACTTCTTCTACGGTATAGTCTGTAGTAAGCTTGCTGAGTTCATGACCTTCTCCTATCCATAGCCTTCCGTGCCGGTCTTCGTGAATCGTTTTAATTCCTGTGCCAAGCGGAGCTTTCGTTTCCGGATGAAATAAAGGATATTTTAAAAAGCTATGATGCTCGGGTAAATAACGAAAGAGGCCTTCGAACCAAACGCCTACCCAAATATTTCCCTGACGGTCAGCATAGGAGAAGGTGGCTGCATTGCCCGGCAGACTATCTTTGCTGGTGGGGTCTGCCTGAAAACTGGCCAGGACTCGTCCTGCAGCGTTAAGTAGCCGGAGGCCTTGCCCCCAGGAGTTTACCCATAGCCTGTTTGCACCGTCTGCCATAACATCCGAGGCGCCTGATTGATTGAGGTCAAATTGAGATTTTTGGACAAATGATCCTTCTTTAGGGTTAAAAAGTTGAAGTTGCCCACATGCCACCCAAATTTGATCATCTGAGTTTACGCAAAGCCCGCTAACAGTATTCCACCCGAGGCTGTTTTCTACTTTAGGATCGTATTGGTAAGCCCTAAAACTTTTGCGGCGTGGACTCCAATAATCTATTCCTTCGGCCCATTGCCCCAACCACATAGTGCCTTGAGGGTCCCGATAGATGGTGGCAGGGCCTCCTTGTACCCTTCCTTTTACACCGACGGCCTTACTGTATTGTTTCCCCCTTCCGGTTTTTGGGTGGTGTAAGAATAAGCCCATTTCATGACCTATCCACAAATAGCCATCCTGGTCTTCGCCAAGTGAAATGATTACAGAGTTTTGCCCTGGAATGGCATACTTTCGAAATCTTTTTTGTTGTCGATCAAAAAGATACAACCCGGTCTTTGTTCCTGCCCATAGATTTTGGGCGCTATCTTCGAATACGGAGGTAATAAGATGATCGTCAAATGCCCGGTAGAGATTTTCTCGAAAGGGGTGATAGACCAAATTGTGATCTGCTTCAGTCCATTGGTAAATACCGTTTGGGTAGCTGAACCATAGATCGCCGGTTTCATCCTCTACGATCTGCCGGACATAGGCTTTTTTTAGATCCGGCGCATATTCTTCCTTAAAGGATTTGATAACGCCACTGCCCTTGTCCAAAAATAAGAGGCCTTCCTTCCTATGGCCCACCCATATCCTGCCGCTATTTGCCAAATAGGCGCTATTACTCCAGCCTTCAATCAGATATTGTTCTACGACTATTTCCTTGGTGGGGTCAAACCGATGCAGTCCATTCGGAGGGCCACCAATGCTCCAAATGTATCCGGCTTCATCCTCAAAAATGGCAGAAACACACCTTCCGGGGTATTTGTACTCAGGGGAACCTGGATCGTAACTAAAGACTTTCATTTGTTGCCCATCATACCGACACAGCCCTCCCATTTCCGTACCAAACCACATGAACCCCTTCCGGTCCTGCAGGATACTCATCACTTTGAGGTCCAGCAGACCATCTTCTATGCCAAGGTTTTCGAAGTATAGGTTGGGCTGGGCTTGGACAAAAAGAGAGATTATTAAGGCCAGGAGGGAAAAAAGACTTGTTTTCAAATTGGGTCTTGGACCAGGCATAGTTTGGTGTTTTGTTGTTTTACCAAAATTAATACAATAATTCCGCTGTCTCTTCCCATCGCTACCCGACAAATCCCGCATTCTACCCGACAGATCTTGCACGGCCAGGAAAATCAGGGCTTTTGACTGCTTAATCCAGTCGATCATCTCCCCTTACTCAGAACTTTGTCATGTATTCAAAAACCAAAAATGAACGCGATGAAAAAGCTAAGCTTTATTCTTTTATCCTTTTGTGCCAGTACTTTGATCGGACAATCCTCGGAAGAGGCGGCCATAAGAAGTGCCATCGAAGAGGCTGGTAATGGAGTCTATGCCAACAACTACGAAAAATGGGCTGCCAATTGGTCAGAAGCGGAGATCCTGTTCCACTACGCCAATGAAGCAGAGCACTATTTATTCGAGAATTGGTCAAAACTTGCCGCACAAATGAAGGAAAACATGAAAGGCGGGCCTTCCGAGCAATTGCCTTACGTGGAACGCAAAAACTTCAAGTACAAAATAGATGGCAACCTGGCCTGGGTTCACTTTGACCAAAAAGACGATAACCGGGAAAGTAAGGAGCAAAGAGTATTGGTCAAAGAAAACGGTCGGTGGAAAATTGTCAACATGACGGCGGTCGATGTGAGTAGCTATGAAAAGAACGGGCCCATCCGCCGCCTGTTTCACTTCTCCTTTAAAGAAGGAACCGCCGAAGAGGAAATCCTATTTGTGAAAAACAGCTTCCAGGGCATGGTGCCTAAAATAAGCGGTATGAATCAGGCCATTTGGATGAAATCCACGGATAAAGATCCTTTTTATGACTACTCCCTGTTTTTGGAGTTTGCCCACGAAAAAGCTCTGAAGATTTATGAAGATCATCCGGATCATAAAGCTATTCCTAAGAGAGCCCAATCACATATTGCCAAATGGCTGAGCCACACCTACCAGGAAAAATAATACTAAACACTATTCAATCAGATCTGCAACACTGAACCAAAGACCTCAAAAAACCAAACTCATTCATTTTCAAACTTTAAAAGTTATATGCTATGAAATTCATTCCATCTTTATTGGTCCTGACATTACTTTTCACAAGCACGATTACCACCTTTGCTCAGAACAATCCTGCAAAAACCAAAGCGGAAATTAAAAAGGCGCTGGGTACCATGCCCTCTTTTATGGAGGCGGTCCCGGATAATATGCTGCCGATGGCCTGGGAACATTTTAATTCATCGAGTATGGCGAGCAATGAAATTCCGGCCAAATACCTGGAACTCATTAAAATTGCTGTTGCGGCTCAAATTCCCTGTCAATATTGCATTCATGCTCATGAAGTGAACGCCAAAGGCGCAGGTGCTACCGAACAGGAAGTAAAAGAAGCAATTATGGCTGCTGCCTGGGTCAGGCATTGGAGTACCCTGGTACAGAGCACCACTGCCAGTATGGAAGCATTCAAAAAGGAATACACCCAAATCGTAGAATATCTATCTGAGCAGGCAAAAAAGTAATCCGTTGTAATATCAACTTGACGTGGCTCGCGGCTAAATGGCCGTGAGCCCCATGTCAGAGTTGGTAAAATATGATAGCAAGGTGCCCGGCATCGTCGGGGAGAACTTGCGCCAGATTAGGGATAGAGTAAGTATTTTTCTCGCATCGCCTTGTATTGCGACAGTGCCGGTTCCCAGGAAGCTCGTATCTCAGCAATCGAGATTTTGGAATGGATCTGCTCTTTGAAAGTTTTGGTTCCCGCCAGTAGATCAATGCTCCCAATTTGATTGCTTAGTTTTTGATTGAAAAAATTTGCTTGGTCCGGATGCGCCCGGTAAAGCTGGATCAACCACTCAAGATTGAGCTTTTTGCTTTTTCTTAGTTCTTCGACGTCTGTATCTCTTAAGACCATACCATAGCAAATTTGATTTTTGAAAAGTGGCGCGGTGGACATTCCCACAATCTTTTTGGGCGTGTATTGGAAGGGGAAAACACCCTCATAGGCGGGGCTTCCCAGGACGGTAAAAGGAAAGAGCGTGCCTCGACCGTGATTGAGAATGGTGCCTTCAAATAAGCAGGTAGAGGGGTAAAGAAGAATGCTGAGTGAGGTATTTAGATTGGGGGAAGGACTAATGGGAGGATCGTATGGCATTTCATGATGGTAATTCAATAAGGGTACAATTGTCAATTTGCATTGACTGCTATTGGCCATCCATTGTTCGCCGATGATCATTTGTGCAAATTCGGCGATTGTCATTCCGTGGGCAATGGGGATGGGAAATTGACCGATGCCGGATTTCAGGTTCATGTCGAGGATGGGGCCATCCACCAGGTAGCCGTTGGGGTTTGGACGGTCAAGTACAAGGATTTCCTTGCCATTAGTTGCGCAAGCCTCCATGACGTCTCGCAATAAATTGATGTAGGTATAAAATCTGCATCCCACGTCCTGAATGTCGAAAATGACGATGTCCACGTCTTTTAAGTTTTCTTGCGTCGGCTTTTTCTGTCGCCCGTAAAGGGAAATAATCGGCAGGCCAGTTTTCTGGTCGACCTCGTTGGAAACATATTCACCGTTGATGGCTGTTCCGCGAAAACCGTGTTCCGGGCCAAAGACTTTTTTGACATTTATTCCCAGGTTCAACAAGGTATCGACCAGGTGTTTGTTCCCGATGGTCGAGGTTGGATTGGCGACAATGGCCACTTGCTTTCCGGCAAGATAACGGACGTACTGATCCGTTCTTTCGGCGCCCAGGATGATGCCGTTGGACGCGGGTTGTTGCCCGAGCACTAAATGAAAGGATATACCGGCAATGAAGAGTAGGGCGATCGTTGACTTCATAATATTTTTTTGATTTGAATATACGTTCTTCTTGCCGGTCCTTGTTCCGACCGAACTACTTTTTACGAACTTTTCACAAGGGATTTAAGGTGTCTCCACGGGATTTTCAAGGGTAGGGGCTTGCTCTGCTTTGAGAATTTAATGGTACTTTTAAAGATCATTCACGCAAAAAATACAGACCATGAAAAAGTGGACTCGTCGTGCATTCATCGCTACCGGTGTTTTGGCCGGAGGTACTGCCGTTGTCGGTGTGGCCATTCGGCCCGGTAATCGTTCGGACAAAGTGGCCGATTTGATCGGTGAAGAAGGAGATGCCATTTTTGATGTTTGGCTGAAAATATCACCGGATAATACCGTAACTGCGGTCATCCCTCATTCGGAGATGGGCCAGGGCGTGCATACGGCGCTGGCAATGATGCTGGCCGATGAGTTGGATGCCGATTGGTCAAAGGTTCGATTCGAGGAAGCCCCAGCTCATAAGGAATATGCCAACCACATCCTCATTAAGGGCTTCCTGACGGGAGGCATGAAAATTCCTACTTTCCTGCAGGGAACTGTGGATGGTACTTTCCTGACGATTGGCAAAAGCATGGGATTACAAATAACGGGAGGTAGCGGATCTGTTCGCTTTACCGGCGAGCACGGTATGCGGGTAGCTGGAGCAGCGGCCAAGGCCATGTTAAAGCAAGCTGCCGCTGAGCAATGGGAAGTGCCCGCCTCTGAGATCGCAACCGAGAATAGTACATTGATCCATCAGGCCAGTGGTCAATCTGCTCCGTACGCCAAATTTGCGGTTCGGGCAGCTGAGTTGAAAATGCCCGTGCAGCCTAAACTGAAATCGATCGAAGAGTTTAAGATCATGGGGACTTCTCCTCCGCGTTTCGATACACCGGCCAAAGTAAAAGGGACGGCAAAGTTTGGGATTGATATTCAATTGCCGAACATGAAATATGCAGCGATCAATGCCTCGCCGGTCTTCGGGGCCAAAGTGGTCTCGGTCGATGAGGCGAAGGTCCAAACCATGCCAGGTTTTCAAAAATTGGTCCAATTGGAAAATGCAGTAGCGGTTGTTGCCGATAGCTATTGGCAAGCCAAAAAGGCCCTGGCGCAAGTTTCCATCCAATTTGAAGAGACGGAAGCAAAAGGGTTGGATCAAGCCGCAATTTTTACTCAGTTCGAGCAAGCATTGGACGAAGCCGAGGCCAGTGGAAAGGCGGAAAAAGACCATAAGTCCGGCAATGCCAAAGAGGTGTTGGCCAATGCCGGTCGGGTAGTGGAAGCGGAATATCGATTGCCGTACCTGGCCCATGCGACCATGGAACCGATGAATTGCACGGCCTGGGTACAACCGGAATCCTGCGAAATATGGGTCGGAAGCCAAAACCCATTGGGGTTTGCAGTGGAAGCAGCGAAAATCCTGGATCTAAAGACTTCGCAGGTCCAAGTACACAATCAGTTTATGGGAGGGGGCTTTGGAAGAAGGGCCGAAACCGACGTATTGAAACAAACACTGCTGATAGCTAAAGAGGTGGATGTGCCGGTCAAATTGATCTGGTCGAGGGAGGAAGACATGCAGCACGATGTGTATCGCGAAGCCAACATCAGTCGATTCAAAGCGGCCTTGAATGAAGCGGGGCAGCCGGTGGCCTGGAAAAATCACTTTCTCTACAAACATCATCCGGTTGAGGCGCCCTATATTCCCTACGGTATTGAAAATCAACTCATTCAATATTCCGATAGCAAGACCCATGTACCCTGGGGCAACTGGCGGAGTGTCGACCATTCCATGCATGGCTTTTTTACCGAGTCTTTCATCGATGAGGTTGCACACGCAAATAAACAGGATCCCTATCAGTATCGCCGCAATTTATTGGCGGATAATCCCAGATTCCGGAAGGTTTTGGATCTGGTAGCGGAAAAATCAGACTGGAAGCGTCCGCTGCCACCAAACTGGGGGAGGGGTATGGCCATCCATCAGTCTTTCGGAACCATTGTGGCTGAAGTGGCTGAAGTGGAAGTCGATGATGCTGGTGGCGTGAAAGTACATCGGGTTGTTGTAGCTGCCGACCCCGGCTTTGCCGTTCATCGCGATGGTTTTAAGGCCCAGATCGAAAGTGGTGTGGTCTACGGTCTTACTGCTGCGCTATACGGCGAGATCACCATTGAGGATGGAGCCGTTGCTCAAAGTAATTTTCACGATTATCAGATGTTGCGAATGAAGGACATGCCCAAAATAGAGACCCACATCTTGAACAGCGGAGAGGCTCTTGGTGGCGCTGGCGAACCGGGTACTCCGGTGATTGCTCCGGCGTTGGCCAACGCCATTTACGATGCGACGGGCGAACGCATTCGACAGCTGCCGGTAAAGAATCATAATTTGACCCGGAAGGCTGAGAAAGACGGGCACCTGGGGTAAACGACGTTGTTTAATCGGTTGTGCAAGACCGTCAATTATCCGGGCCGGCCAAAGAAAAACAATAATAGCCATCACCTGATTTTGTACCTGGTTTTCCTCCCCCTCCGGCAGCGACAACAATGTATTGTTGACCTTCAATGGCAAAAGTAGCAGGCGTGGCGTAGGCTCCGGCTTCCAATTGGTATTCCCATAGTAATTCACCGGTAAGCTTGTCATAGGCGTGAAAGCGTTCGTCCATACTGGCGCCGATAAAAACCAAGCCTCCGGCAGTGACAACGGAACCTCCCATGTTGAAAGTGCCGGTAGGAGGGTGGCCCTGTGCTTCCAATTCGGGGTAGGTGCCTAAGGGGACCTGCCATTTGATCTGCCCTGCATCAAGATCGATGGCGGTTAGGGTGCCCCAGGGGCGCTGGTTAACGGGGAAGCCATCTGGTGTCTTAATGGGGACGTGGCCGTTGGCAATCCAGGGTATTTCCTGAAATTGTCCGGCATTGATCACTTCTGCCGGAATGTGCTGGTTCCGGCCACGATCCAGAATGAAGGAGGCTACCGCCGACTTTTCCAGATCACTCAGGAAAGGGAAGGCCGGCATCTGTCCTTTCCCCTTCGTGAGGGTGCGGACGATGTGTGTTTCTGCAGTATCTTTTCCCAGCTTTTGCAGGGTGGACAGGTTGGGAGAATTTGGCGTCACCAGTCGCCCCCTACTTCCGTGGCAGGTTGAACATACACCGCCGAAAATCTTGCGACCGAAATCGTATTTCGTCATCCCGCTTTGTGAGGCGGCTGGTTCCATGGAGATCCACTCGGCTTCATTGCTGCAATTGACAAACAGGAGTCGTTCTTGAGGATCGTAGGAGGCGCCGCCCCAATCCGTACCTCCATTAAATTGAGGCAGGGTAATGGTTGGTTGGAGGCCCGGTGGTAGAAAGACTTCTCCCAGTAACATTTCCATTTCCTTTAATTGGGTTGTTACGGAGTCGTGGGCTTCTGGGGTAATGGTCGTGATTTCATCGAGGGTCAGGCGTTGTTGCGCGTACCGCAGCGAAGGGGAGGGGAAGGGTTGCGTCGGAGCGGTTTCCTCTCCGGGGACGACGCTCTGGGGGACGGGCACTTCGGTGATGGGGAAGATGGGGTCGCCCGTGTTACGATCCAGTACAAAAAGGTGGCCCATCTTGGTAGGCTGGGCGATGGCGTCGATCAATTGGCCGTCTTTTTTAACCTGCACCAGGTTGGGCGGACAAGGGATGTCGTAATCCCAGATGTCGTGGTGTACCGTTTGAAAATGCCATTTGCGCTGGCCGGTAGCCGCATCTAGAGCCAAAATGCAATTGGCAAAAAGGTTGTCTCCAAGTCGATTGCCGCCCCAGTGGTCGTAGGATGCTGATCCGGTGCCGCAGAAAACCGTGCCCGTCTTTTCATCTAGGGTAAACCCTCCCCAGCTATTGGCTCCACCGATGGTCTTATAGGCCTCTTTCGGCCACGTTTCGTAACCGGTTTCACCGGGGTGCGGAATGGTGTGGAAGATCCACTTCATATCGCCGGTTTTGAGATCAAAGGCCCGAATATGGCCGGGTGCTCCGGGACCGGGGCCTTCCGATACCCGGGAGCCCAAGATGTAGAGATCTTGGTAAACAATGCCCGGGCTGGTAGCGCTGATCGACATACCGGAGACGTCTCTTCCCAGGCCTTTGGTAAGGTCGACTTTCCCCTCGTCGCCGAAACTGGTGATTAGTTGGCCATTGTCGGCGTCCAGGCAGAGCAGATTTGTATTGGATACGTGTAAAATTCTACCTCCCTGATCACTTTCAAAGTAGGTCAGACCCCGATTGGTGCCGGATGCCCCAGCCCCGTCAAAAGGATCGTATTTCCACTTTTCGATGCCGGTAGTCGCCTCCAAAGCAACAACCTTGAGGCCCGCGGTGATCAGATACATGGTGCCGTCAATTACCAAGGGGTTGCATTGAATGTCGGAGCCCCGAGGCGGCTTGTGGTCCTCCGTTCGATAAATCCAGGCAATTTCCAATTGATCTACATTGGAACGATTGATTTGTGATAGCGGACTGTATTTGGAACCGGTGGGATCGCCACCGTACCGAGACCATTCCGCGGATGTGGAATCGGAGCCGGTTTGGCAAGCGGAGAGCAGAAGCAATAACAAAAGAATTGGGAGGCAGCGTTTGGAAGTCATAATTGCATTTTTGGTTCGACTTGTTGAGAGACAGTCCATTATCGGACTCAGTTAAAGTTAGTCTTTGTCGGGATGGCTAACTCTCTAATATTTTAATTTTTTTTACTCATTTGTAATTTTCTTACATAATTAATCCTGTATATAGCATTCTGGTATCTCCGGTTGATTAGGTAATAAGTCTTATCTTGACCATCTACTTGGATGACCAATACCCAACAAATATGAATTGGAAGAAATACCTGGGGGAGGGGATGCTCATCGTATTTAGTGTGCTCTTTGCCCTGTTCATCAACAAGATGGCAGCGGATGCCCGCGAAAACAAAGATGTACGGATTGCCAAGGAAAGCATTCGTCAGGAACTGGAGCAAAATGCGTGGGTCTTGAAACGATGGAAAAAGCAGCACATTGAAATCCGGAATCGCCTGACCGGAATTCTGGAGGGGAAGAACGATAGTCTGAAGAACGAATTGTTGCAATATGAATTTTTGAATTTAGGGGTGCTTACCGGCAATCAAAGTTTGATGGATGCCTTTCTGACCGATACGGCCTGGGAGTCGGCCAAAACTACCGGTATCCTATCCGCCTTTGACTTTGAAACAACACAGCAACTAACCCGGGTCTATACGCTGCAACGAGTTTTGACCACCCGTACGCTCAGTCAGATTTTGGATCTTTATTTTGATCGCAGTGCCCATGATATGGCGGATCTAAATCAAACTCTCATCCAGTTCCAGTTACGGTTTTGGGAGTTGACCGGTC
Organism: Saprospiraceae bacterium; assembly: GCA_028284395.1. GTDB lineage: Bacteria > Bacteroidota > Bacteroidia > Chitinophagales > Saprospiraceae > JANQRV01. The sequence goes on from JANQRV010000576.1 coordinate 20,115, forward strand.
AGGAAGAACTAATGGTCCAATTGTTCGACGAAGCTTTGACCGCTCTAAATCCGAACCCATGAAAATTAGACTCGGAAACTGGAACCAATAAACAAGAAATATGAAAAAACAATTTCAATGCATATTCAATAGCTTGATATGGCTTTCATTGCTGACCAGTTCTGCTTGTCAGCCATCAGAGTTGGAGCAAGACAGGCCGGTTAATTTTGTCATCATTTTCTGCGACGATTTGGGATACGGTGATACCGGCCCCTACGGCAATACTGTCCATAAAACGCCACATCTGAACCGAATGGCGGAGGAGGGCGTGCTTTTGGCGGATTTTTATTCCAGCAGTGGTCTTTGCACGCCTTCCCGATCTAGTTTAATGACGGGCTGTTATGCGCAGCGCATCGATATGGATGTCAATGCGCGGCCGTTTGGGTCAGTTGGTCGACAGGTATTGTTTCCGCGGGCAAAAAAGGGTTTGCATCCCGCGGAAGTAACCATTGCAGAGTTATTGAAAGACCAGGGGTATGTCACGGGATGCATCGGCAAGTGGCATTTGGGGGACCAACCCCAGTTTTTGCCGACCAGGCGAGGCTTCGATTATTACTACGGTATCCCTTACAGCAACGATATGAACCGCGACTTTTGTCCACTGCCACTGATGAGAGGGGAGGAGGTCATAGAGGCGCCCGTTGATCAAACTACCCTTACGAGGCGTTATACGGAAGCGGCTTTGGACTTCCTAGAACGCAGTAAGGAAGAGCCGTTCTTGCTTTATTTTCCGCACTCCATGCCGCACAATCCTCTTTTTGCGGGGGCGGAATTCAGGGGTAAATCGGACAATGGGATCTACGGTGATGTGATTGAAGAAATCGATTGGTCGGTCGGCCAAATCTTGGACTTTCTGAGAGCCAATGACCTGGATCGGAATACCATGGTTTTCTTCACTTCGGATAATGGCGCTGCCCCATCCTTTGGCGGTTCGAACCAACCGCTCGCGGGTTGGAAGGGAAGTACCATGGAAGGTGGCCAGCGGGTTCCGGCAATCTTTTGGTGGCCCGGTAAGTTGGTGCCGAATAAGGTAGAAGGAGTGATGGCGACCATGATGGATTTGTTTCCGACACTAGCCCATCTTACCAATAGTGCATTGCCGGATGATCGGATCCTCGATGGCCACAACATTTGGCCCCTACTGATAGGCGAACAAACGACCTCGCCCTATGATTACTTCTACTATTTCCAATTGGAGCAATTGATGGCCATCCGGCAGGGAGATTGGAAGTTGCATCTGCCACTCGATAGCATGTATGGTCGCTGGCATCGCGGTGACATCGTCAAGGGCCGGCCAGGCGCTTTGTATAACCTGAGGGAGGATGTTTCCGAGTCGATCAATCGGATGGATGACCATCCGGATTTGGTGCGGGCATTGCTGGATCAAGCGGAGAAGGTTCGACAAGAATTGGGAGACATTGATATCCCGGGTACAGCGGTGCGGCCGGCTGCCATCATCGAAAACCCGACTGCGCGACTCTTGCCGGAAGACTAACGGGGTGTTTTTTCGCGAAGTAGTATACTCCTTTCGTCGGAATAAATTGGCGAATGGGTGGTTCGTATCCTTTTTTTGCAGTATTGTGAATAGGGACGTAGAATGTCTCTACCCTTAAAATTGAATTATGAACAAGGCGGCCATCTATACAGCTTTACTTTTTGCATCGACGGGAATTCTTTCCATCGTAGGGACGTATAATAATCATCAGGAAATAGTTTTGGAAAAGCAGGGCCTGCAGTTTGCCGACATCGAAAGGAATCATTTGGCACTTTGGCCGCAAAAGAACGATGTGTTTGTGCTTGAAGATACTGCTGCAAGGCATCGATCGGTATACCGGGTGGTATCCGAATACTCCGGGTCGCAATCGGCGAAAACAGTAGTGCATCAGCAACGGATTGGTACGGAGTCTCAAGATGACCTTTACGTTCAAGCCATCAATGATGAAATGATGTTCGCAGACACGTTGGATCTTTCCTACGCTGACCGCGTATCATTGCTGTCAGATGGACGGAACTATGAAGGTCGGCGATTGTTGCAACACGAGCGACAGTCGGTGTGGTGGAAAATGGCGTCTTCGACATTGACAACATTGCCTTTTTTCGTTTTGTTAGGTATGTTGATCTTTTGGATGGCCGACGAACTTATTGCATTTTTCTATGCTCGTTTTGAAAGAGATTGGACCTTACTTGTTCGGCATATCTTCATCGCAGGACTGATTCTTTTCTTTTTCAGCGGAACCTATCAACCGCGATTTTCGGCGCATTGGGTCTCTGCTCTGCTACGGATTTTGCTGACCGTTTTTCCCATCTTCTATCTACTGCAATACTTGATGCGTACCCACTTAGCTGACCGTGATTTTCCAGACCAGGAGTTGATTAAGTTTGCCGTCATATTTGGCGGCATAAGCCTGTCGGTATTGGCCTCTGGTTTTGTGGCTCGCTGGTTGGATGCAACATTGTTTGGTGCCACGCCATTTACGGCATTGAATACCATCAACTTTTTTCCGCTTACCGTTTACTTTTCGTTTGCTGCGGCGGCTGGCAATTTGGTCAACAATCTTCGGAAGTATTACGGTGTGATGAGCGGGGCTGCGGTGGAACTCAGGTTCTCCCAGGAGAAGGCCTTGGCCTCCGAAGCGGAGTTGAGTGCTTTACAGGCAAGTGTCAACCCACATTTTTTATACAATTCGCTCAATTCTATTGCTACCTTGTCCAAAATAGATGCGACCCGGACGGAACAAATGGCTTTGGCGCTTTCTGCGTTTTACAAGTATGCTGCGAATCGCCGGGGCGGGCACGTCGGTACCCTGAGGGAAGAATTGGATCTGATTCGTTCTTACCTGGAGATTGAGCAGATTAGATTTGGCGATCGACTCGTCTGTACGATCCATTCTGCTCCGGGCCTGGAAGACCGGGCCGTACCCCGATTTTTGTTGCAACCCCTGGTGGAAAATGCCATCAAGCATGGCTACAATACGCAATTGGATCGAATCGAAATTAGGATAGAAAGTACCGAGCGAGCAGGAGAATTGATCTTGCAAGTATTTGATAATGGGCAGCCCTTTCCCGAAAACCTACAAGTGGGTTACGGAATTCGCAGCATTACGCAAAAGCTGAAATTGTTATTTCCAAGTAGGCATACGCTGGCTTTTGTCAACGCCCCCCATAAACACGTTTTGATCGGGATAGGAAAAGTTCAAGACAAAGAATTCGTTTGAAAACCATAGGAATGATTAAGGTTGTAATTGTCGATGATGAAGCGCTAGCTCGGATGCGAGTCAGAGAACTATTGAAAACTGCAGCAGCGGACGTCCGGATTGTGGGCGAAGCCGATTGCGGTAGAACTGCTGTTGAAGTTTTGAATCGCCTGCGGCCAGATGCTCTTTTCCTGGACATTCAGATGCCCGATATGTCTGGCTTTGAAGTGCTCCAACAACTCTCTTTTCAACCGATGGTGGTCTTTACTACGGCGTATTCAGAATACGCCATCCAAGCTTTTGAAACCCTTTCAATCGATTACCTGGTCAAACCCCTGGAACTTGATCGATTTCGAAAAGCGATCGATAAGTTAAAGCGCTTTTCGAAGAATACGTCTTTGGACAATCTTCAGAAAATCGAGCAACTTTTTGAGCAAATGAGGCCGACGAAACAATCCTTTGCCTTACCGGTCAAAAAGAAAGATCGCATCGTCTTGATCGATTTCGAAGATATTTCTCATTTCAAAGCCGAGGACAAATACGTACTAGCGCATTTGAAGGATGGTGCAACTCATCTGTTGAATAAAACGATCTCGCAACTCGAAGAAGAACTACCTTCGGAGTTCATCCGGGTACACCGCTCTTATATTGTGAATCGGACCTACATTCAGGAAATTGAGAAGCACTTCCGGGGGAGATTGGTTTTGCGGTTAAGGGACCGCAAACGACATGCCATTAAAACGGGAGAAACCTACTCCCAACGGATTCGGGATTTATTGGGGTTGTAAACCAACTTTGGTTCAGATTTGCTCGGAGAGGATTCATTACCACAGGCTTACTTCCTCTGGGTTTTCCGTTAATCTTTTTGAAGTTGGCAGACCTCCGAGGAACTACCGGCCTGGCTATTTCCTTTTTTCTTTTGAACCGGACCTTATTCATGTCCAAGACCTCGGAGGACGTTAATACTCAGTTGCCGCTCTCCTCCGAGGTATCCACAAGTAAGAAGTCCTAAAAACAAGCATTTAAAGAAAAGTGAGGTATAAGTTTCCTCGGAGGTGTTGAAAACCAAGGAGTTGTTGCCTCAGTGAGTAACACACCTCCGAGGAGGAGAATGCTTGAGTGCTTTCTTTGTCTTACTACCATGGGTCTTTTTTCAATGCGAGACTTCGGATATTTGCGAAATCAAAAACATTAAGACCACATGAATTCATTTGAAATTCTACCCGTAACAGAGCAGGACTTTCCGGCCCTGTTGAAACTGATCCACGAGTTTGCAATATTCGAAAAGGTACCGGAAAAAATGACCAATAACCTGGACCGAATGCTGGCTGAGAAAGATCTTTTCAGTGCTTTATTGGCGCGTTCGCCAAGTGGAGACATTCTGGGGTATGCGGCCTATTTCTTTTGTTATTACACCTGGACCGGTAAGGCTTTATACCTGGACGACCTTTACGTTCGACCGGAGCACCGAGGACAAAGCATTGGGACCAGATTACTGGAAGCAGTAATTGCAATGGGACGCCGGACGGGATGCCATAAGGTAAGGTGGCAAGTTTCCAAGTGGAATGAACCGGCCCGGGAATTCTATAAAAAAATGGGAGCCTCGATTGATGACGTTGAAGAGAATTGCGACTTTGTCTTCTGAGGAATAATTTCCGGGTTGTGGCGTTCTATTAAAACCAACCAATCCCAGCTTTATGACAAGCCTATTGCCAGCATTCTTTCCCATTCTGTTTTTTGTATGTTCTATGAATCACCCTGGGCCTATTCCTACTTATGATCTGGATGAAGCAATCGCAGAGGGGCGTATCGAGCTCGGAGAAATTTCTTACGCAGGAGAACGCAAGATCAAATTGAAACTGGTAAATACGCATCGAAGGAAAGAGATCAAGGTTCGGATTCCTTCCGGCTTGAGGTTGGTTTCGGAAGACAGTACGCTACAGGACCAGATCATCATTCGGGATAAAACCTTGTTGGTCAAAGCTGGTTCGGCAGCTTTTGCGCGATGTGTTAGTTACTGCACGCAAGCTGAGTTGGTCAGCCCTTCGGCGGGAAGTCTATACCGATACGCGGGACAGGCCGGTGGTGATTTGCAGAAACTCAGTGAATTTCTGGCGGGATTTCGGGAGATCGAATACGCAGTCCAACAAGCTGTTTGGGTCGTTACAAATGATCACGACCTGAAAGGCATTCATCATGGCGACCGCAAAAAGGCGCTGACCATTCAGCGTTTCGTGGCGGATCTGACCGGTAAACCCCTCCCGAAATATACCGTTCGATACCGGGAAAGTCGGCCCGGTGAGAGTGCTTTCAATGCCGAAGTCGTCACCATCTTTGGCGCCCATGAGTATGCCTTGGAGTCCGACGGACTCTTTACCTGCAAGATCTATGATGAAGCAGGGAAAGAAGTGCAGGTTGTTTTCGAAAATCAATTGCACAGGAAAGGACACAACCGATTCAATTTTAAGTTAGAGACCCGCCTGTTGCCTAAAGGTAAATACGTTTCACGCCTTTATCGCTACGGAACCTTATTCGAGGAGGTCTGGATGGAAAGTTGATTCACCATCAAAATTAATCCCTATGACCAGATTACATGTCTTGCTTTTCTCATTTTTGTTGACCGCCTGCGGAGCGCGGGATTCGAATCGGGAGCCACTGACCGAAGTAACCGCCGACGGACCGATCTCTGAAAAGGAGGTGTACGCTATGTTGGCGGAAAATCCTGAAGCTGGAGCAGAACAATTAAAGAAGCTGGCGCAACAATACCGATCGCAAAACGATTGGCAAAAGGCCGGAACCACCTACTTGAACTTAGCGACAGTTTATACGGACCGGCTGCAGCAGCAAGATTCGGCCCTGGTGATGGCAGATCGATCGATCGAAATTTGCCGCTACATGAAGGATACGACCCAAGAGGCCAACGTTTTGAAATATAAAGGTCTGTTGTTAGGAAGGGTCGGAAGATTAAAGGAGGCAGAAACCGCAATAGCAGAAGCCATCGCGCTTTTTGAAGCGGTGGATTTCAAAAATGGAGTCGTCATTTCTCATTTCAACCTGGCCAGAGTCTATTTCCTGAATGAACGATACGAGGCAAGCAGCGAGCTTTTGCAGAATTGTACGAACTATTGGCGAGCTAAGGGAAAGAAGGATCGGATCTTTACGGATAATTTATTTGGTATTGAGCTCTACTGTAGGATGGGTGAATTTGATAAAGCAAGTGCAATGATCGCTGAAAATGCGCAACTAAAAGACAGTATTCGAATGAACGATTGGTTGGAAAATGAACTGAAACGGGTGGTGCATTTAAGTGATTCGCTGCAAAATTTAGTAGAATTGTAGTTTTAAGCACTAAACCATAATTATGTATAGGCAAAATTATGGTTTAGTGCTTAGCACCATAAGAAGACAAAAATATGCGTATGAGGAGGTTTCTACCGCAGTTGTACCGGATATTGCCCGTCATTTGCCTGAGTGTCCTTTCCATCAGGAGCGGCGCTCAAGATCAACCCAACATCATTTTCATCCTCTGTGATGACCACCGCTGGGATGCCATGGGATTCATGGGGCATCCCTTTTTGGAGACCCCGCACCTGGATCGATTGGCAAAGGAAGGCGTCCATTTCGAAAATGCTTTTGTAACCACTTCGCTGTGTTCTCCAAGCAGGGCCTCTATCCTGACCGGCCTTTACGCCCACAATCATGGGGTGGGAGACAATTATCATCCAGTAGATACCGCACTGACTTTTTTCCCGCAACAATTACAGAAGGCCGGTTATGAAACGGCTTTTATCGGTAAATGGCACATGGGTGACCTGGATGATCCTCAACGTGGATTTGATCATTGGGTTGCCTTCCGCGGCCAGGGAACCTATTATCCGGACGGGCACGGAACGAGCCGGGTGGTGCCGCAGACCCGTTACGATGGTTTCAATATCAACGGAGAAAAGAGAGTGCCACAAAAAGGGTACATCACGGATGAGCTAACCGACTATGCGTTGGAATGGCTCGACCAGAGGGAGGGGACTACGGCTCCGTTCTTCCTCTACATCAGCCACAAAGCTGTCCATTCGGATTTCGTTGCCCGGGATGGTGAGCGGGGTATGTATAAAGATAAAAAATGGACGCCGCCGCCTACTTTTGCCGATACACCTTCAAATCGGAAGGGCAAGCCCCGGTGGTTGATCGATCAGCGAAATAGCCGGCATGGTGCCGATTATGGATATAACCTGGAAAACTTCGATGTAGCGAAGTATTACCAGCGATATTGTGAGGCGCTTACGGCCGTTGACGACAATGTCGGTCGGGTGTTGGCCTACCTGGAGGAACATCAGCTGCAATCCAATACCTTATTGGTCTACATGGGAGACAATGGTTTTCAATTTGGCGAACATGGACTCATTGATAAGCGCACTGCCTATGAAGCCTCCATTCGGGTGCCGTTGTTAATGCATTTTCCGGGGCGTCTCGAGGCCAATCGCAAGGTGCCGCAGGTGGTGGCCAACATTGATATTGGTCCGACACTGTTGGACGTGGGAGGTGCGCAACCGGAAGTGCCGGTAGATGGCCAAAGCTTCTGGCCCTTGGCATTAGGCAATCAATCAAAGGGGCGGGATGCCTTGCTTTATGAGTATTACTGGGAATGGAATTATCCGCAAACGCCAACCGTGTTTGCCGTCAGGGGAGAGCAGTTTAAATACATTCGTTACCACGGGGTCTGGGATACGGATGAACTGTATGATGTGGTGAAGGATCCATATGAACAACACAACTTGATCAATGAGCCCGGTTATGCAGAAACTGCTGCGAACATGAAGCGAAGGCTATTTGAGTTGTTGGAAGAGAGTAATGGCCTGAGAATGCCTTTATTGCCCGATCGGGGAAGACAATTCTACAATCGACATCCGGATCGCGCGCGACCCGGGGCTTTTCCGGAGTGGTTTTACGATAAGATGGCACCGGTCAAGAATTGAGGTGACTGCTATCGGTCTTGGTGTTTTTTCGTATTTTTCGAGAGAAACAAATTCGCTTTATTATGGCTAAACTACACATTAGCAAATCAATTCTAATCAATGCCCCTGCAGACAAGGTTTTTGGGGTGATCAGTGATTTCAACCACTGGACTGCCTGGTCGCCCTGGCTGATCCAGGAACCGGAAGCCACAGTGAAAGTAGCATCGGATGCTAAATCTTATTCCTGGGAAGGAGACCGTATTGGTTCGGGCAATATGCGCATTGCGGCGGAGGCCAAAAATCAGTCGGTCGACTACGATTTGAATTTTTTGAAACCCTGGAAATCTGAGGCCAAGGTCCGTTTTGAACTATCCCAGAAAGAAGCCGGCACAAAGGTATCCTGGTTAATGGACAGCAGTCTGCCTTTTTACCTGTTCTGGATGAAAAAAATGATGACGGCCTACGTAGGCATGGACTACGAAAGAGGATTGGCAATGTTGAAGGATTACGTAGAGGATGGAGAGGTGCATTCGAAGTTGGATTTCAAGAAGACCTCCAATTACGATGGTTGTCAATACATTGGTATCAAAGAATCTTGTACGAAAGAGACGTTGGGGCCTTCCATGAGCGGAGCATTTGAAAAGTTGTGGAAATTCATGGGGGAGAATAGCGACCTGGTCGCCGGGGATGCATTCTCGATTTATCACAAGTGGGATATGGTCAACAACAAGATTGAATACACTTCCGGCATACCGGTAAAGAACTTACCCGCTGATTTACCCGCTGAATTTAAGGTTGGAGAGATTCCGGAAACTAAAATCTATACCGTTGCCCACACCGGACCATACGCCCATCTGGGCAATGCTTGGGCTACCTTGTATAATATGCAGCAAAACAAGACCATTAAAGTGAATAAGAAAATTCATCCTTTTGAGACTTACGTCAATAAACCGGGTGAGGTACCAGACAATGAATTGGTGACCGAAATTCACTTCGCTGTTAAATAACGTTGTGCCACCTGATGTGTCATCCGATGGTTTCAAACCGTCGGATGATTTCAATACAATAAGATCATGGAATCAGCCTATATCGAAGGTGAAGACTTCAAAGACGTAAACTTCGCAATGCAGGGATTCACTAAGGGCGAATACGAAGATTGTCACTTTGTGGATTGTGATTTTGGAGAGGTAGATTTGACCGATGTGCAATTTGCCAACTGTAGTTTTGAAAACTGTAATTGGAGCCTGGTGAAAATGAAGAATACGGCACTGCGGGAGGTACATTTTCGGAATTGCAAGCTGATGGGTTTGCATTTTGAAGAGGGCAACCCTTTTTCGCGATCTGCCCAATTCGACGACTGCCAATTGGACCTTTGTTCCTTCTATCAACAATCTTTCAAAAAGACGGTATTTCGCAATTGTAGTCTGCGCGAAACAGACTTCACCGAAGCGGATTTTACCGAGGCTACCTTTGAAAACTGTGACTTGAGCCGGGCAAACTTTGAGCGGACTACGCTGGAGAAGGCCGATTTTCGAAGCGCAATTGGGTTTTCGATCGATCCCGAAATCAACTACATCCGTAAAGCCAAATTTTCAAGTGCCGGCCTTGCCGGACTCTTGGAGAAATACCAAATCGATATCGAATGATGACCACAAATCGAAGAGCATTTTTGGGCCAAGCAATGGCAATGACGGTACCCGTATTGTTACCCTGGGCCGGAAAACCGGAAAGGCCATCGGCCGATGATTCGCTGGTCATTGGAATCGTTGCTGATGCGCACCAGGACATTATGTTGGACGCTCCATCTCGTTTGGAGAAATTCATCGCGGCCACTCAGCAAAGATCAACTGATTTCAATATTCAGCTGGGAGATTTCTGCTTTCCGATCCGGGAGAATCGATCTTTTCTAAAAACTTGGGAAGCATACAGCGGACCAAAGTATCACGTGTTGGGCAATCACGACATGGACAAGTCGACCAAGGCGGGGGCCATGGACTTCTGGGGAATGCAGGCGCCGTATTACTCTTTTG
>JANQRV010000586.1 GCA_028284395.1 Saprospiraceae bacterium
CTTCAATTTCGTTAAAAATCCTCGCCAGAACGTAGGCTATGCCTGCGTTTTTCGCCTCATTGAAGAAAAAAATAATTCTAAAATTTTGCCTATACATAACTATGGTTTAGTGCTTATAACGAAGTAGTTTTAAGTTTCTTGTCAGGCAAATTTAGTAATTCTCGGAATTCAAATTAAGTTTACTATCTTTCTGAAAGAACAATTCAGTATTATGCAAATCATAGAATCAACACAAGTTTATGACGCTATCATTGTCGGTTCAGGAGCCGGCGGTGGTATGGCCACGAAAGTGCTGGCTGATGCGGGTATGAAGGTAGCCGTAGTGGAAGCCGGCCCCTTCTTCGATCCGAAAGATCCCAAGACACAAACACAGTTGAAATGGCCCTGGGAATCGCCCCGTCGCGGTGCGGGCAGTACCCGCGCATTTGGCGATTTTGACATGTCCTGGGGGGATTGGAAAGTGGAAGGAGAGCCTTATACAACCAAAGGCGACACCGAATTTTATTGGTGGAGAGCTCGCATGTTAGGCGGGCGGACAAATCACTGGGGACGAATTTCCCTGCGCTTCGGTCCGGATGATTTTCACCGAAAAGATTTTGACGGCTTAGGAGAAAACTGGCCGATTACCTACGACGATGTCAAACCCTATTACGACAAATTGGACAAATTGGTGGGGGTCTTCGGTTCGAAAGAGGGACTGCCCAACGATCCGGACGGATTCTTCTTACCACCCCCTAAGCCAAGGCTCCACGAACTGTATTATATCAAAGGAGCGAGAAAAAGTGGGGTCAGCGTAATTCCCTCCCGCTTGTCCATTTTGACCAAAAAATTAAATGACGACCGCGGCGTGTGTTTCTACTGCCGGCAGTGCGGGCGTTCCTGTAATCAATATGCAGACTTCTCAGCCGGTTCCTGCCTGATTTTCCCGGCTCAAAAGAATGGTGGGCAAATTGATCTGTACACCAACTGCATGGTAAAAAATGTAACGACGAACGACGAGGGACGTGCTACCGGTGTTTCCTACATCAATAAGGAAGATCGGCAGGAATATCAATTGAAGGGCCGGGCCGTCGTGTTGGCCGCATCGGCTTGTAGTACTGCCCGCATTCTGCTCAATTCAAAAAGCTCCCAACACCCCAACGGATTGGGTAATAGCGGCAACGTAGTTGGTAAATACCTGCACGATTCTACGGGTGCCGGCCGTAGCGGCTTCATTCCTGCATTGATGGATCGCAAGACCTACAATGAAGATGGAGTAGGAGGGATGCACATCTATTCTCCCTGGTGGTTAGACAATAAAAAACTCGACTTTCCCCGTGGCTATCACATCGAAATTGGAGGAGGTTTGGGAATGCCGGCCTATGGATTTGGGTTTGATGTGGCGTCGCTCAACAAGCACATTGGTGGTGAGATAGGCGGATATGGCACCAAGCTACGCGATGATGTGAAGCGATTCTACGGAGCGATGGTCGGAATGGCCGGCCGTGGAGAATGCATTGCTCGGGAAGACAACTATTGTGAAATCGATCCGGATACGGTCGATCAATGGGGAATTCCAGTCCTGCGATTCCATTACACCTTTTCCGATCACGAAAGGCTGCAGGCGAAACACATGAATGAAACTTTTGAAGAGATCTTCCACAATATGGGTGGTTTTGCATTTGGCAGCACTCCTTCTTATGAAGATGATCACGGCCTCAAAGCACCGGGGGAAATTATTCACGAAGTTGGTACTACCAGAATGGGAACCAACCCCCGTACTTCGGTGACCAACCCAATGCAGCAACTGCACGATGCCGATAATGTATTCATTACCGATGGTGGCCCGTTTGTTTCGCAGGCGGATAAGAATTGCACCTGGACCATTATGGCCTTGTCCATGAGGACTTCGGAGTACATTGTCGAAGAATTCAAGAAGAAGAACATTTAGTTGGCGGAAAATCTAAAAAAATGAACAGAAGAGAATCATTAAAAACATTCCTGGTGGGCTCGATCGGTGGTGCGACCATTGCCACTACGGCCGGCTGTCAACCAGGTCAAACGGCAGCGTCGGAGGAAACTCCTCAGAACGAACTGCCCTTATACGGTCGCACACCGGAAGAAATTAAGCGGGACAAAGAAGTCATGGCTGAGATTTTCCTGACGGAACCCGAGCTAGAAACCATTGCGGTACTGTGTGACATCATCCTACCCGCTACGGAAACTGCGGGATCAGCCGGAGATGCGGGCGTACCGGCATTCATTGAATTTATTGTCAAGGACATCCCCTCTCATCAACTTCCCATCCGGGGAGGTTTGATGTGGTTAAACGGCGAGTCCAACCGGCGGTTCAACACCGTATTCAAAGATTGTACAAATGAGCAGCAAATTGAGATCATAGATGATATTGCTTATCCGGATCCCGAAAACAAAAAACCGGATATGGCCTATGGCATCAAGTTCTTCAATAGAATGCGGAATCTAACCGTTACGGGATATTACACGACGAAGATGGGCATCGATGATCTTGGCTACAAAGGTAACTTTCCCAATGTGTGGGACGGCGTACCGGAAGAGGTACTCCAGGAACACGAAGTGGATTACGATCCCGAGTGGCTGGCCAAGTGCGTGGATCAGAGCAAACGGATGGAAACCGCCAAGTGGGATGACGATGGGAATTTGATCTCGTGATTAGGTTAGGTTAGGTCTTAAGAACTGGCAAATCTTCAGATTTGCCAGTTCTTAAGACCTAACCTAACTTAACTTACTTGACCTTACCAATTTTGATATTTCTGAAATCTACCGCCATGTCGGTCTTGCCGTGCAGTTGGAGTCCGACGGGGCCTTCCAATAATGGATTGTCCATGGTGTAGGTCATGACGTGTTCTCCGTTCAGCCAGACGTCGTAAACATTACCAACTGCTTGCGCACGAATGGTGTTCCAGTCTTCTTTTTTCAACAGCTCTTTAGCTTTGGTAGCCTCCTTGGGGTAGCCTTTTTTGGGCACGTAGGGCGATCCGGTCATATCCCTTTTAAGGGAACCAGAGATGCCAATCTGAATTTGCGGGCTATTCGGGCCGTCCCCTCTCATAAATATGCCGGTATCTATCGTTCCATCGCCAAAGAGAAAGTCCAATTCTACCACAAAATCCTGATAGCGTTTTTTAGTCCAGAGCGTGGATCCCTTCAGGTTGGGGCCACTTTTGCAATGGAGGATGCCGTCTTCTGCCGTCCACCAGATATTGTTGTTCGGAATAATCCAGCCCTTCAGGTTCTTACCTTTGAAAACGGTTTTCATTTTGGCTTTTGCAGCTTCTTGAGCATTGATGTTAACGGACACTAGCAAAACTGCTGCGATGAATAATAAGGTGCGCATAGTCGGCGGTTTTCGATTAATGGATGGCCAAATTTAAAGTTTTTTACCCAACCGTCGAAAGTTCGCGGCGCACGGAATGTCACTCGAGTTCTTTTAGCCAGTTTTCCTTTCGTTTTTGGAAGTAGGCGTGGGTTTCCAAATTTACCTGGTAGACGTGCTTCCCATAGTTGGTCGCATTTTTTGCCAGTTTGCTAATGGCGTGGTAGGCAAAGTCTGATTGTTTGTAATTCTTGAGCGTCTCGTTGTCGATGCGATTGCCGTCAAGCCACACGCCAAAAGCAGCGGGAGACAGCCATTGCTGCAATTGGCTCTCGCTGGGAGGCGCGATGCGGGGAGGAAAAACCACCGAAATGGAATAGGAGCGATAGACAGGAGCGGGTGGTGCTGGCGGTGCCGGGGGAGTAGGAGGTGAAGGTGGATTCCCGGGAGCGGGCGGGGCTGGAGGAGCAGGCGGTGTGGGCGGTGCTGGGGGTGCTGGGGGTGCAGGAGGAGGAGGAGCGGGAATTGCAATGTTCTCCTTTTCTTCCGGGGTAAGGTCCCGGTATCTTTTTCTGAGGATGGTACCGTCGGGTTGCCGTATCAGAAACATGGACTTTTCCAATAGTTTTTTCGAAATCTCTACTTCGTCGGTTTTCGGCGTCTTTTCCGTCGGTTCGGTTTGGGCCATCGTTTTTCCGGAGAATAAGATGGTTAGGATAAAAAGCAATGACAGCCCCATCAAACTTTTAATGCCGATCGCCTTTTCTTTAGTCGGGTGATTCATCATAACGATTCGTTTTTTTGTGAAGGAATTATTCAAATTGCTGACCATATTCAAGTCTTGCCGCCGGGTCGCCGCTGCCAGGAGTAATCTCTGGTAAAACCCGGGGCGATTAGAGGAAGTCATGACGGTATGATCCGCTAAAAATTCATGATTTAATTGGATGGCTCTTTTGTAGTAGTAGACCAGTGGATGGAACCAAAAAAACAATTGAACGATTTCAACGATCAGAATGTCCAAGGTATGCCATTGCCGTACGTGCGCCAGTTCATGGAGCATGACTTCTCTTTCAATAGCTCCTTGCTGGTAAGCCTTTTGGCAGACAAAGATGTAGCGAAGAAAGGAACAGGTTTCAGCAGGGGCCGTTAGTAGGACCAGAGAAGCCCCATCTTTCCGAATTCTCGGTGATTGAAGAATGCTGCGGCCCAGTGTAAAAAGGTTTTTTGCAAACCGAAAAACAAAGATTGCCATTCCCGTCCAGTAAATGGAGTAGATCACCCACGTACCGATGAAGCTGCGGCTCGTAGTTTGCACCACGGCTTCCGTTGCAGCCGCAGCCGGGATGGGCGACAAAAAGACACTGGAACTCGGACTAAGATCTTTGGCCCAATACAGGGGAAATTCAAAGAAGGGGATGGCAACGGAAAGCAATAGGCCCAGCAACAGGAAAACCCGATTGAAAACCAACATTTTTTCCCGTTCCAGAACGGTCCGATAGAAAAGCAAAATCAATCCAGTACAGACGGTGAATTTTACCAGGTAAACGATCATTTTTTCTTCTTTTGAATTTTTTGATCTACGATTGCTCGCAACTCCTGTAACTCTTCTTCGGATAGGTCGATCTCGTCGGTAAAGAAGGACGCAAATTGGGCATTGGAGTTATTAAAGAACCCCTTGATCAACCCCTTGATGTGACTGGAGAAGTATTCTTTCTTGTTGACCGTGGCATAATACTGCCGAATGCTACCAAACTTTTCGTAATCGATGAAACCTTTATTGTGCAAGCGCTTCAGTAAGGTGGCGACAGTAGTTGGTGCCGGCTTGGGAGGGGGATATTGTTCCAACAGGTCTTTCATAAAAGCTCTCTCCAGTTTCCAGAGGTATTTCATCAGTTGTTCTTCTGCCTTGGTTAAGTTCATTTCTATGTTTTTAGAGTATTTTCTACAAATATAGAATAACTGGGCAAAAAAAGCAAATCTGGAATGGGGGAGGGGAGGCATCTGAATGTTGCTTGCTAGTTTGACAAAGCGGTGCTAATGATATATCCGAATGATTTGACCGTTGCCTTTCCCTTCAATACTTCGGACATAAGCGTTGGCTACTTTGGTCATTGGAATGGGGTCGTGGCCCGGAAAGTAGTCTTCATACTTTTGTGCGGAATCCGCTACCAGGCCCAGGGATACCACATTGATGCGCATTCCGTTTTGCAGTTCCAATGCAGCTGCTTGTGCAAAACTATGGATGGCGCCATTTACCATGGCGGCGCTGGTCGTCATGGGCACCGGATCGTCGGCGAGAATACCTGTAGACAGGGTAAAAGAGCCGGCTGGTTTCAGGTATTGCAACCCGATTCGGACCAAGTTGACTTGTCCCATTAGCTTACTTCTGATCCCGATGTAATAATCCTCTTCCGAAAGTTGATCCAGGTAGTCCCATTTCGCTTCACCAGCAATACACACAACGGCATCAAGGTCGGGAACCGACTCGTACATGGCGGTGATGGAATGGACGTCGGTAATATCTAAAAGAAGGTCTCCTTTTTTGCGACCGGCAATCAGAATGTCGTGCTTTGGCGCCAGTTTGGCTACAACGGTACGGCCGATGGTGCCGTTTCCGCCTACTATGAGAATTTTCATACAGGTTATTTTGGGCTGAAGCTCTAAAATTGAAGCAAAAAGTCCAAGAAAATTCCTTAATTATGTAGGGTAACCAGCTGTTCAAACCATGATAAAGCGGATGGACGCCATTATTTTCAGATCACTCATCGCGTCGGCTATCTCCTGTTTTTGTTTGCATTGCGGTTTGGAGGCAGACCACACCGGGGAGACTTCGATACCCGAAAAGATCGATTTCAATTTACACGTTCGCCCCATTCTGTCGGACCGATGCTTTAAATGTCACGGACCGGATGATCGGGCGCGAAAAGCCAATTTCAGGCTGGATGAAGAGGCTTTCGCTTTTGAAATGTTGGATTCGATTGCCGAGCGGTTTGCCATTGTCCGGGGCCGACCCGGAAAGAGTGAATTGTACGCGCGCATTACCAGTGAAGATCCGAAGGAGAAAATGCCACCCCCGGAGTCAAATCTGATTTTGACGCCAACGGAGATCCTGGTGTTGAAGAGATGGATCGAGCAAGGTGCGGAATGGAAAACCCATTGGTCTTTTATCAAGCCAGTCCGTACGCCGCTGCCGGGCGGGGCGAAAGACAAATGGCCGCGTAATGAGATCGATTACTTCACCCTGGTACAAATGCGGAGGGTACAACTCGAACCGTCGGTAGCAGCAACTCCTGAAAAACTCATCCGCCGACTCAGTTTTGATTTGACGGGCCTCCCACCCAGTCCGCAAGAAGTGAACGAGTTCAAGAGGGATCCCTCTATCCAGGCGTATGAAGAACTGGTGGATCGGCTGTTGGCATCTCCTGCTTACGGAGAGAGAATGGCTTCGGATTGGCTGGATCTTTCTCGTTATGCGGAAACCAATGGCTACCATCACGATTTTGAACGAAATGTCTGGCCCTGGCGGGATTGGGTCATACAATCCTTTAATGACAACCGGCCCTACGATGAATTTGTCACCTGGCAACTGGCCGGGGATTTGCTGGAGAACCCCAGCTACGAACAGCTACTAGCTACCTCTTTTAACCGGCTCCACCGAACGACACAAGAATGCGGATCGATCGATGAAGAATTTAGGGTTTCATATGTGGTAGACCGCACCAATACCTTTGGAAAGGCCTTTTTGGGACTTACCGTCGAATGTGCCCAATGCCACGACCACAAATACGACCCCATATCTCAACGGGAGTATTACAAGCTTTTTGCTTTTTTCAACCAGGTTCCCGAACGGGGAGTGACCAAGAGTTTTGGCAATCCCTCTGCACCTTACCTGGCCTTGCCCGACGAACAGGTGGAAGAAGTGCGGGCTTACATTGACCAGACCATTGAGCGGGAGTACGCCTCCGGCAGCCAGCAGGATAGCGCCGAAGCTTACCGGGACGTGTGGCGAGAGGAGATGTCTGCGCTGGTCGCTCCCGTTATGATCATGGGCGTGTTGGATACCACGCGGCCAACTTACGTGTTGGATCGGGGGCTTTACGATGCTCCCGGAGAGGAAGTCTTTGCCGGTACACCACCGGCTATTCTACCTTTCGGGAAAGGCGAACCGGCCGATCGACTGGGTTTGGCTCGTTGGCTGTTCAACCCCGATCATCCATTGACGGCCAGGGTAGTAGTCAACCGTTATTGGCAAATGATATTTGGGCGCGGTTTGGTCGACACACCGGACGACTTTGGCAGCCAAGGGGCATTGCCTACTCATTTGGAACTCCTGGACTGGCTGGCCGTCGATTTTATGGAGTCCGGCTGGGATGTAAAAAGACTGATTAAACAAATGGTCTTATCGGCCACCTACCGGCAATCATCGGTGATAACGCCGGCAAAAGAGCAGGCAGATCCCTACAACAAATGGTTGGCCAGGGGCGTGCAAGGGCGACTCACCGCTGAGATGTTGCGCGATCAGGCCCTGCAGATGAGTGGTCTCTTAGTAAACCGAATTGGCGGCCCCAGCGTAAAATCTTATCATCCGAAAGGATTGTGGGTACAGGTATCCTCCGGGGGGAGGTATCAGCGAAAATACATGCAAGGCCACGGTGAAGATCTTTATCGACGTAGTCTTTATCAATATTGGAAGAGAATCCAACCCCCGCCTTCGATGACGATTTTCGATGCCGCAAATCGCAATCAATGCACGGTCAAGCGACAGAGCAGCTCCACACCTCTTCAGGCCCTGGTGCTCCTGAATGATGTTCAATTTATGGAGGCCGCCCGTTTTTTTGCGGAAAGATCCATCAGGGAAGGAGGGAATAATGCCAAGGAACGCATTCAATGGGCATTTCAATGGGCCACTTCCCGGCTTCCGGACGAAGCAGAATTATCCATTTTGCTCGAACTACTGGAAGAGCAAGTGCTTGAGTTCAGTAATTATCCCGAGCGGGCTGAGGCCATCGTCGATCTTGGTGAAGGGGGGAGCGGCCAAATGGTTGGAACAGAAGAACTGGCAGCCTACACCATGGTCTGCAATGCTGTAATGAATTTGAGTGAAAGTTTGCAAAAGAATTAAAATGGATCCACTGTTACAAAATACACGACGACATTTTCTGACCAAGGCAACCCTGGGATTGGGAGCCTTGGCCATGAGTTCTTTTTCGCGGCAAGCTTCGCCGGAAAGAGACGGAAATGGACCTCATTTTGCTCCGCGGGCTAAACGGGTCATTTATTTGTTTCAGGCCGGCGGGCCATCGCAATTGGAATTGTTCGATTATAAACCAACATTGCGACAACGGCATCGGGAAGAATTGCCGGCCTCCTTCCGTAAAGGTCAACGTGTAACGGAATTTACCCGGGCCTTTCCCAAACCCATGGTTCAACCCTTTACTTCGTTTCGAAAATATGGCGAGAGTGGCACCTGGATTAGCAACTTATTACCATATACCGCAAAAATTGTGGATGATATCTGTATCATCCGCTCCATGTATACGGATGCCATCAATCATGACCCGGCGTTGAATTTTTTTCAGACTGGCTCACAACAAAGCGGTCGACCCAGCATTGGGGCCTGGTTGTCCTACGGTTTGGGAAGTTCGAATGAAAACATGCCCGCTTTCTGTGTTTTGTTGTCGAAGGGCACCGGACGGGCCGATGCGGCTCAGCCTTTACAGGCACGCCTTTGGGGAAGCGGGTTTTTGCCGTCGCTGCACCAAGGGGTACAGTTTCGATCCGGTGCCGACCCGGTCTTGTATCTGAATAATCCGGCGGGGGTTTCCCGAGCAAACCGCCGGAAAATACTGGACCGCCTGCAACAAATGAACCAACTCTATTTGGAAAAAGAAGGAAATGCGGAAGTCTATTCCCGAATGGCTCAATACGAAATGGCTTACCGCATGCAAACTTCGGTGCCGGAAACGATGAACGTCGACGAAGAGCCCGATTATATTTTTGACTTATACGGCCCCGAAGCCAGGATTCCCGGAACTTTTGCTGCCAACTGTCTATTGGCCAGAAGACTAGCCGAACGCGATGTCCGATTCATCCAACTTTATCATCAGGGCTGGGATCAGCACAATGATCTTCCAGATCATCTTTCCAAACAATGCCGGGATATCGATCAGGCTTCTGCTGCCTTGGTGATGGATTTGAAACAACGGGGTTTACTGGACGATACGCTGGTGATCTGGGGAGGTGAATTCGGCAGGACCAACTACTGTCAGGGTAGGTTGACAGCCGATAATTATGGCCGAGACCATCATCCTTATTGCTTTACGATGTGGGCTGCAGGAGGAGGGATCCGGGCCGGGCTGAATTTTGGGCAGACCGATGAATTGGGCTATAATGTAGTGGAAGACCCCGTACACGTCCATGATTTTCAGGCAACGATGCTTCACCTGTTAGGCCTCGATCACGAACGACTTACCTTTAAGCATCAAGGAAGGCGATTTCGCCTGACCGATGTGCATGGGCAAGTAGTGAAACAAATTCTTTCGTAATTCATTACCTTGCGGCCCAAACTCTTTTAGAAAAGCGATGACTAGACTTGGAATCTTGCAGACGGATGCTGTTCGAGCAGACCTTTTAGGGCACTTTGGAGACTATCCGGCGATGTTTACAGACTTATTACAGCAGGTGGATCCCCGGATCGAACCGGTCATCTATGATGTGCAAGTAGGGAGCTACCCAACAGATATTGACGAAGTAGATGCCTATCTCATTACGGGAAGCAAAAGGAGTGTCTACGAAGATGAAGCGTGGATCCGCCGATTGTCGAGATTTGTCATTGAGTTAAACGGGCGGCGGAAAAAACTGGTGGGCATATGCTTCGGACATCAAATGGTTGCTCACGCTTTAGGAGGTCGCACGGAGGCGTCAGAAAATGGTTGGGGAGTTGGAATGCATCAGACATTTTTGACCGAAGAAGGACGCCAAATGACGGGCGCCGAAAAAGGGTTTAATTGGATCGTCAGTCATCGCGATCAGGTAGTGGTGCCGGCACCGGGCAGTGTAGTACTGGCGGGTAGTGATTTCTGTCCGATCGGTATGTGCGTTGTAGACCAACACATTTTTACGGTTCAGGGACATCCCGAGTTTACCAAGCCCTACTTGCGCGCATTGATTGCGGATCGGAGGTCGTTGTTGGGGGCCACTGTATACGAGAGGGCTCTCCAATCTTTGGAGCAGAGGGAGGCCGACGCAGCCCTGATGGCAGAATGGATCGTTTCTTTCATTAAACGATGAAATGCTATGAACTTTTTGGGTAAAAAACGAAGCAGTTGCACGGGTTTGAAGGTTTTGCAATCAATTCGTTTTCAAATAATTGTGAAACTTTGTTGCGAAAATGAAAAATCTTTACCATAAGGTTCTTTTGACAATCCTGTTTGGTCAATGCTTTACCCCTTTGCGGGCTCAATCGTCAACAGCGGGGATAGATGAAACCATCAACAATGCTCTGCGACCAGTAGCGGACGGATTGAGAGCCTTCATATTCTATGCCGTCGATATCCTGGGAACAGAAGTTCCCCTGATCGTTATCTGGCTGGTAGCTGCAGCCCTTTTCTTTACCTTTTACTTCAAATTTTTGAATATCACGGGATTCCGACATGCCATTAAGCTGGTGAGAGGGGACTATGACGATGGCAAGGAAAGCGGAGAACTAACTCATTTTCAAGCATTGGCGACCGCCCTATCCGGAACGGTCGGCATTGGCAATATCGCCGGTGTGGCCATTGTCATTTCGATCGGGGGGCCCGGTGCTGCTTTTTGGTTGATGATGGCGGGACTGTTGGGTATGTCCACCAAATTCATCGAATGTGTACTGGGTGTGAAATACCGGAAAATCAATCCGGATGGAACCGTATCCGGAGGTCCGATGTATTACCTGGAACGCGGATTGGGAGAACGTGGATTCTCCTGGCTGGGTAAGCCTTTAGGTTATTTTTACGCCTTGGCAATGGTCATTGGTTGTTTGGGAATCGGAAACATGTTTCAATCCAATCAGGCCTTTGAGCAATTTGTTTTTGTGACGGGCGGAACCGAAAGTTTTTTCGGAGATAAAGGCTGGCTTTTTGGTTTAGCGATTGCGACTACCGTAGGGTTGGTCATTGTCGGAGGTTTGAAAAGCATTGCCCGGGTAACGAGTAGGATGGTGCCTTTTATGGCGGTTCTATATCTCATTTTTGCAGTTGTCATTATCGTGATGAACGCCGGAAAGATCCCTTGGGCCATCGGCGCCATATTTACGGAGGCATTTTCTCCGCAGGGCGTGACCGGCGGCATGATCGGTGTGATGATTCTAGGATTCCAGCGGGCGGTTTTTTCCAATGAGGCTGGAA
>JANQRV010000596.1 GCA_028284395.1 Saprospiraceae bacterium
TTCCAAAATTCCAGCTTGGCTGCAGCCTGTAGGAAAGTTCGTGCCCGTTCGGGGTTATCGATGCCCGGCAATTCAACGACGATCAGGTCCCGGCTGGCATCCAGCGAAACGTTTGGCTGAGCTACCCCCAGTTTGTCAATCCGCTCCTTGAGGAGTTTGAAAGTAAGATCTACGGTCTCGTTGGCCTTTTCTCGTATTTTTCTTTCTACCTCACCATCGGAGGTTTCGAAATTGATCTCCAAGGCCTGGTTACGGGAAAATACCTCGGCCAGTTTTTTGCCCGAGTCATTTTGCCGGAATGCATCGGAGAAAAGAGATACAAAATTGGATTGAGCGCTCTTTTGCGCTTCGGTAGCTTTATCTAACGCATTTAAAAAAGTTGGATCTTTACTATCATTGGCTAAGGCTCGTATAAAATCTCTTAAATCAACTTGTAGTACAACACTCATACCTCCCTTCAAGTCTAGCCCGAGGGCTAATTGTTGAGCTTTGAGCTCTTGGTAGGTATACGATTTCAACAGAGGTACTTTGAAGACCTCTTCGCTGGACATCGAATCCAGAAAGGCCGTCTGGGCCCTCTTAAACTCGGTCCGCTTTTCCGCTTCTTCCGTGATGGATGCAGACGCTGCTTGTGCATGCTCTTCAGCTGCTTTTTCAACTTTGCGGGTCGGCAAAATGAAAAGATACTGCGCGATCGTAACCAGCGTCATCACCACAAGGAAGAACTTTACTACTCCTTTTCCTTGCATGACGATAAAAATTTAACTTTTAAAAATGGTATTTAATAAAGCGCGGCAAATATACAGCTTTTTCGGGTCTTTGATCTTCTAAATATCAAAAGTTTCACAATGAAGTTATTCTGGGTTTCTTTTAACTACTTCCAGATTCGGGATTCATTGCGTTGATTTCTTCCAACCATTGACAATGTTTATCAGGCTGCCATCGATGAAACAACGCACGTTTTCTACGGTAGCATCCATTAATCTTTGCCGGGATTCCCGACTGGCCCAGGCCTGATGAGGAGTGACGAGGCAGTTTTCAAGTCCAATGAGCGGATGCCCCACCGGCGGCGGCTCCTGACCCAGGACGTCCAATGCCGCTCCGGCAATGTGTTTCTTCTGTAAAGCCTCGAGCAAAGCCTCTTCATCGATCAAGCCACCCCGACCGGTATTGATCAGAAAGGCGGTGGGCTTCATGGATTGTAAGGAAGAACGATTGATCATTTTTGCATTGTGGTCACTAAGGGGGGCGTGCAGCGTTAGGAAATCACTCTCCGCAAATAGCTGGTCGAGCTCCACAAACTGAACATCCGGGCGCCGATCCCGTTCCGGGTGTTTGTGCGTGGCCAGTATGCGCATGCCAAAACCACTGGCAATATCTGCCACTTTTTTACCAATCCGGCCCAGTCCATATATGCCGATGGTCTTGCTACTCAATTCACTGATCGGAGACAAAGTGTAGGAGAAATCCGGACATTTTGCCCATTGACCATCCACTACACTCCGGTGATGTCGGGCAACGTTGTTGGTGAATTCCAGCATCATCGCAAAGACGTGCTGAGCAACCGATTCGGCTGCGTAACCCACGACATTGGAAACTGCAATATTTCTCGAACGACTGGCGTCGACATCGATGTTGTTAAAACCCGTTGCCGTAATACTGATGAAACGCAATTTGGGAAGACTGCTGAGAACCGAGTCGTCAAACTTTACCTTATTGGCTAATACAATTTCCGCATCTTTGGCCCTCTCGCAAATGGATTCGGCGGGACTGTGGTCGAAGACGACCGTATGCCCCAGCGCTTTTAGTTTGTTCCAACTCAGATCTCCGGGGTTGAGGGTATAGCCGTCGAGCACAACAATATTTGGACGATTGATGTTCATCTTTTGCAATTGTGGATGGGGAAGAAGCTGTTAAGTTAAGAAAACTTTTGTTGCTGTGGTGGCTGTGGCTACTATGGTTGCTATGGCTACTGTGGTCGCTATGGCTACTGTGGTTACTATAGCTACTGTGGTTGCTGTGGTTGCTTAGGGTTGCCTAAAGTGTGGAGAAAATTGAATCCGTTTTAGAACTTATTTCGATATTACACTTAAGCAGGTGACTTATAAGTTGATTTGATCACCTGCTTACTTGCTATAAATGCCGTAAGATATTTGCCTACACTCTATTAACCTATTAGAATGAATTATTGGGAAACTTTTGTCAAAGGATATCAGAATTACGCCAACTACCTTTGGAATGAAATCACACATCCGCATTGGAACAATTATTTTTACTGGCTGATCATCATCTCTGCTTTCTTCTTTGCGGTAGAGTGGTGGAATCCGTGGAGGAAGGATCAGCCAAAATTTCGCAAGGATTTCTGGTTGGACTTCTTCTATATGTTCTTCAATTTCTTTCTGTTCTCCCTGATCGTATTTAATGCGGCTTCAGAAGTGGTGGTCGATTTTTTCAACGATCTGATTCTCGGTGTGACGGGGTTTGATTTACAAGCTTCCAACCCAATGAATGGCTGGCCACACTGGTCGATTTTATTGATCGGCTTTGTGGTGCGCGATTTTGTCCAGTGGTGGGTCCATCGGTTGTTGCACCGTTCCGCTTTCTTGTGGGAGTTTCACAAGGTCCACCATTCTGTGGAGCAAATGGGGTTTGCCGCTCATCTGAGGTATCACTGGATGGAAAACGTGGTTTACCGCAGTCTGGAGTATTTGCCGTTGGCACTGCTGGGTATCGGGCTATATGATTTTTTCATTATTCACATCTTTACCCTGGCGGTTGGTCATTACAATCATTCCAACATTTCCATCAAGGGCCATGTGACAGGAGGTATCCTGGGAACGGGCATTGGACTGGTTATGTGTGCTGGCATGTTTGACATTCACGTCTTCGACGGTTTGGACCTGCCCTTTCAGCTTTTGATTATCGTCATCGGAATGGCCATCGGTACTTTCGTCTTCGGTCCCTTTATGAAGATCATCTTCAACAGCCCGGAAATGCACATTTGGCATCACGCCTATGAATGGCCGGAGGATCAGAAATACGGGATTAATTTTGGATTGACCTTAGCCGTCTGGGATTATATTTTCGGCACGGCTAAAATTCCGCACGATGGGCGCGACATTCGATTGGGCTTTGAAGGGGTGGAGGAGTTTCCCGCTGGTTTTGTCGGCCAAAATCTGCACGGATTCGGGAAAGATTGATCAAGGTACGATAACGGTCACTCCATTTTGTCTGAATTGGTCCATTTCCTGTAAGGCTTTTGATGCCTCGCTTAGTGATACGGTATTGCCGATCAGTTGGTGGAGCGGTATCTTTTGAGCTTTAATCAGCCGGAAGAGCTCTGGATAACGATGTGCCTGCATGCCATGACTGCCAATGATCTCCAACTCGTTGGCAATGACCGGCCCCATGGGAATTGCTGGCTTACTGTGCTGGCCGGTCATCAGGCCGATCTGAATGTGCTTGCCTCTTTTACGGAGCGACAAAATCGATTGAATACAGGTGTCGCTACTGCCCAATGCATCCACCGAGCAATGGACCCCACCACTGGTCAGTGTTTTTATGGCATCGGGTATGGATGCTACCTTGCGGGCATTGAAAGTATAATGAGCACCGAGTTGGCGAGCCAGTGTCAATTTATCCTCATCGATATCCACTGCGATCACCTGGGCGCCGGCTGCTGCTGCAATCAGGACTGCCGACAGTCCAACCCCTCCGCAACCGTAGATCGCAATCCATTGCCCGGTCTGGAGCTGTCCCTGCGCGATGATGCCGCGATAAGAGGTAATGAATCTACATCCCAACACTGCCGCCGCTGCATGGTCCATTCCTTCCGGCAACCGCACTAAATTTTGATCGGCGTAGGGCACGGCTACATACTCGGCAAAAGATCCCCATCCGGTGAATCCGGGCTGGTAGTAATGATCGCAAATTTGTTGTTGACCTTCGATACACTGTTCACAATGGCCGCAGCCCATACAAAAGGGAAGCGTGACTTCATCCCCGATGCTCCAGTTCCGGACCTCTTTGCCAACCTCGACGACCGTACCTGCGAATTCATGCCCCGGCACGTGTGGTAGCTGTACATCCGAATCGTGCCCCATCCATCCATGCCAGTCACTGCGACAGAGGCCTGTGGCTTTAACTCGAATGACTACACCATCATTGGGAACGATAGGGTCGGGCAGCGTAACCATTTGGATGGGGCCTTGATATTGTTCGAAGTAAATGGCTTTCATGTTATCTGGTTCGAAAGGTTCGACTTAAGACCATTCGGATGGCCTACAACGGTTCATAAAAAGGCACATTCGTTAGTTCTTCTTCAATGGCCGCTGCCAGAGCACTTTCGGTGGTATTGGAATATAGGAATTGTTCGATGATCAGAATCTCATTAAGGTGGGTTTTGGTGTTGAGCGCGGCGAGAAAATCCTTATTGAAATAGTTGTGCGTATCCTCGAATGAGATGCATTTGAGGAGATGGTAACCGTCGTTTTTAATGTCGTAGCTAACGATGAGACGATAGTAGGAGTTGGTATTGAGATCGATTTTCAGCAAGAAGGGGAAATCGAAATATTGAGCTTGCCAGAAATTGAAAAGATTGGCTTCGAAAAACGGATAGATCAATAGTCGGCTCGAGATCCCTGCTTCTTCCAACAGCTCTTTCAGAGCTTGCAGCCTTAACTTGGCGTAATTAACAGGAATTTTCTCGGTAGTCAATTGGGTGAAGGGAGACCATGCATTTGTTCGGGCATCGTAATAGTCAACCTCTCCGATCCGTAGTTTATAGTCGAAGCGATAATAGCCGGGTACAACATAACCTGGGTAGTAAAAGTCCATGCCTTTCTCCAAGCAATGAGAGATTTCCATTAACATGGTGAAAAAGCCCAGGCTTTGTTTGCTGTAATCAGGATCGTAAACCCCCAATATACTAGCGGCACTTTCTGAGCCGATGTCGAAAAAGCTGAACGCGATCAGTTGGCCCCCATCGTAGATGGCCACTTCAAAAGTGTTGTAGATGTTGTAGTCTTCTCCGTCAAGGAGGTAATCCTTAAGGTTGGGAGCCAGCCGGCCATTGAAGGCATTGCGGTATTTTTGAAAGAGATCTTCCTTCTCGCGCGAGATAAATCCCTGGCGGATCTTAACATCGAAGTTATTGAGATTGCGTTGCACCAATTTGCGCAGACTCTTCCTGAATTGATAGTCAGCCAGCGGTAGCCGGACCCAAATGGCAGAGTAAACATCGTTGTCAAAAAAGAGGAAGTGGGTTGTAAAAATAGTTTGCCCCATTCTATACCAGCCTTTGGCGAGGTAAGCATCTAATTCATCCGGATATAGAATCTCTGGGTGGTGCTTATTAGCAAACATTTAAGATAGTTTGTGTTTTTGTTTATTCCGATTCAAGTAGCATGCCAAATTCATTGCAATATGATATTTTTTAATAAGATTTGCGCAATAGCGGACGTATTATTTCCGATTGATGGCGCGATACAATTCACTACCCTTGCCAAATAGGCCATCCACCTTCTTTGTCACAGCGGGATCGGCTACCAAAGGTGGGGCATGGTGCGGTTTTATACGGGCATCAATGATGAGAGTTCCCTTGCAGCCCCAATGTTTGTTTTCCGTAAAAGCGTGCACACCGTGAATGTCGTGAGAGGGGTTGGCTCGCGTGAAAGATACCCAAAGAAAATTGTTAAGTGTCTGGGACGTAAAACTGCTGTCGTCGACCAGCACTACCAGTGGAAAACGCTCCAACGAATAATTTTCCAGATGCTTCCCTAAAATTTCAGGATCGCTGTAGCTTTCCGGTCCGGAAAAACCAGGGCCGGAAATGGCGATGATGCCCGGCAGGGCAATCTGTGGATTGGTAAAACCCTTAGGCAAGCTGAGGTTGCTCGGAAGCTCAGTGCTAAGGGTACGGATCGGGTCGCCGCAGCAAGCCATGACTACTTTGGAACCCTCATTCCATCCGGTACCTGAATAATCGAGGGTATCGATCGTGGTACGGGTTTGAAAGTGGAGGTCTCTCCGCCAATCGATGCGTTCCAGCACGTGCTGAAAAAACGCAGGAATATCGTGGGTGTTTAAATTGGGGTTGTCGCCATGTGCGGCGATGATCAAGAATTTGGCCAGAGATGTTTGCCCGGAACCGATAATGCGGTTGGCCTGGGTCAGGATTTCCTCTGGTTTCTTTTCTCGAAAGGGCATGTATCGCTCACTGCCGATGGCCAATAACAAGGGATGAACCCCCGTGGCATCCACCGCATTGATTTCCTTGACGCCCGGAAATTCCTGCGGAGCCAATAGCTTGACCAATTCATGGATCAAAAAGCCGAAACTGGAATCTTCTTGTGGAGGTCGGCCAACAACAGTAAAGTGCCAAATTGCATTTTTACGATAGTAAACATTTTCCACTTCCATAACCGGGAAGTCGTGTCGGAGACTGTAGTAACCAAGGTGATCGCCAAACGGACCTTCCGGTTTCTTTTCATTTTTGCGGATGGTGCCGGTAATGACAAAATCCGCATCCGATGAAAGATGGTAGCCATTACGGGTTGTATATCGAAATCGGCGCCCGGCTAACATACCGGCAAAGGTCAATTCGGATAGTCCCTCCGGCATCGGCATTATAGCAGAAAAGGCATGTGAAGGAGGGCCGCCAATAAAAATTGAAGCCTTAAAGGGCTGATCACTCTCATTGTACATCGTATGGTGGACGCCGATGCCTCGATGGATCTGGTAATGCAACCCAATTTCCTTATTCATTTCGTAGTCGTTGCCACTCAACTGGATCCGGTACATGCCCAGGTTGGACTGCATGATGTTGTCGACGCCCGGCGGCAAGGTAAAAACCTGCGGCAGCGTGACGAACGCACCGCCGTCCATCGGCCACGAATGAACCATGGGCAACTGGTCAATGGTCGTCTTGTTAAAGAGTATGGGGGCTCCAAACCGGCTTTTCATCGGGAGGGCCGTCAGCGCCGTGAAGGGAGCGCTCAAATAGCGCAAGGGGTTTTTGAAGAAATTGCTGGGGTCTGCCTTGAGTTCAATGACCTTTTGTACTTTTTTGATCGTGTGCCGAAATAAAAACTCCGTTCTTTCGAAAGTACCGTAGATATTGGATAGGGCGGGGAAGGGGCTGCCCTTCACATTCTCGAAAAGGATGGCCGGTCCTTGCGCATCGAATACGCGACGATGGATTTCCGCCATTTCCAGGTAGGGGTCCACTTCCGCTTTAACCCTTACTAGTTGCTTATGCTTTTCCAGATCGATGACGACGTCTTGCAGACTTCTATGACTCATATTTTGTGTTTTGCCGGATTTACCATCTAACAAAGATAAGCGCGCTTGGTTTCGAAGTGGATGTTTGGAGATTGATTATATTTGCTGTGAGAGATAACGCACAGAACTGGCAAATCTTCAAGATTTGCCAGTTCTACATCACAGCATCACAGCATCACAGCACCACAGCATGAAGCAGTATCTAAACTTACTACAACACATCATAGACAACGGCACCGAAAAGGGAGACCGCACGGGCACGGGCACAACTAGTGTGTTTGGTCATCAACTGAGATTCGATTTGCAGGAGGGCTTTCCTTTGTTGACAACCAAGAAACTTCACTTAAAGTCCATCGTCTACGAATTGCTTTGGTTTCTGAAGGGGGACACCAACGTCAAGTATTTGCAGGAACACGGCGTGCGGATATGGAACGAATGGGCCGATGAAAAGGGAGACCTCGGCCCGATTTACGGCAAGCAGTGGGTGCGTTGGGAAAAGAAAGATGGAACGACCATTGATCAAATAGCGAAGGCGGTCGATACCATTAAAAACAACCCGGATTCCCGCCGCATCATTGTAAATGCCTGGAATGTCGGAGAACTGGATGAAATGGCGTTGACTCCGTGCCATGCATTGTTTCAATTTTACGTGGCCAAGGGTCGCTTGTCTTGCCAATTGTATCAGCGATCGGCCGATGTTTTTTTGGGCGTCCCCTTTAATATCGCATCCTATGCTTTGCTGACGATGATGATGGCACAGGTTTGTGATTTAGAACCGGGCGAATTTGTCCATACTTTTGGCGACGTGCACTTGTATTCGAACCATTTCGAACAGGCCAAACTGCAGCTGTCCCGTCAACCGCGAGCACTGCCTACTCTTGAAATTAATCCGGAGGTAAAAGACATCTTCGGTTTTGAATATGAAGATTTTAAATTTCTGAACTACGATCCTCACCCACACATTAAGGCCAAGGTTGCCGTCTAAGCTATTTCTGCGATAGTATATTTTGGTTTTGCCTCCTTTAGGGCGACAAAGCCTCTAAATCAGGTCTGTCGAGGAATAAAATTTCGTTCCTGAGAACCGAATCAAAGCACTTCTTATTTAGAAAGAGTCTAAATAATTGGGACCCAATGGTTATTATTGTTAAAAAACTTAACGTATCCTATATTTGCGCAAAATTAAAAAGCTTCATTCGTTGAAACGGTTCATTTAATTTATTTAAAATACGACGATGATTCATAAATCATTCTTTTATAAAGCTTTTCTCCTTTTAATCTTTTCTTCCTCTTCGTTGATCGCTTTTGCCCAAGCTCCGGATCTGGATGCAGGAAAATCGTTATTCAGGGCCAATTGTGGTCAGTGTCACCTTAGCGATATGAAAACCGCTTCGACCGGACCGGCATTAGGAGGTGCCCAGGCCATTTGGGAAGATGAACACAGCCTGGAAGATTTGTATACGTGGATTCGGAATTCTCAGGCTATGATTGCTGATGGTCACCCACGTGCAGTAGCACTTTGGGATCAGTACAAGCCGACCATCATGACGCCGATGCCGAATTTGACGGATGATGAAATCGCCAATATCTTGGCCTACATTGACGGTGTATATAAAGGAACCTACGGGGTGCCGGAAGGTGGACCTGATGTCGCTGCAGCTGGCGGAACCGAAGAAGCCAAAGACAATACGGGATTATTGGTCATCCTGACTTTGATTCTGGCGTTGTTTGCCGTGGTGATGACGCGCATTGTTTCCAACCTGAACTACATGAACCAAGTGAAGGATGGAACCGCGCCAGCTAGAAGAAAGACATTGGTAGAAACGTTGACCAGTAAAGGAGTGATCGGATTCGTGCTTTTTGCGCTGATCGTTCTGGGTGGTTACACAACCGTTAATAATGCAATTTCCCTGGGGCGTCAGCAAGGATATGCTCCGGAGCAACCGATTAAATTTTCGCACGCTACGCACGCCGGACTGCAACAGATCGATTGTCAATATTGTCACGATGGCGCACGTCGAAGCAAACATTCGGTGATCCCTGCCGCCAATACTTGTATGAATTGTCATAAGGCCATCAAGGTAGGTTCGCAGTACGGAACGGCGGAATTGACCAAGATTTTCGCTTCGATCGGCTACGACCCAAGTACCGACCAGTACATCGAGAATTACGATGAAATGGAGGAAAAAGACATCGAGAAGATTTACAAAAAATGGATTGCCGATACTTACATTACCGAAAATGGTACCTTCGATTCAAAAGGTCAAGAATTGATCAACGAACAGTGGGACGGAATTAAGAGTTCTTTGACGAATGAAACCAAGGAGAAAATTCAAGGTCCAATCGAATGGGTACGGATCCACAACCTACCGGATCACGTGTATTTCAATCACGCCCAACACGTATCAGTCGGAAAAGTAGAATGTCAGACTTGCCACGGTACAGTGGAAGAAATGGAGGTCGTACAGCAAAGTTCGCCACTCTCTATGGGATGGTGTGTGAACTGTCACCGCCAAACTGAAGTCCAATTTAAAGACAACGATTATTACAATTCCTATAGAAAATACCACGAAGAGATCGCCAGTGGCGAACGTAGCAAAGTGACGGTAGAAGAAATTGGTGGTATTGAATGTCAGAAGTGCCATTATTAAAAGCTGACTTTTAGACCAGTAAGTTTTAAACTTAGAATTCATCATAAATGAAGAA
Source organism: Saprospiraceae bacterium (assembly GCA_028284395.1). Classification (GTDB taxonomy): domain Bacteria; phylum Bacteroidota; class Bacteroidia; order Chitinophagales; family Saprospiraceae; genus JANQRV01. The sequence goes on from JANQRV010000596.1 coordinate 9,985, forward strand.
TGATCAAAAGAAAGGAGTTTGGGTAGGAGTAGATCAGTTGCAAAACACTGAGGCTTACCAGGAACTTCAAAAAGAGGAGTTTCTCCACGATAATTCTCTAGCCGATCAGTTGTTATCCGGTGAGGAGGGGACGACTCCAGAAGCCAATCGTCGTGATTTCTTGAAATACCTAGGTTTTGGACTAGGTGCGGCAACCATCGCTTCCAGCTGTGAGATACCGGTGAAAAGAGCGATTCCCTACGTGGTTAAGCCGGACGAAATTGTTCCGGGTGTCGCTACTTATTATGCTTCTTCTTTTGTTCAGGGAGGGGATTACTGTGCCATTTTGGTGAAGACGCGTGAAGGGCGTCCCATCAAGATCGAGGGCAATGGATTGTCCAACATCACCATGGGAGGAACCAGTGCGCGTACACAAGCCAGTGTCTTAAGTTTATACGATACCAGTCGGATCAAAGGCCCTGCCAGAATCGCCGATGGTGTGATCGGAGCGGGTGCTGCCGTTGGGAAGGGAGTGAATTGGGATGACTTGGACAGCGAAATCAGCGGTCAGTTGAACGCTGGATCGCAAATCCGTATCGTTACTCATACCATTTTTAGTCCAATGACTAGAGCGGCGATCGCAGAATTTACGGCAAAGTACCCCAATACTCAGGTCATCACTTACGACCCGGTATCGAGCGCTGCTTTGCTTGCTGCCAACGAAGAATCCTTTGGCCTTCGTGAAGTCCCTTCGTACCGATTCGACCGGGCCAACATGATTGTCAGCTTTGAAGCGGACTTTCTGGGAACCTGGATTTCACCGATTGAGTATGCCGCTCAATACGTGAAAAACCGAAAAATCGGTAATGTCAAGAATGCTCGTCTATCCAGACACGTGCAGATCGAAAGCTCCATGAGTTTGACCGGTTCCAATGCCGATAACCGGATTCTGATCAAACCTTCCGAGCAAGGAGCTGCCATCGTGAGTTTGTACAACGAAATTGCTCGTCGTACCGGAGGCGAAACGGTCACCAATAGTCCGGGATTGAGCGATCAGGCGAAAGCCACCAAAATCAAAGTGTTAGCCGATGAGTTGATGAATAGTCAACGCGCTTCATTGGTCGTATCCGGATCCAATAACATTGGAGAGCAAGTACTGGTAAATGCCATCAACAACATGTTGGGTAATTACGGTACGACCATCGATTTTAACAATGCTTCCCTGCAACGTCAGGGCGACGATAAAAGCATCCAGAACCTGATCACCGAGATGGCGGCAGGTCGTGTAGATGCGTTATTGGTAATGGATGGGGCGAATCCCGCCTACGACATTCCCAATGCCGACAAATTCGCCGATGCCATGGGTAAGACGAATTTGAAGGTTTCTTTCTCTACGGTTCCCAATGAAACAACCATGTTGTGTAGCATTGCCGCACCTACCCACCACTTCTTGGAAAGTTGGGGAGATGCCGAACCAAAGAAAGGCCAGTTTAGTTTGATTCAACCAACCATCGCACCGCTCTTTGATACCCGTCAGGCGGAAGTATCTCTCTTGCGTTGGGCTGGAAGTGAAAATCTAAACATGGACAGCGATCAGCCTGCGATGGATTACCTGAAAATGCAATGGGAGCAAAATATGTTCCCTTCGAATGGTACCTTCGCTACCTTCCGCGCTTTTTGGGATAGCACCCTGCACGATGGTGTATACGAAATCGAACAACCTGCAGTAGCAGTGAGTTTTGGTTCCAGCATTGCCGCCGCTGCCAAGAAAGTTCGCAAACCAGCCAATGCCAGTTTGGAGATCACCTTCTTCGAAACGGTGAATATGGGCGGCGGGCAGTACGCTAACAACCCATGGTTGTTGGAGATGCCGGATCCGGTTACGCGTTGTAGTTGGGGTAACTTCCTTGCCATTCCGGTAGGTTGGGATGGAGGCAACCGCTTTACGGCGTTCAAAGATTTGAATAAACGCGAAGGCGTCGGAGAAAATGACATTGTAGAAGTCAGTATCAAGGATATCAAGAAGAATTGTGCCGTCGTTCGCCAATTCGGTCAACCGAATGAAACGCTCGGATTGGCCATTGGGTACGGAAGAACGAATACGGGTGTGGTTGGCAAGGCCCTGGGTAACGAGGTCGGAGTCAATGTCTATCCCTGGCTGGATATCGATGAATACGGATTTACGCAATATTATACCAGCGTTCAGAACGTATCCGATCCCGTAGCGATCGACCGCAAGATGGCTTGTGTACAGTACCACCACACGATGGGGGTCACGGGTGAAAATAAGAATGGAGAAACCATCAATGTTGATGAAAAAACGGCTACCAAGCTGGCAGATCCTTTCAACGAAGATGGATTCCAGGGGGGTATCGTTGATCGTTCCATCATCTACCAAGGTAATCTGAATGACCTGGAAGATTTGGCGCATCACATTGAGGAGAAGCGGGCGGAAGCAGAGAAACTGAACTCCCATACCATCTATCCATACGACAAATACAAGTCTGATTATTACGAACAGGGCCACCATTGGAACATGCACATCGATCTGAATGCTTGTATCGGTTGTGGTGCTTGTCAGGTAGCTTGTATGGCCGAGAACAATGTTCCGGTTGTTGGAAAAACGGAAGTAGCACGTCACCACGAAATGACATGGCTGCGGATAGATCGCTACTACTACGGTGATTACGAAAACCCAAATGTAGTTTATCAACCCATGATGTGCCAGCATTGCGACAACGCTCCCTGTGAGAACGTCTGTCCGGTAGCGGCCACCAACCACAGTTCGGAAGGGTTGAATCAAATGACTTATAACCGTTGCATCGGTACTCGTTACTGTGCCAACAACTGTCCTTATAAAGTACGTCGCTTCAACTGGTTGGATTATACTACTGCCGACCTCTTCCCGGTCAACGAATATCCATTGAATGGAGAAGAAATTCCATTTGGAGCAGATAACCTGACCAGAATGGTCTTGAACCCGGATGTAACCGTGCGTTCCAGAGGGGTGATCGAAAAATGTAGCTTCTGTGTACAGCGGATCCAGGAAGGCAAGCTAACGGCCAAGCGCGAGAGACGGGCACTGAAGGATGCAGATGTGAAAACCGCATGTCAGACTGCTTGTCCAACCGGTGCCATTACTTTTGGTGATCGCAACGATAAAGAGGGGCAACTTTCCGAAAAGCTGGACAATCCGCTGAATTACCTGGTATTGGAAGAAATCAACACGAGGTCTTCTGTGAACTATCAGGCCCGGGTGAATAACCGGAATGAGGCTTTGGATGCTTAGTTTGGGGAGAGTTAGAGAGTTAGAGAGTTGGAGGGGTTTGAAGTTGAGGGTTAAAATGAATTAATTGACAATTGAACAGGTGATAAATAAATAATTATGAGTGCACCCATTTCACCAATTAGGGAACCGTTAATCGAAGGCGGGAAGACGTATCATCAGATTACTGAGGATATTTGCTCTCCTACTGAGAAGACGCCAACTTTGGCGTGGGTCCTGGCCTTTTTGGTATCTGTTTCTGGTTTGGCGTTATTTGTATTTTGTGTCGGTTGGACCATCTACTTCGGTATCGGTACCTGGAACCTGAATCGTACGATCGGGTGGAGTTGGGACATTACCAACTTTGTTTGGTGGATCGGTATCGGTCACGCGGGGACGCTGATCTCAGCGATTCTTCTGCTTTTCCGGCAGAAGTGGCGTACCGGGGTAAACCGGGCTGCAGAGGCAATGACGATCTTCGCGGTAGTTTGTGCCGGTCAGTTTCCCCTCATTCACATGGGGCGGCTTTGGTTGGGATTCTTTATTTTCCCGTATCCAAATACGCGTGGTCCTCTATGGGTAAACTTTAACTCTCCGCTATTGTGGGACGTTTTTGCGATCTCCACCTATTTCACGGTTTCTTTACTGTTCTGGTATACCGGTTTGGTGCCGGATTTGGCGACCATCAGAGACCGTTCTAAAGGTTTGCGCAGAAAAATATACAATGTCTTCTCTTTCGGTTGGACCGGATCCGCCAAACACTGGCAACGGTGGGAGAGTCTATCTTTGGTACTTGCCGGCCTGGCAACACCGCTGGTCCTCTCGGTGCACACGATCGTATCTTTCGATTTCGCCACTTCCGTGATTCCGGGATGGCACACAACCATCTTCCCACCCTACTTTGTGGCCGGGGCCATCTTTTCCGGATTTGCGATGGTATTGACCTTGATGATCATGACCCGGAAAGTGCTGAAATTGGAGCAATACATCACACTGGAACACATCGAAAGTATGAATAAGGTGATCCTGCTGACAGGAACCATGGTGGGGGTTGCTTACCTCACGGAATTATTCATCGCTTGGTACTCCGGTTATCTGTATGAGCAATATGCATTCTATAATAGGGTTTTAGGGCCTTACTACTGGTCTTACATCGGCATGATGTTCTGTAATGTGGTTTCTCCCCAGTTGTTCTGGTCTAAGAAACTGAGAAGGAACATTTTTGTGACTTTCCTGATGTCCATCTTTATCAACATCGGGATGTGGTTCGAACGTTTTGTGATCATTGCGACGACTCTGGCACGCGATTATCTGCCTTCCAGCTGGAGTTATTACGTACCGACCTGGGTAGAGATCGGCATTTTCATCGGTACCTTGGGACTGTTCTTCACCCTCTACCTGATTTTCTGTCGAGTAGCGCCGGTGATTGCGGTTGCTGAGATCAAGAGTATCTTGAAAACGGCTGGGGATCAATACATCGGACCCAACGCCACCCATCACCACCACGATGACCACGATTCGACCGCTGATGTAAAGAAAGAGGAAGTCCATTAAATCTTAGAACTGAATAGCAGAAAAATCTCAATATGAGAACTTATAATAAAAATGTCCTTTACGGACTTTACGACGACGAAGAAGTTATCCTCAAAGCAGTCAGTAAAGCTACTGCAGATCACCTGGATATTTTCGATGTCTATACGCCATTTCCCGTACACGGCATGGAGGATGCCATGGGATTGTCGGAAAGTAGGTTGCACGCTGCCGGTTTCATTTATGGTATGCTGGGTACGCTGACGGCTTTCCTTTTCATGACCTGGGTATTTACCAGAGACTGGCCCATTATTTTTGGTGGTAAGCCTTATTGGTCAGTACCGGCTTTCATTCCGATTACTTTTGAGTTGACGGTACTATTTGCCTCCGTCGGTATGGTCGTTACGTTCTACACCATCAATGGTTTGTGGCCGGGCGTGCAGAATCCTTCATTGGATGATCGGATTACCGATGATAAATTCTGTCTGGCTTTCGATATTTCCGATTGCACCGAAGATGAAGCGGACAACCTGAAAGGATTTCTATCCACGACCGGAGCATCAGAAATCAACGTAAAAAACATTTAATCTGCTTTTCAAAACTGATCAGATGAATATTGTAAAGAAGTTATTCTTTGTTTTAGTGACGGCGATCTTGATCTATTCCTGTGCTCCGGCTGATGGCAATAGTACCGGTCATGAGTACATTCCGGATATGGGGCATTCGATTGCTTACGAAGCAAATGTATATACCAACTATAGTTTGAATACCTGGGACGAAACCAGTACCAAGAAATTAAAAGAGCTCTCCATGCCGGGTGAGCCGGTAACCGGTACCGTGCCTCGTGGATACGCAGGCGTTCATTTTGCCGGCGATGATGATCTAAGAACAGAAATGATGGAACACCTGCGCGGTGAAAGTGCGAGCAACGATATCGCAGTACCACTCAATGGTAGTGTGCCCTATTACTACGTTGATACGGAGGAAGATCGCACTCGTGCAATTGCCGAACTAACTGTCAATCCATTTCCGATCACCGAAGACGGTCTGGCTCGCGGCGAAGAATTGTACACCATTTTTTGCGCCATTTGCCACGGTGATAAGGGCGATGGTCTGGGATATTTGGTGAACGACGATGAGAATAAGAATGTCAAATATCTGAATGCACCAGCCAATTTGATCAGCGACGACTTTGTCACATCTTCCAACGGGCGCTTTTACCATAGCATCATGTATGGAAAGAATGTCATGGGCGGATACGCTGATAAGTTGTCCTACGAAGAAAGATGGCAGGTGATACACCACATTCGTACGCTCCAGGCAAAAGAAAAGAAATTGGTTTACGGACCGGAGGGAAATACGCTGAATGACTCATTCGGTACACCAGCCAGCGAATTGCAGCGAATTGCAGAACTGGAAGCGGAAACCATTCTAGAACACAGTACAGATGATACCGAAGGTCATCATTCCAGTGATGATCACGGCGGCGACGGTCAAGGACATTAATCAGACCGTCACGAACGAACTTTTAGTAAACAAAACTTTTTAGCGTTAAAAATTTGGCAATGAACCAATATACTTTCGCATCAAGACATAAAACAGTGCTTTTCGGATTCATGATCTTGGGCTTGCTGTGTATGGCAATTACTTTTTTTGCGGCTGATGACGAGTTGCACTCCAGATTTTGGTCGAACTACCTGCACAATACAGTCTTTTTCACCGGAATTGGATTTATCTCCCTCTTTGTGATCTCGGCCTTCATTACGGCCTGGTCGGGCTGGCACGTTGTGGTCAAGCGGATTTGGGAAGCTTATTCCCTCTTTTTGATTCCCGGTTTGATTCTATTATTGGTTCTCATCGCTGGTCTATGGGGTGGTTTTCACCATCTGTATCACTGGGCGGACGCCAAATCGGTTGAGGAAGATGCCATATTGGCCTTTAAGTCCTCTTTCCTGAATCGGGGCTGGTATACCTTTGGTACCTTGATTATCGTAGGTGGCTGGATCATTTTTGCCCGTCGGTTGAGACAATTATCCGTCGAAGAAGGACAGGGCATCGGCAATGAGAATTTTGCGCACCACCGCAAAATGAGAATCTGGGCGGCCGCATTTTTGCCGATCGGAGGTTTCACCAGTGTTGCCATGATCTGGCAGTGGGTGATGTCGCTCGATGCGCACTGGTACAGTACCTTGTTTGCCTGGTATGCCACGGCAAGTTGGTTTTGTGCCGCCATGGCTCTGACCATCATGATGATCATTTGGTTGAAGTCGATGGGATATATGGAGTATGTAACCTCTAACCACTTACACGATATTGGAAAATACATGTTTGCTTTCAGTATTTTCTGGACTTATCTGTGGTTTTCTCAATACATGTTGATCTGGTACGCCAACGTCGGTGAAGAAACGGTTTATTTCCAAAACCGGATCGATAATTTCCCGATACTGTTCTACAGTAATTTGGTGATCAACTTCTTCTTTCCATTCCTGATTCTGATGAGGAATGATACGAAGCGTAAATACGGAACCTTGATCTTTGCCTCTATTCTGGTTTTCTTCGGTCACTGGTGGGACTACTTCCAGATGATCAAACCAGGTGTTTATCATACCGCACACGAATTGATGGCGCAGTCGCACGGTGCAGGCGAGCATGGAGCTGAAGCAGGACACCACGCCATGGGATTTGTTGCCGGATTTTCCATGCCGGGTATGTTAGAATTAGGTACCATGTTAGGGTTCCTGGCTTTCTTCCTTTACTTCGTTCTTTCACGGTTGGAGAAAGCACCATTGTTAGCAGAAAAAGACCCTTATCTCAAAGAGAGTCTCGGCCATCACGTTTGGCCTTTTTAGAATGATTCTACATAAGGATTGATTTTAGAACCAATCCGTAGAACAGGCGTTTTGAAGTAAATTTGTAGAAAAATAAAAGAAATAGATAATGACCGCATTATTGATTTTTATCAGTCTGATACTCATAACGATCATCGTTGTTCAGGTTGGTAAGGTGACCGAACTAGCAGGTAAGATCCGTGGTGAAGAGCAGCGCCAGGAGCAGGTGAATCAGCGCAATGCTGTATTCTCCATGATTTTTATGGTCCTCTTTCTGGTCGGATGTATTTGGTCAGCTTATTACTACAAGAATTACATGTTGGGGTACGGCCCGCACGAATCTGCTTCAGAACACGGATCGGCGCTGGACTCCATGTTCAACGTAACCCTGTTCTTCACTGGAATCGTATTTGTGGTAACGCAGATCTTCCTTTTTTACTACGCTTATAAGTACCGTGGCAAGAAGGGCCGCAAAGTGATCTACATCCCTCACAACAACATGGTTGAGATCATTTGGACGGTTATTCCTCTTTTTGTAATGACCTATTTGGTAATTGACGGTTTGGAAGCCTGGAACAAAGTTATGGCAGATGTCGGTCCGGATGAGGAACACATCGAAATCGAAGCGACAGGGTACCAGTTTGCTTGGGCGATTCGCTATCCGGGTCTGGATGGACGCCTGGGAGAGAAAAATTACAAACTGATCGACCCCGCTACCAATCCGTTGGGGCAAAACTGGGAAGACGAGAAAAACATCGACGACTTCCAGACTGGTGCCGAATTCGTATTGCCCGTCAATAAGAAGGTAAGGGTGCGGATCACCGCCCAAGATGTATTGCACAACTTTGACCTGCCTCACTTCAGAGTAAAAATGGATGCCATTCCCGGTATGCCGACGCACTTTGTCTTTACACCTACCAAAACAACGGAGGAATATCGTCAGGAGTTGAGAAAATATCCCGAATATCAGGTACCGGATCCCAATGATCCATCCAAGCAATTGTGGGAAACTTTTGAATATGAATTGGCGTGTGCCGAACTGTGTGGACGAGGTCACTACAGTATGCGTAAGACGTTGAGAATTGTCTCCGAAGACGATTATCTGGATTGGCTGAACAAGCAACCTTCCTACTATATGACCAATATCCGTTTTACGGAAAAAGATCCACACCGGAACAAATTATTTGATTTTGAAATCGAGAACCGGAAAGAAGAATTCGATCGTGCCGTAGAAGGGGTTTTGAGTATGAACAATCCTCAGGATACCACGTTACGCTTTAGATATGTTAACTTTGAAACAGGCTCGGCAGATTTGACACCGCTTTCCAATTATGAGATCGACAACTTACTAACATTGATGAAGGGCAATCCTGCAATGACGGTAGAGTTGGCGGGACATACGGACAATACGGGAGATGCCGAACAAAATCAATTGTTGTCGGAAAGTCGCGCTAAGAAGGTATACGATTACCTGGTTGTCAACGACATCGATTCTACCCGACTGCAATACAATGGCTACGGTCAGGATCGTCCGATCGATACGAATGATACGGATACCGGTCGCGCAGCTAACAGAAGAACGGAATTTAGAATTTTGACGAAGTAAAAGAATTAAATCATCATAAACCATTGGGGTAATGGCTAATGTAAATACAAATATTCCACAGACGGAAGAAGATATTCTCATAGAGGAGCACGGATACGAAGATCACTTTCATGAGCATCATGAAGGAGATAAGTACCAGTCGAACTTTATCAATACCTACATCTTTAGTATGGACCATAAGATGATTGCCAAGCAATTCCTGATTACAGGGATGTTCTGGGCTTTGATCGGTGCGGGGATGTCGGTTATTTTCCGTCTTCAACTTGGTTTTCCGGATGATAGCATGGCGTGGTTGAAACCACTGCTGGGCAAATGGATCGTGGTCAACCCGGAAGGAGTTGGGTCTTTGGATCCGCAATTCTACTATGCATTGGTAACGATGCACGGAACCATCATTGTATTTTTTGTATTGACGGCCGGTCTGAGTGGTACTTTTAGTAACCTGTTGATACCACTACAGGTAGGGGCCCGGGACATGGCCTCGCCGTTTCTCAATATGCTTTCCTATTGGTTCTTCTTTTTGGCCGGAGTAGTGATGTTTGCCTCTCTCTTCCTCAGCACAGGACCTTTCTCGGGAGGTTGGACGGCCTACCCACCATTGAGTGCCTTGCCCCAGGCATCGTCGGGATCGGCGGGTGGTATGACGCTCTGGGTGGTCAGTTTGGTACTCTTTGTGGTGTCGGTGCTACTGGGAGGAATCAATTACATAACAACGGTTCTGAACCTGCGTACAAAGGGTATGAACATGTGGCGTTTGCCGCTAACGATCTGGGCTTTCTTCATCACGGCTATCCTGGGATTATTGTCATTCCCCGTTTTAGTATCGGGATTGTTGTTGGTGATGTTTGATCGCGGATTGGGAACATCCTTTTACTTGAGTGAAATCTTTATTGGTGGTGAAGCTCTGGATCACGTAGGAGGTAGCCCGGTCTTGTACCAGCACCTTTTCTGGTTCTTGGGTCACCCTGAAGTATACATCATCATATTACCCGCGATGGGATTGGTATCGGAAGTATTGGCAGTTCATTCCCGGAAGCCGATCTTTGGTTATAAAGCGATGGTTTATTCCATCCTGGCCATTGCCTTCCTTTCTTTCATCGTATGGGCACACCACATGTTCATGTCTGGTGTAAACCCATTCATCTCCAATTTCTTCGTGGTATTTACCCTGATCATTGCCGTACCATCGGCAGTGAAGGTGTTCAACTGGATTGCAACCTTATACGGAGGAAACATCCGATTTAACTCTGCGAGTTTGTTCGCCATCGGTTTTGTATCGATGTTCATCTCGGGTGGTTTGACGGGGATTTTCTTAGGAAACTCCGCCATCGATATTCAAATGCACGATACTTACTTTGTAGTGGCTCACTTCCACATTGTGATGGGGATTGCGGCGTTCTTCGGAATGTTTGCCGGTGTTTACAACTGGTTCCCGAAAATGTACGGCCGCTACATGAATGAGTTGCTCGGACAGATCCATTTCTGGGGAACATTGATTGGTGCTTACGCCATCTTCTGGCCGATGCACTACCTCGGAATGGCGGGCGTACCAAGACGTTACTATCGCTTCGATACATTCAATGCTTTCGGACACTTCGATGGCATGAATCAATTCATTACGATTGCTGCAGCGATTGTATTTGCGCTGCAAGTACTGTTCGTGATCAACTTCTTCTACAGTATTTGGAGAGGTAAGAAAGTGACAAGTCGCAACCCATGGGGTGCCAATACTTTAGAATGGACAACGCCCATCCACGCCGGTCACGGAAACTGGCCGGGCAAGATCCCTACGGTTCAACGTTGGGCGTACGATTACGGTAAAGGAGGAAAAGAGTTTACATCGCAGATCACGCCATTGGCGGAAGGGGAACACGACCACGGGCATTAAGGCGGATGATTGAGTTTGAATTGCAGTTTAATAAATAATTAGGATTTGATAAAGCCAGGTGCTAAAGCGGAGACGAAGAGCATACCAGTAGGTATAGCTGATAAGATAAAAGATCTTTCAGCGTTGGTAAAATTACGACTGACCTCGACCGTGGTTTTCTCATCGGTCATGGCTTACTTGATCGCTGCTCCGGTGGTCAATTGGTCGGCAGTCATCATTTTGGCGCTTGGTGGATTCTTAGTGACGGGGGCAGCCAATGCGCTCAACCAAGTTCTGGAGATCGACTACGACAAGTTGATGAAGCGAACCGCAGATCGCCCGTTAGCGGCCGGTAGAATGACCCGGTCGGAAGGTGTGATCGCAGCCGGTTTCATGAGTTTATTCGGCATCATCTTCTTGGCGCTATTCAATCCCTGGACGTCCTTTTTAGGTATGTTGGCGTTGGTGGTTTATGCATTTGTTTATACACCACTGAAACGCATCGGACAATCGGCTGTTTTTGTGGGAGCGATTGCGGGCGCACTGCCGGTCATGATTGGCTGTGTGGCGGCGGAAGGTCAATTC
>JANQRV010000360.1 GCA_028284395.1 Saprospiraceae bacterium
CTCGGGCATTCCGGGGCCTCCCTTGGGGCCGCAATAGCGAATGACAATGACATCTCCGGCTTCAATTTTATGATTGGTGATGGCTGCGTTGGCGTCCGCTTCGCTGTCGAACACTTTAGCTTTCCCCGTGAAATGCTCTCCCTCTTTCCCCGTGATTTTAGCGACGGCCCCTCCTTGCGCAAGATTACCGTAAAGGATACGTAAGTGTCCGGTAGGTTTGATCGGATTACTGAGCGGTCTTATGATTTGCTGGCCGTCTTGCAATGGCGCTACTTCTTCCAGGTTTTCGGCAATGGTCTTACCGGTAACCGTCAAGCAATCCCCATGGATAAGTCCTTCTTCCAGCAACATTTTCATGACGGCTGGAACACCTCCAATATTATGAAGATCTTCCATGACGTATTTTCCACTGGGTTTGAGGTCGGCCAGAAAGGGGGTTTTATCGCTGATCCGTTGAAAATCATCAATTCTCAGATCTACATTCACAGAATGTGCAATGGCAAGCATATGTAGTACGGCATTAGTAGACCCACCCAGGACGGTGATCAAGGTAATGGCATTTTCAAATGCTTTGTAGGTCATGATATCTCTCGGGCGGATGTCATGTTCCAGTAAATGGCGGAGGTATTTACCGACGCGAAAACAGTCGTCAAACTTTTCTGGGCTTTGCGCAGGGTAGGACGAATTATAGGGAAGGCTCATCCCCATTGCTTCAATGGCTGAGGCCATGGTATTAGCGGTGTACATACCACCACAAGCGCCGGGCCCAGGGCAAGCCTTTTGAATGACCGCTTTGTAATCTTCTTCCGATATATTGCCACCGATCTTCTTGCCGTATGCCTCAAATGCGGAAACAATATCCAGTACTTCATCCTTGTGGCAGCCCGGGCTGATCGTACCTCCATAAACGAGGATCGACGGCCGGTTGATCCGTCCAAGTGCCATCATGGCTCCCGGCATATTTTTATCACACCCAACTACCGCTGCCACCGAGTCGTACCACTGAGCTCCGACAACCGTTTCAATTGAATCGGCTATGATGTCGCGGGAAGGTAGCGAAAACCGCATACCGTCCGTACCCATGGAAATGCCATCACTTACGCCGATGGTGTGGAAAATTAGTCCAACCAGATCGGCTTCGTTTACGCCTAGCTTCACTTGTCCGGCGAGGCCATTTAAATGCATATTGCAGGTATTGCCCTCCCAACCGGTACTGACAATGCCGACTTGAGCCTTTTTGAGGTCTTCTTCGGTCAAACCAATCCCGTATAACATGGCTTGTGATGCTGGCTGGCTGCTATCTTGTGTGATTCTTCGGCTATATTTATTCAGATTTTCCATTATCTGTTGTTAACTCCAAAAATTAAACTGACCAAATGTATATTCGCTGAAAATTATATTCTAACCTAAAAATGAACATGTTACGAGCTTAACGCAGTTTTGTTTTTTGTATAATATTCTGTTAATCAGTTTTTTAGTTTGACTAAACTTACGAATCAAAGCTGCTAATTATCACCAATTACAGCCTTCAAACAAAAAAAGCCGTTCTTCGGAAGAACGGCTTTTTTTGTTTGAAGATCCAAGATCTAGGAATACCATTCTCCCATCAGCGGCGGCCCTGTAATGACCACACTGACGACCACGATGACGAGAATAATATGTATTGTCCTGAACTTATTCATATTACTTTCTTTCAAGAGTGTGCAAATGTTGGCCTTTTTTCACAAAATTCAAAAAATACACATTAAAAATTTAATAATTTTTTTTGTCGAACCGCAATCCCAGCCGCGCTCCAATATAGAATTGGGTGATACTACTAGTTGGGTCGTTCAATTGTAGGTTTTCGATCAGAGGTTGTTCTGTTCCATCCACTCCTTCCAAATTGGCAGCAAAAAAATAGCGAAATCCGGCAAGTGGCGTGATGGTTAAAATATTCGAAACGCCTACATCCAGCCCAAGACCAAGCCCCACGCTAAAAGCACTACTATTGAGCTCTACCACTCTTTCCTCCGAGCTAAGGTCGTGTACGCCGTACGAAAAGCCGGGAGAAATTTGCACAAAGAACCCTTTCTTCACCAGGTCGTTCTGTTTAGAAAACGTTGGGCAGTTACAATCATTGACCAGGTCCAGTAGGTAAATATTGGTGTTGAAGAAGAAGCTGTACATTTCATTGCTGCGGTCAATACTGGAGCCATTGAGTTGAAATTGATTAAAGGAAGCGTAATTGATTTCCGGGAGGAATTCAATCCGGGTATTTTTTAGGCGAAACCAGTAATCAACGCCCAGGCTCACACCATTGCCGAGGAGTTCTGTCTGAGAAGCGCTTCCGGAAATTGGTTGAAGTAACCAGTCGGCCGCATCGTTCAGACGATAAGTAGTAGTGATGCCCACCTGGGCGGAGGCCGGTAGGACAAGAATCAGAAACAAACCGGCAAAAAAGAAATTTCTCATAGTTACGATGATGATTTTGATAAATTAAACGATAAATATTTGGTTGGAGTATTATTCTTACTTTTGCAGTTCAAATTTAGGGCTGAATGTATCGGACAGAGTCGAAACGATTTATCCGTCAAAGCCTTTTTTCCAAATAATGCATTAGATGAAGACAAAGACCCTGCGTAAGGATAAGGTGAATATGGTGACCCTGGGTTGTTCGAAGAACTTGGTGGACTCAGAGAATATTATGACTCAACTTAGGGGCAACGGCTATGAAGTAGCTCATGAAAAAGGAGCGGATGCCAACATTGTCATTGTCAATACCTGTGGTTTTATTGATCTTGCCAAGGAGGAATCGGTCAATACCATTTTGGAATTTGCGGAAGCTAAGAAACACGGAGATATCGAGAAGCTCTATGTGACTGGTTGCTTGTCACAGCGATATAAGGATGATTTGGAAAAGGAGATTCCCGAAGTGGATGCCTATTTTGGTACCCTTGAATTGCCGGGGCTTTTAGCAAAGTTGGATGCGGATTACAAGCATGACCTGATTGGAGAACGGATCATAACTACGCCACAACATTACGCCTATTTGAAAATCTCCGAAGGATGCAATAGGACCTGTTCGTTTTGCGCCATTCCGCTGATGCGCGGGAAACACATTTCCCAGCCAATAGAAGCGTTGGTGAAGCAGGCGGCACACCTGGCTAAGACGGGGGTCAAAGAGCTGATGCTCATTGCCCAGGAATTGACCTATTACGGCCTTGATATCTACAAGAAGAGAGCATTGCCGGACTTGTTGACCGCTTTATCAGAGGTGGAAGGGATCGAATGGATCCGACTGCATTATGCCTATCCAAGTAAATTCCCTACGGAAGTTTTTGAGGTGATGGCTGCCTTGCCCAAGGTTTGTAATTACCTGGATATGCCGCTGCAACATGCCAACGATCAGGTATTGCAAAGAATGAGGCGTCAGATCACGCATGATGAGACGGTCCGATTAATCCAAGCAGCGAGACAGACGGTGCCCGATCTGACCCTCCGGACCACTATGTTAGTTGGTTTTCCCGGAGAAAGCGAGGCCGAGTTTCAGGATCTCTGCCGCTTCGTAGAAGAAATGAGATTCGACCGATTGGGGGTTTTTCAGTATTCACACGAAGAAAACACCTTGGCCCACCAGTTGGAAGATAATGTGCCGGCAGCAGTTAAGGCAGAACGGGCCGACCGGCTCATGGAAGTGCAGCAATCTATTTCTTTGGAGAAGAATGAGGCCAAGACCGGCAAAGTGTTTCGCGTTCTTTTTGATCGCAAAGAAGGCGGTTACTTCGTTGGGCGAACGGAAGGAGATTCACCGGAAGTAGACAATGAAGTACTGGTAGACGCAGCCAAACACTTTGTACGAATCGGAGACTTTGCTAATATCCGGATTACTTCCGCCCAGGAATACGATCTTTTCGGGGAAGTAGTTTAATGGATCATTCCTCTAGAAATTGCATCCAAATTTGAGCCATTTGCTGAACTCGATCCGGATATTCATCGGCGAGATCATTCGTCTCACCAATATCTTGCTCGAGGTTATAAAGGCTCCACGGGACTTTTTCTCCATCCCATTTCGAAGTACTGCTGACCAATTTCCATTTCCCAGACCGCAATGCTGCTTTATTTCTATAGGACCAATACAGGTTTTCGTGTGGTGGATCGCTTTTTTCTCCCTTAAGGAAAGGGAGAAGATCAATACCGTCGATGCTGGATGCCGGTAAAGGAGCCTTGGCGGCTGAGGCTGCGGTGGCAAATATGTCTAGTGCAATGATCGGCTGGTTGTACAATTGATTGCCCGCCAATGCTCGCTTCCATTGAACGATAAAAGGAATGCGAATGCCCCCTTCGAATAAAGTGCCTTTACCGCCCCTAAGGGGCAAATTGCTCGAAGTCAATTCCTTGGTAGGGCCTCCATTGTCGCTCAGGAAAAAAACCAATGTATTGTCTTCTAATCCAGTCTCTCTCAATTTTGTCATGATGGCTCCAATACTGTTATCCAGATTAGCAAGCATTGCTGCAAAAATACGCCGGTGAATGTCTGGTATATGGGTGAATTGCTGCATGTATGGTTCCGCACCCTGAAGCGGGCTATGGACCGCGTTGTAAGGCAGGTAGAGAAAAAATGGCTTGTCTTGGTGTCGATCGATGAAATCGATGGCTTCTCTCGTAAAAGCATCGGTCAAGTATAGGGATTCGGCCTCCGGTTGACCCCCTCTAAGGATGGGGTTATCGGCATCGTAGTCCGGTTCGTTGTGTCCCATGTGGGTACTATACACCAATGTACTATCGGCGGATATCCAGCGACCTTTACCTCCTCCCGGCAAAACCCTACGGCGAAGCAGGGTAGTAGCTCCTTTGTAGGGAGGAGGAAGAAAATAGTGTCCTTCGTGGAGAAATCCGTAGAATTCATCAAACCCCTGACGCATCGGGTGATATTTGGCAGTGCCGCCTTGATGCCATTTCCCAATGATGCCGGAGATATAACCGGCATGAAGAAGATGTTCGGCCAAAGTCACCTCTGCCGGAGGAAGACCGAGGGAAGGATCTTCATTATCAGGACCAATGATGTTATTGGTGTACCCAAAACGATTCTGATAACGCCCCGTAAGCAATCCGGCACGAGAGGGGCTACAGACCGGGCCGGTTACATAGGCATCGGTAAAGCGAATGCCATTGGTGGCCAAGGCGTCAATGTTGGGGGTAGGAATCTCCGGATTACCTTGGCAGCCCAACTCCCCATATCCAAGATCGTCGGCCAAAAAGATGACTATATTTGGTAAATCCTGTGCCTGTAAGGCAAAAGGAAAGGCAAGAGCCAGCAGTAACATTCGTAATTCCGAATGGCAGAATTTTTTCATAGTAGATGGGTTCTTACAGAAAACGGCTTAGCCATTACAGGCCAAGCCGTTCCTATCTGTTCCGTAAAAATCAATTGTTTTTATCCAAGCATAGCCTTGCTGCTTACAAAAGGCTGGTCATAAAGCCTTTCTCCGGTGGCTTTATACATGGCGTTGGCCAAAGCCGCTGCAATCGGAGGCAAGGAGGGTTCACCCAAACCAGTAGGATCGATGCCATTATCTACGAAGAAGGTCTCTATCTCCAGAGGTGCTTCGGAATGGCGGATCAAACGATAGGTGTGGAAGTTATTTTGCTCAGGCTTCCCATCTTTGAAGGACAGGGCGCTAAACATAGCATGCCCGATGCCGTCGACAATACCACCTTCGATCTGGTTCAAAGCAGAGCCTGGGTTTATTACGATACCACAATCCACTGCACACCAAACCTTTTGTACTTTCGGACGATCGTTCTCCATTACTACATCAACAACTTGGGCAACATAAGAATTATGGCAAAAATAAGCTGAAACACCTCGGTGTACACCGGGCATGTCTTTACCCCAGCCTGATTTTTCCTTCACCAACTTTAATACGCCGGCATAGCGTTCAGCGTCGTAGTCGTTGTTTTCGCCAACTGGTTTAGCGATCGCGCGGTCGAAAAGTTCTAACCTGAAATCAATTGGATCCTTCCCGGCGGCTTCTGCAACTTCGTCCATAAAAGATTGCTCTGCACAGGCAATGAAATTGGACTTAGGAGCACGCCAAGCACCTGTAGAGATATTGGATTCCATCCTGAGGTTTTCTACCTTGTAGTTGTCTACTGTTCCAGCTGGGAATCGGTTGGCGAATAGTGGGCTACCGTGGGCTCCAGTCCCTTTCACATGCCAACCAACCAGGTTGTTGTCTGCATCAAGGGCGGCTTTGT
>JANQRV010000384.1 GCA_028284395.1 Saprospiraceae bacterium
CAATGATGTGTTGCACCTGTACGGCTTGCGCGGTGGAGGCCTGAAAAGTGCTATCTTTTGCCTGCGCATAGGATTGATGATAATCTAAGGCCGTACGATAGTCTCCCATTTCTCCGTACATTTTTGAAAAAAGAAGATAAACATCCGGTAAGACGGTGGGGTTGCCTTCTCCTGAGAAGTAATCGCGGCAAAGTGCCAGCTCCTTCTTCGCGTGGTCAAATTTGCGTTCTGCAATGAAAGCTTTGGCTCGGGCCAGTCGGGCGTCGTAAATGTCTCTCGTACTGTTTTGACTAACCGCCAGGGTAAAGGCGGTGTCAAAGAGTCCCTTGGCTTTCTCGATGGCCTGCTTGTGTAGATGTATCTGTCCGATTCGCAGTAAGATGTTACTCGTCAAGTTTGCATTTTCCGATTGTTCAAAAAACGAACGGGCTTCCTCGTAATAGGAAAGCGCTCGATCCAATTCTCCTCTACGATCGTGTATGACTCCAAGATCCCGAAGCGACTCGCCACGGGAGCGGACGAATTTTTTTTCCTCAGCAATCTTCAGGGATCTCAGGGCATAATCACGGGCCAGATCCCACTGCTCGAGTTGCTGATAAACGTGCGTCAACCGTTTGGTAACCATCATTATTCCTACCTCAGCATGCTTCTGCTCGTAATATTTCAATGCGATGCGATACTCCGCAAGTGCTTGCTCATAGGCCCCCAACTCAAAGAAAGTATTGCCCAAACCACGCCTGGCCTGGATTTCTCCACTGTATCTATTTTTCTCCTTGGCCACTTTCAATGACTCCTGATAAAACTGGAGCGCAGAGTCCAACTTACCGACTGCCAGATAATTCCCTCCCTGGATGGCCCAGACAATATCTGCCTCCGGATGATCAAAGCCGGTCTCCAATATTTCAATACACTCCCGCATGGTCGTCAGTGCATCTTTGTTATTCCCCCAAATCCGCATGTAGGAAGCTTTCCCGATGTTGGCTTCAACCAAGGTATATTGATCACCTGCCTCGCGAGCAGCAACTACGGCCTCCACAAAAAATTCTTGAGCCTCCTTGTAATGCTGGTGTTTGCCGGCTAGTTTTCCCAGTTTCCAGAGGGTGATGCCCGTCAACTTCCGGTCGGCATTTTGACGCGCACTTTCCAGCGTATCCATCAATCCGGCAGCAGCTTCAGCAAAAGAAGGGGATCCTGTTTGCGTACGAGCCTCCATGCCGAACCAGGCGATCATCAAAACAGTCAGGTAGATCCTCATAAGTTCGCATTTAGCCGTCCAATAATCCTTTCTCGATAGCCACCCTCACCAGTCCTACCGAATTTCGGACTCCAAATTTACTGAGTAGGTTTTTCCGGTGAGTCTCTACCGTATTTAAACTAATGAACAGATTTTTGGAGATTTCCTGTGTCGTATATTCTTCAGCAATCAGTTTCAGAACTTCCTTTTCGCGACGGGTCAGCTCGGGAATAAAATCACTGCGGCTTTTATCCTTTTTTAGTAAGCTATTCATTAGAGCTTGTGAAACCTGTTGACTAACGTAAGTTTCTCCATCGATGATGGTCCGAATGGCTTTGAGCAACTCTTCCTTCCCAGCATTCTTCAGGATATAACCACTCGCACCGCTCTTAAACATTTGTTGGATAAAACTTCCTTTATCGTACATGGTGAGCGCCAGTATTTTAACTTCGGGGTGATCTTTCGATAGGCGTTTACAGATATCGATGCCGTTGATGTCCGGCAAATTGATGTCCAGCAGTACCAGGTCTATCTCCCGTTGATCAATTAACTGGAATGCTTGTTTTCCCGTAGAAGCCTCCGCCACGCATTCCAGGTCTTGTTCATCTTCGATCATCAGTTTAATGCCGTCAATCACTACTTGGTGATCATCAACGATCATCATTTTTATGGGTTTTCGGTCGGCCATTCGTACTTATTTTATAAACTCCACCAAGTTAATTTAAAAATTCACATCGAAGTGGTCTAAAGTTTTCTGCCGCTGGTGAAAAACGCGAATTTTAAGTCCAATTGTGGTCAATTTTTCACTACATAGCAGCGCTACGCTGTTAAAAATTGGCAAAAAGTGGGCTTGAAAGACGTTTTTGTAGCCCCGCAAGGAAACTTTAGGCAACTTCATTCTGAAGTTAAACAATATCTGTGGGAAAAGTAATGATAATTTTAGCTTCACCATCCGTATACCATTCATAATGAACTTCTCCATTCAGAATGGAGGTATAACATTGAATGAGATTGAGGTCCTTTTCAAAATCTGGATAGTAACTGACGATGCCATCCGTATATACGTAAAAAAGGAGGTGATCAGTAGACCGATCACATTCAATGGTGACTTCCTCTATTCCTTTATTTTTGCTAAAAAACCGGAGTATCGTTTCAAATAATCGGTAGATCAAAACTGCTTCATGACTTTGGGCATCCGAGTCAAGGTTGTGGAGATAGGAATGGATCGAAATGCCCGTCTTGGCTTGGGTATCATAGAATAGTTCTCTTAAGGCGAGATCTAAGCCGAGGTGCATCAGCGTATGGGGCATGATCTCATGCGACAATTTCCGGGTTTCCTCAATTGCCGCATTGACCAAGTTGTATACCTTGCCCATGATTAGATTATCGACCAGGTTGTCTTGTTCAATCACATTCAAATTATAGTTGATGACCGACAATAAGCTACCGATGTCATCCAATAATTCCTGGGAATATTGCTGTCGCATTGTTTTCTCGTTCCTGAGCACGCTTTGTAGCGCAGCAATTCTATTCTCATGTGTCATTTGTTTTCTAATTTAAGGGTGTTAAACATTTTCCCAAGCTCTATCAGATCAAATAGGCCACTTGTCAAAGAAATAAATCCCCTTGATCAGAATCAGAAACCAAATTTGATGACTTACTTAATTCATGACCAATTATCGGAAAAATGCCGGTGATGCAGCAAAACAGGTCGACCATCTTGTAGATCCACCTGTCGTACTGCATTATCACGCGGCCCCCTGTTTTCATTTGGCTCATAACCAAGCAATCATTTGGTTTTCTGTTTGGGTTGCATCAACATTAATCACAGGACAAAGGTCCGTACTTTGCCATCTCTACGAATCCCCAGAAACATCCGAAATGGCTTTTCACTATTAATGGTTAGGTCACATCACGGAATTCCGGGAGGCGTGGGGCGCACTTCCCAACTTTTCTTTCCAATTTGCGGTTTGATACTTATAGGTACCACGGCACCATTACTCCGGAAACCCCTGGCGCCTTTTGATAAAATACTTCTCCGCCCGAATGATTTCCTTTAGGCGGAGTTCTAAAAAATTATTGCTCCATGCTCAATACCGAAGTCGTAAAACACGAGTTCCCAATTTTTGACCAAGCGGTATACAATGGTAAGCCCTTAGTTTATCTCGACAATGCAGCCACCACTCAAAAACCCCGTAGCGTCATCGACGCAATCAGTGACTTTTACGGGCATCACAATGCCAACATCCATCGCGGAATTTATCGGCTTTCCCAACGGGCAACGGAGCGGTATGACGACGTACGTGAAAAAGTAAAGAATTTGGTGAATGCCAATAGTAATCGGGAAATAGTTTTCACAAAAGGGACAACGGAGAGTATTAATTTAGTAGCCCGGTCTTATTTGGATGCCCGCTTGAAGGAAGGAGACAACATCGTTATATCCGCTATGGAACACCACTCTAACATGATCCCCTGGCAAGCGGCGTGTCAAAGAAAAGGAGCAGAAATCAGGGTTGCACCAATCAGCGAATTGGGCGTATTGGATCTGGAGAAATTAGCTCCTTTAGTGGATTCCAAAACAAAATTAATCGCTATTGTCCACATCTCCAATACGTTGGGCACGGTCAATCCGATTCGGGAAATCATCGAAATTGGTCACCAAAAGGGGGTTCCGGTCTTGGTAGATGCCGCCCAAAGTCTGGCCTATCATGCCATCGACGTACAATCCTGGGATTGTGATTTTCTGGTCGGATCCTCCCACAAGATGTTCGGCCCTACCGGTGTAGGTTTTCTCTACGCAAAAGCGGCACATCTCTTGGCCATGGAACCCTATCAATACGGAGGAGATATGATCCGTTCCGTTTCTTATCAAGAAGCTACGTACGCCGACATTCCCCGAAAATTCGAAGGAGGAACGCCCAACATTGCCGGCATCATCGGATTCGGGGCGGCCATCGACTACATTCAAAGCCTCGACCGCGGTGCTGTGCGACGCCATTTGATGGAATTGCGCGACTATGCAACCGCGGGCCTCAATCAATTGGGAGGAATCCGCATCATCGGAAATGCCCCCGATAAAAGCGGTATCGTCTCCTTTATCATTCCGGGCATTCATCCACACGACATCGCGACCTTTTTGGACGAAGACAACGTGTGCATTCGGGCGGGACACCACTGCACTCAACCGCTGATGGACTTTTTCCGGGTCCCTGCCACGGTCAGGGCCTCTTTCGCAGTCTACAACAATACCAAAGACTTGGATATTCTCTTGGAGAGTCTGATTCGGGTCAAGGAGTTTTTTGGAAAATAATGATAACTTGATCGGATGGAAGAAAAGATGAGAATGCTCTATAAGAAGGTAATCCTTCAACACAACGACCATCCGGTCGCCTATGAAGAGCGGGAAGACGCACAATTCTCGATTGAGGCCTATAACCCGCTCTGTGGTGACCGCTTTAAGCTCTATTTAAATTTTGAAAACAGCCGGGTGAAAAATGTTTGGTTTTATGGGTATGGCTGCGCCATTTCCAAAGCTTCCACTTCGGTTTTAGTTAAAAAGATCCGGGGTTTGACTAGGGCTGAAGTTGCACTGTTGTTTGATTCATTCTATGAGATTGTTTCACCTGGTGCACAAAATAACGGAGCTACACAGGATGAAGAACTTGAAGCATTTGGAGGTGCCAGACATTTTCCGGGCCGCCTTAAATGCGCTACCCTCAGTTGGGATAGCCTAAAGGAATTTATGGAACGACAGGAATCAGTCTGACACGTTAATTGGGGTCTAAATCTGGTTTTATTGGGGTATGTAGATTGCCTTCATAATAATTCTTTAATGGTGTATGCCTCTACTTTTTCCCTTGTATTTCGCTGCTTTTGGCAGTCGGAACATCTACGTAAGAAAAGGCCGGCTGTGTTTTGTTATTGACACACAAATCTTCCTTCGATTTGTTGTGGTATTTTTGATCCATTGCGTCCACCAAGGAATTGTATTTATGTTCTAACCAAGCTTTATCTGCTGCAGAAGCTTTGGTCAAGTCAATGGTCTTTACGTAGGCATTATAGGCTTTTAGCGTCTTCAATTCCGGTTTGGGGGTCTTGTTGATCGCGTTTGCCACCTGAGCGTCTGCCATCTGGAAGGTCAAAGTGGACAACACTACTGCTACTGCGAAACTTCTAATAAGGGTCTTCATAATCTACTATTCTAAAATTGGAATTGATTTCGAATACATTACAAAGTTGCAGGTATCCAGGACGGAATGCAAGTTCGAAATGGATGTGGTCGACAAGAGTACTGAAAAGTCACTTATTCCTGGCTCTGGTTTAGACGAACGACCTATTTTTACCGATGAATACTCCAACTTGGGTTTTAGGCCATTTGGGAACAAATCCTCTACTAATCGACAATTATAACCGATAAGTGGTATTCTAACGGGGGATGAAGTCCTGATTTGGAATGCTTCTGGTCAGATTCTGGTAAAGTGCAAACTACCTGACCGCATGCTCATTTTATTCCGAATTATTAATAAAAAGAGCTATATTTCGACTTCTTCGGAAGCTGTTCCGGAAAATGAATTTTAGGTTTGAAGAATTGAAAAAAGTTATATGAAGTTATTTCGACTACTATTATTGAGTTGGATAATCACAATTTCTGGCCAGCTAGGAGCTCAAGATATTCACTTCTCTTTGTTCAATATGTCTCCCCTGACACTTAATCCAGCCCATACCGGAGCGTTTGAGGGTACTGCCCGAATCGGAGGTATCTACCGGGATCAATGGGCCAGCATTGTCAGCGACCAATTCCAAACACCTTCCTTTTATGTCGATTCCCCCATTCTACGCGGTTTAGGTAAGTACGATTGGGTAGGAGTTGGCGGAACCATGTTCAGCGATCGAGCAGGATCACTTGACTTTGGCACCAGTGGATTTCTTTTCTCGGCAGCCTACCACCGGGCCCTCAGTAAAAAGAACGCCGACCATGTTTTGACACTTGGTATTCAAGGAGGACAGATTTCCAGGGGGCTCATAACACGAAATTTACTCCTGGGCTCTGGAATTGAAGCTGCCGGAGGAGGTTTTACCGTCACCAATGGGCCAGCCATGGATACCGGTTTTGGCAGTGGCGGATCTACGGGAGGAGGACAAGGTAGTCCGGACGAAAGAGACCTCGAGCAGAATTACTTTGATATCAGCGCCGGTTTAATGCTTCGCTCTGCACTCAGTGAAGATGCAAATCTTGAAGTAGGCATTGCCGCCCATCACCTGAATCAGGGAGAATACGGCTTGTTAAACCGCGGCCAGACCCAAGGAACCGATACCAGAAGGTCGCAACGCCCAATGACGCTTAACTTCCACAGTAGACTGCGCTATCAGATGAATGAAAAATGGAGTATTACCCCAGGATTGTTACTGCGCACAACAGAGGGTACTTCGCCGGAAATCGCTTTACAAAGCTGGTTGGGACGCAGGATCAATGATGAGTTCATCCTCAATTTCGGAGCTGCATATCGCCTCAATGACGCAGGTGAATTGCTGGTCGGTGTAGACTATAATGACAACATCCGGGTGGCACTCAGCTATGACATCAATGTCTCCTCGCTAAATACCGTGAGTAATTATCAGGGCAGTTTTGAAATAGCAGCGTCCTATATTATCAAGATATACAAATCTCCAAAGGCAAATCCGACGATTTTATGTCCTAAGTTTTAACAAATCGTTAAGCAAAAAAAGCAGGGCTACCCCGTTATAAAAAACGAGTTAGTCGATCAATTGACACAAAGCATTCAACAAAATATAATAGGCTTATGAGAAGCTATATTATTCTACCCTTTTTAATGGCCGGAGTTTTGGCCTTATCCGCACAACCAATTTCCAAGCCCAAATACGATGAACTGGTTGAGTTTGCCGGGGAGCTCCACGCCAACCACAATTATGTCATGGCACTGGAAAAGTATGAGGAAGCCTATGACGATAAGAAAGACCGGGCATTAACCTTACCCATTGCACAACTGCACTACCTGGTCAGAGATTATACGAAGGCCGAAAGATGGTACGACCGTTTGCTGAAAAGGGATAAAGAGAATAAATATGCTGAAGAGCGCTTTGCCTATGGTCGCGTATTGAAAATGAACGGCATCTATGACGAAGCCATTACGGAGCTTCAAACCTTTGTCGAAGAAACGGAAAACGATTCGCTGCGCACGTTAGCCAAAGCGGAGATTGCCGGTGCTCAGATGGCAATGGAAATGCCGGAAAACACCAGTTCTGTTGAAATTCTCAATGTAGGTCGCGATGTCAACTCCAGTTTCTCGGAGTATACTCCAGCGCTTGGAAGAGGTGGTCAAGCCCTGTATTTCACAGCATTTGACACCAAAAGTGTCATCGAAATCAAAGATCCAAGCGACGACAAAATCTTTGCTAAAATATATCAATCCCAAAAGGAAGACGATGGTTGGTCAAAACCCAAAGTACTGGAACCTAAGATCAATCGCCCGGGCGTACACAATGCCAATGTGTCGATTTCCCCGGATGGCAATACCATGTTCATTACCCGAGCCATTCTAAATGGCAATGTGCTCGAACAGAGCAAAATCTATTACTGCGTTGGTGGTGAGGGCTCCTGGGGAGCTGCCAATGAGGTTAAGGGCATCAATGGTGATTACATCGTCACAAATCCGGTGGTTGGCGAACTGTTTGGCAAGGAAGTCCTGTTCTTCGTCTCAGACATGCCGGGCGGATACGGCGGATTTGACATATACTACGCAACTCGCACCGGTGATGGCGAATACGACCTTCCCGTCAACCTCGGGGAAACCATTAATACCATCGCCGATGACGAGACAC
Source organism: Saprospiraceae bacterium (assembly GCA_028284395.1). GTDB lineage: Bacteria > Bacteroidota > Bacteroidia > Chitinophagales > Saprospiraceae > JANQRV01. Next base: position 8,075 of record JANQRV010000384.1, read on the forward strand.
CATTTTACTTTGATGGCACCTTGTACTTCAGCTCCACCGGACATCCCGGCCTGGGAGGTTTCGACCTTTTCTACAGTGTTTGGGATGGTACTAAATGGAGTGATCCACAAAATATGGGCAAAGGATTTAATACCAGTGTAGATGACCGCGCACTTTTCATGAGCGAAGACGGATATACCGGCTTCATGACTTCCAACCGGGAAGGAGGGCGTTCTACCCATGGCAAAACTTGCTGTGATGATATCTACTCTTTTGAAATTGCCAAGTTGTATGCAGATTTAGTGACGGGTGTTTTTGACGATAAAAAACAGGTACTGAAAGGTGCAACTGTCGAATTGGTACAAATGCAAAATGACATCCGCGGTAAAGCAGATTCCAAGACCAACGGAAAGGGAAATCGCTTCGATTTCGGCCTTGAGTTGGAAATGCCGTATATGCTGGTAGCAAGTAAAGAAGGATATTTTCCGGATTCCGTCACCTTTAATACCGTAGGCCTTGAAGAATCCAAGACCTTCAAACAAAACTTTTTCTTAAAAGCCAAACCCGTTCCACCACCCGAGCCCGAATACGATACCATCACCATTGAAGAAGCTTTTGTCCTCGAAAACATTCTTTATGATTTCGATGATGACCGCATCAAAAAGGAAGCTGAAACTGATTTGGAAGTCGTTTTCGAATTAATGAACGAATATCCGGATATGAAAATCGAACTTAGTTCGCATACGGATTATCGTGGAGACGACGCCTACAACGAAGACCTCTCCCAACGTCGTGCCGAATCGGCCCGCCGCTGGTTAATCCGGAAAGGAGTATCTCGCGACCGGATCGAAGCCAAAGGATACGGAGAAAACAAACCCCAAACGGTGAGTGCTAAAAATGCTTTCGGTAAGGAATTTCTGGCGGAAGGTACGATTCTAACGCCCAGCTTTATCGACAGCCTCGCCAATAAAGATGAGCAAGAAGCTGCTCACGATCTCAATCGTAGAACGGAATTCAAAATCATCGAAGGGCCCACCAGTATCACGATCAAAAGAACAAGACTGAAAAAGAACAATAAGAAAACGCCGCCAAAGCGAAACGCACTGCCCAAACCGCGGCCAAGTGCGAAAGACACGTTCAAGATCAGCAAACTATCTTCTCTTTACGGAAAAAAAATCAAAAAAGGAGTTCCGATTATGCAGTTTAAAGAGCGCATGGTCGACTTTGGTAAGGTTCCTAAAGGAGAAAAAAGATACCACATCTTTGAATTCACCAATGTGGGCGATCAAGACTTATTGATTGCCAATCACATTGCCTGTGAATGTACGACCGTAGACTATTCTATTCGGGCCGTCAAGCCTGGTGAAACCGGTGAGATCGACGTCACCTTCGACAGTACAGAAAAAGACGGAGAAGAAATCATCACCTTCGAACTCTTCCTCGAAAACACCATTCCCGGATCAGAAGAACCCATTATTGAAAAACTTCAGTATAAATTTGAAGTAGTTGACAAATAGCACCTGTTTTTCCATATACCTACAACGCTGATTAGCAGGATATTAAAAAAACAAAGCGCATTTTCCATCATTCCTTATTTAGACAAAATCTAAATAAAACTAAGGTATAACTTTGCGCTTAACTGCATTCTTTTTAATTGAAAAGGTTTATATCTTTGCGGTGATTTTGAGAACCACATCGTATAAGCGGCCTGAAAACCAGTAATTTCTCTCATAGAAATAGCGGTCCGCAGGCGCCAGATCTACGAATGTTCTTATCTAATAAGCGCAATTGATAATGAGAAATTCAATTAAAAGGTTTTCCATCCTTTCTTTTCTGATTTTTACATTTGAATTAACTGAAGCTCAGACCGGTACCTCCGGCCAATCCAGTGGATTTTGGATCTACATGCTGTTGGCCGCTGTCATTCTGATCATCTTTTTCCTGGTATTCCAAGTCAGTGACAACCTATTGGCAATCGAAGCCGGGAAATCTGGTGTTGACAACGGGCGTCGAAACTTCTCTATTCTTCCCAGTCTTAGTGATATTTTTGCTCCTAAGGTGGCAGACTATGCCGCCGATAAGCAAGTTACCATATTAAGACAAGGTCATGACATTTTGCTGGAGGGAGCTGCTTCGAAAGCAATCAACCCCGGTATTACTTCCAGTCGTTTTGCCGTACAACCTCAGAATTTCACTGGCATTTCTCCGATTCCCAAAATGGAAGTTGAAGTAGGAGCGGAAGTAAAGGCGGGCGACCCACTCTTTTTTGACAAAAAAAGACCGGAAATAAAACACGTTGCGCCGGTGAGTGGAGAGGTCATCGCCATCAACCGGGGAGATAAGAGATCCATTGCAGAGGTGGTCATTTTAGCGGACAAAGACATCAAATACCGTTCGTATGAAAGTTTCGACCTGGAAAATGGTAGCCGCCAAGATTTGGTAAACTACTTATTGGAATCTGGCCTTTGGCCGATGATCGTTCAACGGCCTTTCAATGTGGTTCCGGCTCCAGAGGATCTTCCCAGAGACATTTTCGTGTCTACGTTCGATTCGGCCCCCTTGGCTCCCGATGCCAATTTTGTCATTCAGGGCAAAGAAGCTGCCTTTCAAAAAGGGCTGGACGTCCTGAGTAAATTAACCGATGGCTCGGTCTACCTTGGATTAAACGCCAAGGGAGATACTCCTCCTGCAGCTGCTTTCAGCGATGCCAAGAACGTCGTTGTGAAGTGGTTCCACGGTAAGCACCCGGCCGGGAATGTCGGTGTTCAAATTCACCACATCCATCCAATTGCCAATCAAGATAAGGTTTGGACTTTGGGTATTCAGGAAGTTATTTCGTTCGGTCAGCTTTTCCTCAATGGTATTTTTGACGCGCAGAGAGTGGTTGTCATTGCAGGATCGGAAGTTAAAGAGCCATCCTACGTTTCCACTTACCTGGGAGCAAATATTGGAGAATTGGTAAAGAATCAGTTGTCTAGTGATCACGTCCGGCTGATCTCCGGCGATGTACTTTCGGGTACCTCGAAGAGCCATGACGGTTTTCTGGATTTCTTCGACGACCAGATCACCGTTGTTACGGAAGGAGACTATTACGAGATGTTTGGTTGGCTTTTCCCTACCGTTCCAAAACCAAGTATTTCCAGAACATTTCCCGGCTTCTTATTCCCCGACCTCAAGTACAAGGCGGATACCAATACACATGGCGAAAAACGTGCTTTCGTAGTCACCGGTCAGTACGAACAAGTGTTGCCAATGGACATTTTCCCGCAACACTTGATGAAGGCCATTCTGGTCAACGATTTTGAACGAATGGAAGGATTGGGAATTTATGAGTTGGCGGAAGAGGACATCGCACTATGCGAGTTTGTCTGTACTTCCAAACAACCACTTCAGAAGATTCTCAGACAGGGTCTTGATGAAATGAGAGAACAAGGATAATTTAAATAATAGAACTTATTCATATAGATTATGAAAAATGCGTTGCTGAATTTCCTGAAGAGAATTGAGCCGGATAAAAAGAAAAAACCCTTTTTACACACACTTTATGACGGTTTTTTCACCTTTGCATTCACGCCTAATGCCACAACCAGTGGCGGGGTACATATCCGGGATGGAATGGACCTCAAACGCACGATGGTACACGTCGTCTTGGCCATGCAATTGTGCTATCTTTTCGGAACTTACAATATCGGTCACCAACATTTTGTGGCACTTGGACAATATGAATCATTTCTGCAAGGCTTCCATCTGAAGCTGTTTTACGGTCTGGTCCAATTGTTGCCCATATTTGTAGTGGCCCACGTAGTTGGTCTCGGTATCGAATTTTGGTATGCTTCCAAAAAGGGACATGCCATTGAGGAGGGTTTTTTGGTTTCGGGAGCACTCATTCCCTTGATCATGCCGCCGGATATCCCCTTGTGGATTCTTGCTTTCTCCGTTGCTTTTGCCGTTATCATCGGTAAAGAAGCGTTTGGTGGGACGGGCATGAATATTTGGAATGTAGCCTTGTTATCCCGGGTCTTTGTTTTCTTCGCTTATCCAGGTACGATCTCGGGTGATGAAGTATGGGTTGCCGGCTTAGCCGCCGCTGAAGGAGGAGCTGCTGCTCAATACGGCTGGGTTCACTTGAATCTCCTCAATCCACTCTTCGAAACATTTAGCTGGAGTACCTACGATGTCAAATCGGTGGTCGTCGACGGCTACACGGGGGCCACGCCGCTGGCCCTTGCTTATCAGGGAGGTTGGGAAAGAGTGACCGAAGTCTATTCTTCCAGCCAGATGCTCTGGGGAGGTATTCCGGGTTCCATCGGAGAGACTTCAAAGCCATTGATCATTGCCGGTGCCGCATTCCTTTTGATCACGGGCATCGCCAGTTGGCGAATCATGGTTTCCATGTTGCTTGGAGCCATTTTTGCTTCTCTGCTTTTTAATGGTATTGCACCTTCGGAATTAACTGCTGAAACAGCCGGCTTCTGGAAGTTTATGGCAGTTCCATGGTACTATCAACTCTACATGGGTAGTTTCTTTTTTGCCATGGCTTTTATGGCGACGGATCCCGTCACCGCATCTTCGACCGCCAGAGGAAAATGGATCTACGGATTTCTTATTGGCGTGATCGGAATGATCGTTCGGGTAACCAATCCTGCCTACCCGGAAGGATGGATGTTGGCCATCCTGTTCATGAATACTTTTGCTCCGCTGATTGACCATTACATGATCGAAGGGAATATCAACCGCCGGACAAAACGAACGGCCGCTTTAGCTGTTAAATATAATGAGAAAGTAAACCAACAACAGGAAGCGACTCTGGTTAACTGATATTGATAATTTCAAAAAATATACAGCGTGGAAAATAACAATTATGTGATCCGTTTTATCATCATTATGACCGCTGTGGTAGCTCTTGGACTGACCGGCCTGAGAGAAGTTACCAACCCTCGATCTACTCTATACGAGGAGATCCTCACCAAGCGGGGAATTTTACAGGCAGTAGAAGACCACCTCCCCGGAGGCACAAAGTTGAATGAGCTGAGCAATGAAGAAGTAGCCAAGATCTTTAGTGAACAAATCGAACAGGTTTCTCTAACCACCGGCGGAGAAGTAATCGATGGCGTGACTGCCGAGAACATCGATATGAGTCAGGAAATGAAGAAAGCTGAAAATGATCGACAATTGCCACTCTTCATCTACAATAGTGGGAATAAAAAGTTTTACATCACAAAAGTTCGCGGTAAAGGACTTTGGAACGACATCTGGGCAAACATTGCCCTGGAAGAAGATCTAAACACCATTGCCGGTGCGGTTTTCGACCACGAAGAAGAAACACCGGGGCTCGGTGCCGAGATCAAAGATAATCCGGATTTCAGAGCTCAATTTGCCGGAAAGAAATTGTACGACGGCAACAAATACGTTTCTATCACGGTGCGTAAAGGGGGAGCCAAAGATCCTAATCATGAAGTAGATGGCATCTCCGGCGCTACCATTACCTCCAATGGTGTCACCGATATGATGGTCAAAGGCATGAAATCTTACGAACCTTATTTTAAGAAGTTGAAAAAATAAAGCATCATGGCTGAAACTAAAGTAGCAGAAGCAAAAAAGCAGGTTCAGCAAAAAGAACCGCTTTTTGGGAAGAATGAACGCAAATTAATTACAGATCCACTAAATGACAACAACCCGATTACCGTACAGGTGTTGGGAATTTGTTCGGCGCTAGCTGTTACTACACTTCTGAATAAGGCTGTAGTAATGTCCATTGCCGTTGTATTTGTTTGCGGTTTTTCAAGTCTCATCACTTCACTGTTGAGAAATAGCATTCCCAAACAGGTTCGGATGATCGTCCAATTGGTGATCATTGCCTCCTTGGTGACGATTGTGGAACTCGTACTTAAGGGGATCAGTTATCAAACTTTCCTCATTTCTAAAGAATTATCGGTTTTCATCGGTTTGATCATTACCAACTGTATCGTGATGGGACGCCTCGAAGCATATGCGATGGCCAACAAACCCTGGCCTTCCTTCCTCGATGGCATTGGAAATGGTCTTGGTTATGGACTGATTCTGATTATTGTTGCTGCGGTGAGAGAATTCTTTGGCAAAGGGTCTTTGCTCAACTATAAGATTCTGGGTCCTTCTCCGGATTATTTGCTGAACACAGATGCAATCTGGTTGTTGAGTTGGTATCAACCAAATGGCTTGATGGTTCTTTTCCCATCTGCGATGTTCGTAATCGGAATTTTGATCTGGATTCACAGAACTTGGAATCCAAAACTCGTTGACATTTCCTAATTGGAAAAAATATTCAGACAATGGAACTCTTAAATATATTTATCAAATCAGCCTTTATCGAAAACCTGGCATTGTCCTACTTTTTGGGAATGTGCTCCTACTTGGCCGTATCCAAGACCGTTAAGACGGCTTTTGGTCTTGGCCTTGCCGTTATTTTCGTATTGGCCATTACCATGCCGATCAATTGGTTGATTCAAAACTACTTATTGAGTGAGTCGGGAATCTTTGGAATGGATCTAACCTTCCTGCGATTGATCCTCTTCATTGCAGTAATTGCCTCAATGGTGCAATTGGTTGAAATGGTCGTGGAGAAGTTTTCTCCTTCACTATACAGTGCGTTGGGTATTTTCCTACCACTGATCACAGTGAATTGCGCCATCCTTGGTGGTTCGCTTTTCATGGTTTCCAATGAATACAATTTTGCTGAAGCTGTTTCATTCGGTCTAGGTGGTGGATTTGGATGGTTCCTTGCCATTGTTGCCTTGGCTGCAATTCGCGAAAAGATCCGTTATTCAAATGTACCCGGACCTTTGAGAGGACTGGGAATGGCCTTTATTCTCACCGGATTGATGGGAATGGCCTTCATGAGCCTCATGGGTATCGATCCGGCAGCATTTTCAAATTAGCAGTTCAGATTTAATCTTACGATAATGATAGTATTATTTGCAATTTTAGTTTTCACCTCCGTTATCCTGCTGCTCTCCATGATGCTGATCGCAGCCCGGAAGCGACTGGTACCGCAGGGCGATGTGAAGATCATTGTGAATGGCGATGAAGAAAACCCACTCCTCGTACAACCGGGAACCTCTCTCTTATCTGCCTTGTCGGATAAGAGCGTTTTTCTTCCTTCCGCTTGTGGAGGTGGTGGTACTTGCGCCATGTGTGAATGCCACATTGATGAGGGCGGAGGAGATGTGCTCCCTACCGAATTGAACCACTTGACCAGAAAAGAAGTCGCAGAGCACAAGCGTTTGGCCTGCCAGGTAAAGGTGCGGGAAGACATGAAAATCCGCATTCCGGAAGAGATCTTCGGTATCAAGAAATGGGAGTGTGAAGTGGTTTCCAATTATAACGTTGCCACTTTTATCAAAGAATTCGTGGTCAAGTTGCCCGAAGGTGAAATCCTGGAATTCGAATCCGGTGGATATATTCAAATCGATGTTCCTGAGGTAGAGGTCGACTTTAAAAATTTCGACATCACTTCTCACCCTAGAATGGGCAAAGCACCGGATGCCTTCCAAAAGGATTGGGATAAATTCAACCTTTGGCCGCTGAAGATGAAGAACGACGAAGAGCAATTCCGCGCCTACTCCATGGCCAACCACCCTGCAGAAGGGAATATAGTCATGTTGAATATTCGGATTGCTACTCCACCGTGGGATCGTAAAAACAACGACTGGATGCCCGTTAATCCAGGGGTTTGTTCTTCCTACGTATTTGATCAGAAACCAGGAGACAAGGTAACCATTTCGGGACCCTATGGTGAGTTTTTCATCAAGCCGACCAAAAAGGAAATGGTTTACATTGGAGGTGGGGCAGGTATGGCTCCTCTGCGCTCCCATATTTTTCACCTGTTCCATACCCTGAAGACCAAAGACCGCAAGGTCAGTTACTGGTATGGCGGACGTTCAAGAGCAGAACTCTTCTACACTGAAGATTTCACGGACATCGAAAAAGATTACGACAACTTCAGATACTACATTGCCCTCTCCGACAAGAAGATGGCTGAAGAAATAGATGGCTGGACACTGAAAGACAATATCCACGACGAAAAGGGCGAAGGTTTCCTTGGTTTCATTCACCAGGTGCTTTACGATCAGTACCTAAAGGATCACCCGGAGCCGGAAGAAGTGGAATACTACCTTTGTGGACCTCCACTGATGTTGGCCGCGGCACTCAAGATGCTCGATGAGCTCGGAGTACCGGAAGAAAATATTGCTTTCGATGATTTTGGAAGTTAATATTTAGTTCCATCCAACTGGTGGCCAAAAGCCCCGTGTCGATTTCGAGATCGACACGGGGCTTTTTTTGTACTACGCAGTTAGGCTGCGTAGTAAGCCCTCAACTTTGTATCAACAAAAGCATAGTTCTTTCAAAAACGCAGGTGCAAAAGAAACTGAAAGTTGATTTTAAGGACCCTGATGTGGGTTTCTGAATGGCTCCATAGTGCTGGTAGTGAAATTAATCGCCGGTATGCTTTCCTTTCAATCAACTGCGGTGATGTTTATTCACGGGTCAGAGGGTTCGAATCCTTCTCTCCTCCCGGAGGAGTAGCTCAGTGGCAGAGCAGTGAACCTTTCTTTGGAGAAGGTCAATATCCGGAAGAGGGTCACTTCCTAAAAAATGATCGAATGAGGTTGTGAAAACATTTCCTGCCACCATGGAAATGAATCGGCAATCTGTCTAAAGCTTTGTAAAACTGGGATTCCGTCTAATTTGAAGCTCGGACATCCTGCCCGCTCGAATTACGAAAGCTTGCAGGACCTCCAAGTGGAGACTTTGACGCAACAGCTTTTCCGCTGCGGATAGTGGGATCTGTTTTTGCAGCCTTCATTTTTTTAAAAGACATGAAAATGATTTACCATGAAACCAATACGAATTCACGCACACTCGGTAGGCCTGGTATTCAGGAACGGCCACTTCATCAAAGTAATGGAGGAAGGCTTTCATTGGGTTTGGTTGCTCGACCAAGTCCGGATTTATGATAAAACCAAGGATTTTGTGGCTCCTTGCAACCCCAATATCCTTTTGGAAGATGAGGCCTTTAAGCACCTCGTCGAGATAGTGGAACTTCAGGACAACGAAATTGCCCTTCACTATCGCGATCACAACTATCACCAAATGCTGGGTTCAGGCAAACACCTCTTTTGGAAGAGCGTTGTCACACATCAGTTTAAAGTAATCGACCTCGATAACATTGAGGTTGCTGAGGAGATTGATAGGCATGTATTAGAGTTGGACGGGGAGTTGGCAAACTACTGTACGTCCTTCATCATCGAATCATTTGAGAAGGGGTTGCTTTTCGTCAATGGTGAATGCGATCGCCAATTGATTCCCGGCCAATATTTCTTTTGGAACAGCCGCAAGGAGGTCACGATTCGCAAAGCCGACATGAGACAACAGCAGGTAGAAATTTCCGGCCAAGAAGTTCTGACCAAAGATCGAGCCGCCATCCGGGTCAATTTTTATCTCCAATATAAAATCGATGACATCAAAAAGGCGATGATCGAGACCAAAGAATACGATCGGCAATTGTACATTCTTACTCAATTGGCCTTGCGCGAATATCTCGGTACGCTCACGCTGGATGAATTACTGGCTAACAGAACGGCAGTTGGAGATTTTATGATACAACATCTCCCCTCCGTACTGACAACGATTGGATGCCAGTTGATTCATGCCGGTATTCGGGACATTATTTTACCCGGCGACATCAAGGACATCATGAACCGGGTATTGATCGCCGAGAAGCAGGCGCAGGCCAATATCATCACCAGGCGGCAGGAAGCAGCTGCTACCAGAAGTTTGATGAATACCGCCAAAATGATGGAGGACAATCAAATGTTGTTTAAATTAAAGGAAATGGAATACGTAGAAAAGATAGCGGAAAAGATCAATAGTATTTCATTGTCAGGTAGCTCTCAAATTGTAGATCAACTGAGAGATATCTTTTCAAAATGATGAAGCACCGGTATGTCGCAGTGAGATCTGCAGCATGCCGGTTTTTGAGAAAAAAGAAAGATCGTGTTCACAAAAAAAGAATTGGATAACCATATCGATGCCGGGTGGATTCGGGTGCAAAAGCATCCAAAAAACGACCTGTTCATATACAATTATACCCAGGAGGCACAGTACGAAGGAATTTGGGATCACATTACCCTGAGTTGCAGAGGGCTCATTTTGGATAAAAACAACAAAATCGTGGCTCGTCCACTACCAAAATTCTTCAACCTTGGCGAACGGGACGATCAGTTGATTCCCAATGAAGCCTTTGAAGTCTTCGAGAAACTGGATGGATCTTTGGGCATCCTTTATTGGATCGGAGATCAGCCGTTTATAGCAACCCGAGGTTCCTTTCAAAGCGAACAATCGGCAGTAGCTAACGAAATCTTATATGCCCAATATCGCCACCTGATTCCTGCCTTGGATCGATCGAAGACCTATCTTTTTGAGATCATTTACCCAGGCAATCGAATCGTTGTCGATTATGGCAACCGAACAGACATCATTCTATTGGCCATCATCGATACTGCCACCGGCGTTGAAGCCCCTTTGAACAGCATGGGGTTTCCGGTCGTTCGAAAATACAATGGGGTCAAGGACATCCATACGCTGAAAGATCGGGAGGAAGTCAACCGTGAGGGGTTTGTCATTCGTTTCGCCAGCGGACTCCGATACAAAGTCAAATTCACGGAATACATTCGCATCCATCGCCTTGTTACACAGGTTTCCAACGTTACGATCTGGGAAAACCTAAAGGCGGGAGATGCCCTCCATGAATTGATCGAAAAAGTGCCGGATGAATTCTATGAGTGGGTAAAACAAACCCGAGCGGAGTTGTTGACCGAATTTGCCAATATTGAACACATCTGCAAACAGGAATTCAAAATTCTTGCTACCCGTAAGGATACCGCTCTCTATTTTCAGGAGTGTCAGTTCCCCGGAGTACTATTCAACATGCTTGATGGCAAAAACTACGATGAGATCATCTGGAAGGCAATTCGCCCCAAGCATTCCAAACCATTCTCAACTCCTTAACCAAAACAACCATGAAAAGAGTAATCATCATGAAAGGGCTTCCGGGAAGCGGTAAGTCTACCTACGCAAAAAACCTAGTCAAAGAAAACCCCAATGCCTATAAGCGCATCAACCGCGATGACCTTCGAGCCATGTTTGATGGTGGCCATTTTAGTCGTGGCAATGAAAAGTTCGTACGGCAAATTCGGGATGTTTTGATCACCAAGGCCCTGGAGGCAGGAAAACACGTCATCATCGATGATCTGAATCTATCCGTTAGAAATGAAAACCGCATTCGACAGCTGGTCCAAGAGTTCAACACCAAACATGCTGACTCAGTTAGGGTCGAAACAAAAGCAATGAATACCCCGGTGGAAGTTTGTATCGAAAGGGACGCCAAACGTGAAAAACCGGTAGGAGCCACCGTCATCCACAAACTAAACCGACAATTCTTCGACCCTTTTTCTGATTACGTCCAACAAGACCCTCAATTACCACCAGCCATTATTTGTGATTTGGACGGCACCCTGGCGCTGCTGAATGGTCGAAATCCATTTGTAGCAGAAAACTGTGATCAGGACGAATTGAATCGACCCGTGGCCAATTTGGTAAAGCTCAAGGCAGCTTCTGGTGCTAAGATTTTACTGCTATCCGGTCGCCTGGATACCTATCGTACCAAAACGGAGCAGTGGCTGGCCAGACACCAGATCCCCTACGATTTGTTGAAAATGAGGCCCGAAGGCGACACCCGCAAAGACGCTACGGTCAAAGAGGAGTTCTATACCGACTTCATCAAGGGTAAGTACCATATCGATTTTGTTTTAGACGACAGAAACCAGGTCGTAGACCTGTGGCGGAACAAATTGCGCTTACCCTGCTTTCAGGTCTTTTATGGGGATTTCTGATAGGTGCAATTTGCATTCACATTGTTATATTTGTGAACATTACATCACGACAAACAAAAACTCACTCATGGTAAGGATCACTTTATTTTTTGCCATCACGATACTTTGTCTGGTTTCATTATCAGCCCAGACCACACCACAGCAAGAGGGCATCTACCTCATCTTAGACGCTTCCGGCTCCATGTGGGGCAGGTTGGCCGACAACAGCTACAAAATAGAGACTGCGAAAAAAGTATTACTCGATTTCGTTGGCAGTGATTTCGATGGAAAACAGTTGGCCATCCGGGTCTACGGTCATCGCCAAAAAGGAGATTGTCGCGACTCGGAGTTGCTCATTCCTTTCGGCTCGCCAGAAGAGGTAGCAGCCGCCCTAAAGAATAAAATCAACAAAATAAAGCCCGTTGGGAAAACCCCAATTTCCTACAGCTTCAAACAAGCTCTTTCCGATTTTGGAGATCGCCCGGGCCGGATCGTATTGATCAGCGACGGTATTGAAACTTGTGATGAAGACCCTTGTGCACTCATGCGCGAATGGAAAGAAAAGAATATTGAGATCGCTGTGCACGTCGTAGGTCTGGGATTGGAGGAAAAGGAAAAGACCGCTCTAGAGTGCATCTCGGAAGTAGCAGACACAAAGTTTAAAGATGCCGAATCGGCACAAGACCTCATCGAAGTTTTGGAAGAAGTCAAATCCAAACCTCCCGTAACGTCGGTTTTTGCAGCGCTCAACATTAAAGGACAAGATGCCGAGGGCAACCAACATAAGATCGATGGCGAATTATACCAAAATGGCGAAAAAGTACAAGTGATCAGTAGCGAAGGAAATCATCAGGTACCGGCAGGGACCTACACCATCAAAGCGGGTATCAGAACCCGGAACGGCACGCTCTATGCCCCAGTCGAAAAAGAGGTCGAGGTGGCTGCCGTAGGGCGAACCAATGTAGATTTCACGATTTCCGTTCCCGCCAGACTCAGTACTACCTTTTTGAGGGAAGAAGAAAAGGTGCGTGGAGGTCACGTCTACGTCTTTCAAAATGGGGAAGAAAAATTTCACTTTCGTTGGATGGACGAGGTCTACATTGACGAAGGCGAATATGAAATACGGTCGAAAGCGGACGATTTTAATGAGCTTTCCCAAACGGTCGAAATCAAGGCGGGAGAAAGAAAAGAAGTAACCTTCGACCTGCGCCCGATCATTCGCGTCTATGTACACATGTTTGCATCCGGCTCAAAAACTCAATTTCGCAAAAACCTGGACCTCCACCAGGATGGAGAAAAAATTGCTTCCGCTCACATTGGTAATGGTGCCAAGATACCACCGGGGAAGTACGATGTTTGGATGTATGATGAATTGGGTGACTATGTTGCAAAAGGCATTGAACTCTCCGAAGAAGATCGCAAATACGAAATCACCATTCCGTGCGGGCACGTCACTTTTGAGTACCAAAAACCGGATGGCAGTCGCGATAAAGATGACCGTATGTGGCTGGGCCGGGATGGAAGCAATCGCACCAAATACGTTACCAGCGGCACCCAGATACCTCTGCAACCGGGTAATTACAAAATTGAGGGATGGAGCAGGAAAGGTCAGTATGACCCGGTCTTATTCACCATTGAAGAAGGCCAGGAAAAGAAGATTGTGTTGAGGGCCAAATAATTAATAAAGCCTCATTCACCAAATTTTGCTCGCCATAACTTGGCGAGTTCGTCGTTCGGATCCCGCTCTAATATATCCCGACTAATTGCCGGGATGTCTTCGGTTTTGCCCTGTAGTAGCAGTATTTCCCCTTTGAGGTGCAGGCGATCCACCGAATCCGGAAATTGATTCAGGTAACGGTTATCCAATTCCCAAAGAGCCCAATCATACTCTCGTTCGGAGATCAATTTGCGTACGAAATCCAGGTAGTAGGCAGCCGGTAATTTCAGCTCGATCCCCAATTTTTTACCGGTCTTCTCCATTTGTTTTTCCATCAGTTGGAGCGACTCCTTGATGCCATAGTGATTGGGCAAGTAATAATCATGAAAAATGAAGTCAAAAGCAGCCAGATGTCCCCTCACGGGGATAGAAAAGTGATTTTCGCTGGCAAACCTTTCGCTCAGCCAATGCAGTCCGGCAGGTGCGCTCGTTTGTAAGAGTTGTTTTAGCTTTTGCGTCCCATCATAGGTGTGTCCTCCTTCATCTCCAATTGCCAAATAAAAGAGATTGGGCAACTCGGAGTGCTCCTCGAAAAACACTTCGAGTTCTTTTAGTTCATGGGCATTGTTTCTGCCCAGGCTGGGACTTAGACAAATGAAAGCCCGGAAGTCTTCGTGGTGGTTTCGAAGTGCATACAACATTAACTCACCGCCAAGGGAATGCCCGGATAGAATAGCTAGTGGATTGGTTCGGTACTTATTGTCTAGGTGTGGTTTCAATTCCTCATTCAGAAACTGCAGATATCGGCCCCCATTTCCACGATTGGGATTTGTTTGATCAAAGGGACTCGGCGCACTGAGGTCCCGGTTGCGATTCGTCTGGTAAGTCCCAACCACAATCATATCCATTATTTTTCCGGCCGAAGACAATTGGCGCACCATCCCCGCAACGAACCCAAACTGATAGCCATCGGTCAAATAGAGCACCGGGTACCGGTCCGTTCCTTCATCATAGTTCTCCGGCAGGGAGATGTAAAACACCCTATTTTCATTCAGCACCTCTGAGAATACAGAATCCGTATAACTATCTAAAAGGTCCGTCCCTTGACTGTGTGCAAATTGTGGAATGATGTAAATAAGTAGGATTGCGATCCGGAACATAACATGCATTTATCCATTAGATGCCCCCAAATACGATATGGTCTAAAAGAATAAGTTTTTTTTAATAAAATCGATCTCTGCATTCAATTTGATCGCTACATTCGACGGTTTTCGAACGCCGTGACCTTCGTTCCGAAAAAAAATGGCCTGAAATGGTTTATCGTGCTGCCGGAGGCCATTGGCCAGGGCTTCACTTCCGGAAAAAGGCACACGGGGATCGTTGTATCCCGCCATTAATAAAATGGGACACTGTATCTTTTCCAAATCATTGATCGGCGATATTTTCTCTAGATAAGCCCGCACTTCCGGAATCCGTTCGTCGCCAAATTCCATTCTTCTCAATTCTCTTCGATAATCACTGGTATGCTCCAAAAAATGAGTCCAATCGGCTACCCCAAAACCTGTGATAACCCCTTTTACCCTTTCTGGATATTGGATGGCGGCAGCGAGGGCCAAATATCCGCCGTAAGAAGCACCACTAACCAGGATTCTCTCTCCATCTAGCATGGGATGAGCTGCGATCCAGGACAAGAGTGCTCCAATATCTTTCACTGCCACTTCTCTTTGTTGCAGATCGTCGGAGGCCATAAAGGTCTTTCCATAACCGGAAGATCCCGTGAAATTAGGGCGCACCAGTACGATGTGGAGATCATTGACCAAATACTGGTGCCAGGGATTGTAATGGATATAAGCCTGTTCGGCGGGGCCTCCATGAAGATCAATGAGGACCGGATGTGATTTTTGCTGTATCCTTGGCCAATAGACCAATCCCGGAGTTTGGAGTGAGTCGTCGTTATGAGAATCGGAAGACGGGAAGTAAAAATGATCAGGAGTAGTACGCCGTCTGGCCTCTCTGTCTAATGGGCTACTCGTCGTCCACCTGATGAGCTCTTGAGTCTCTAGAGTATAACTGTAAACCTCCTCTGGCGAAAGCGGGGTCCGGACGGAGAAGCCGATTTGTTGGCCACTGCTGTCAAACCTCAACCCTCGTAACAATCCGGTCGGAACTTTTTCAATCCGTTGGTAGGAGTGACTCTTCATATCCATCAGGTAAAGCAGATGGCGGGCTTCCCGTAGAGTCACGAAGGCCAAAGTACTGCCATCCGGGCTTATGTCGATTTCAGTGACTTCTTCTTCCAAGCCGGGGGTCAGTTCCAATATTTCTTCCGAATACCGGTCAAGTGAAAAGAGGTTTTTCCACTCTCCGGTCGCTGCTGCAGCATATATCACCTGGTCTCCTTTTGGGACAAAGCGGGCTGAAGAGTAATCCACCTGGTCCGAAAAACCGACCGTTTGTAACCTGCCGGATGGCAGGTGAAAAGACATCAGTTCGGAATGATTGTTGGAAATTGACTTTTGGATCAACAAAGAGGATTCGTCATCACTCCAATCGAGGATTTCTCCCCGGTCGGTAATATTGCTTAAGATCAACTGAGCTTCTTTTCTACTTGAAAGCGACTGAAGGAATAGGTCAATCCGATCTGATTGCAGTCGATTGGATTTATAAACCAAGTAGTTGCCCTTGGGGCTAACTACCGGAGATGTTGTTCTGTGTGCTCGGCGAGTAATCGGGCCATCGAGATCATACAACCGGTACCTTTCATCTCCATTTTGGTCCAAAGTATAGAACAGATTGGCACTTGCATTTCCCCTCCCCAAGGCGAGGTAAGCGGGATCGCGCTTAAGCTGATGCTGTAGTATAGGTCTTTCCCCGGGCCGGGTCAGTTTATAGATCCGGCGACCATTTCGGTATAAGACAGCGGAGTCTTCCGGTGCCCATCCTAAAAATTGATGGCTATCTCGAAACTGGTATTTTCTAATTTCCCAGGGGAAAAGTGAAGACACGGGTTCAGCAAAACCAACTTGCTCCACACTTGGCTTACAGCCCGAACAACAGAAAATGAGGAAATACCAGCAATATTTCAAAAAATTCAATCCCGGAAATACTTCATAATAGTCATCCATTTTTTAGCTTCAAGCTTTAGAAGACGCTCATTTTCCGCAGTAATGTTGATCAATCGATACGGCTTTCTCGACGTCATCGTCCCCCATCTCCACGCCCATTGACTGGTCGTTTGCTCAAGTCCACTATCGTACCACCAACAGGAATACCACGTTTGCCCGTCTGGAGTCACTAGCTGACTAAATATCACGCTTTGTCCATCGACGTCACCCAGATACTCACCGGCGAATTCGTAACCACTGCCTCGCCAGCAAATTTTCGGATTATGATCAGAGGCAAAGACCGGCACGCCAGGCTTTACGTATACGAGCGAAGAGTCACCCAGAAATTGTAAAATGCCACTATCCAACAACTTCCGCTCGTATCCCTCTACCACCAACTTTTCAACGGTTTGGTCCATCGCCGTCCTCTCCAATCGATCGAAGCTAAAGGTACAGTAGGCGATGCCCAAAGCCAATAGAACTGCAATTGGCAGTGAAAAAGGACTAACGGGCCTTTCCTTTACAACTTTCTTCACCCACATTGGTCCCATTTTCTTGATGATCCACAATATGGGGATCAAGACATAGGCCGCCAAGCAAATGATTCCGATCACTTCATGTCCGAAAGTATCCGGCATCGACTTAAATAATACTGTCAACAAGATCCGTACCCAATTTGCTATTAAAACAAGGACACCAGCCAATACCAGGAAAAAACCGATCCCCAACCAATGCAAGTGGATCGCCTTTTGCCTTTCGTAATAACCAATTAGAAACAGGGTCATCATCAAAGCAGACTGAAACATACTGAGTCCTAAACAAGCGTCGCTCACGATGAATTCGACGCCGGAAAAATCAATCATATTTCCCTTGGTAGATACTTCGGGGTAAAATCTGCTCAACATTTTTCCCACACTACTCGTCAATTCAAGGCGTACCGGAAAGCTCATAGTATTGAGAACATATTGGCCTGCGGGTCCCACCAGGATGGCCGCAAATAAGGGGGTGTTATTCAGTCTACCCCACCCCTGCTCCCCAACAAATAATAAAAAGAACAAAAGGGAACTTAAAAAAAGAACTTTGACCTTCAAGCCAAGGAAGGCGATGAGTAAAAGCATACTCAACCAACCAAAACGAGTGCTGCCCCGGCCTTTTTCTACTACATGAATGGAAAGTATGGCCAAAACAAAGTAGAAGATTTGGCCAACTGACCAGACGATGTATGCCCGTAGAAATGGAACGGACAATAGTAAGACTGCAATGGCAATAGCGCCGTATAGGAGCTGTTTTGTCTTCATGCTTATACGAACAATTTCTGTCGATAAGTAAAAAAGATCAATCCCGTACAAACGAGAATAATCGCCCATTCATGAGGCTCTGGTACTCCCCCATCACTCTTTATCGCCGCGTTTTTCAAGCTCCTGTCGTTCACGTCGATGTCAAACCGCTCATAGTCTGCCTGGGTTTCCAACACAATCAAACTGGATACCGGACTCACGACAAAGGCTTCATTGGCTTCGCCAATTAGATCAACTTCGGGGCCATTAGACTGCCGGCTGTGTCGTTCCAAAATCTTATTGTAAGAATAAAGCCTTAGCAGATGATCCGGTGCCTCTCCTTTTTCGCCACAACCAAGCTCCTTTCTGATCCGAACCCCACTTTCCTCGACAACGGTGCTCGTTGAGTCGATCTTGTAATCCGGGAAACCGGAATTTTCGACGTAATACTTTAGCCCAGCTAGGTCTACCGGTCGAACCTGGCAGTTGCCCGAATAGATGAAATGGCGCATATAACCAGGAATGTTATTACTTAAACTAAAGGACCGCAACTGAAATGGGGTATTCGTTATCCCATCAAAGTATCCTTTCACACCTTTGAGATCCGAGTAGAATGGTGTGGCTCGCGAAGATTTGGTGATCAGGAGTTGCCGTTCGGGTTCCGGTATCTTACCAATGGGAAAAATGGAAAATCTCAAATTCTGGAGCCGCCGGAACAATTGCCGACGATTTTGGTCTGTCAATGCTCGAAACCCCTTGTCATAGACATAAATTTTTTGATCTTTGAATAGACGGCAGATGGCTTCGAATTCCTTCTTTTCCCAATTGGCATTGATGTCTAGATAAATATTCTCAGGCTGAAAAGATCGCATTTCCGTTTCAGCAGTTTCCATGCGATAGCAATTGTTATTGAAGGAAAACGTTTCCGGGGGAATTGGAAGTTTTGCAAAACCCAGTTCCCAATCCATCCGAGCTTTACCGCGATAGGAAAAATTGCCGTTACCCTCCGCCCGGAGCCAGCTTGGTAGCTCCTTCATGGCGGCTTCTGTGCCAATATTTAGTTTTATTTCTTCCTGTCCACTCAATCTAGGTCCTTCAAAATATACACTGCGGTAGGAAAGGCCGTCTTCACCTTCCTGAAGTGGTATCGTGAATCCCACTTTCACCTTTCGCTCTTCAGCCGGCGTGCACGGGAATACGGTCAATGTCAATCGGTTTCCTTCCTGCCAATGCAATAATGCAGGATCTCGTCTATCTATTCCGACGATC
Source organism: Saprospiraceae bacterium (assembly GCA_028284395.1). Taxonomy (GTDB): domain Bacteria; phylum Bacteroidota; class Bacteroidia; order Chitinophagales; family Saprospiraceae; genus JANQRV01. Next base: position 27,270 of record JANQRV010000384.1, read on the forward strand.
CTTCGATAGGCTCGATCAGCCTTTTCGCGGGTGGTCAATCTGGAGCGCCTTTCTTCTCCATTCACCCAAAGCGACATACTACTGGAGGTAGAACCCTCCGGAAGGTAGAAGGTAAAAAGTGCCTCTTGGCTCTGGTTTAGCTCCCACGAATTGTTCTTAATCAGGAATGTTTTTTCAGTATAAGCTATCCGGTATTCGGGAAACACCGTTATCTCGGTCTGGATATCACTAATACTCAAATCTCGTCCGGTCCAAAGTTTTCGCTCCGTCAAATGCCTCGCGTTAAGGGCAGTCCGCAATAATTTAAGTCGATCATCTTCCGTCAAGCCGGAAGGTCCGGCAATTAGATGAGCAACATTTAATACCGGATCGTGGATACGCCCCTGATCGAATGCAGCTCCATTTCCCGAGAAAGAGAAGAGTCCCCAACGATTCAGGTCGGTAAAGTCATATCGGAAATCTCCAATAATTTTGGTGCGAGTCATAAAATCAGATTGGATACGCTGGCTGATACTGATCCAACGGGGTAGCTCTTCTGACATCGATTGTTCGAGTGGGGCCTCGGCAATCAATCGATTCACTTGGTGCCATTTTACGGATAGTATGATGACCGCTAAAATCGGTAAGGCGGCTCCAACTCCCAAAACCACTTGCTCATATCCTTTCGGCCGGTCGCGATTCAAAAAAACGATTAAGGTTATCGTAAGCATTATGGGGATAAAGACGTGAACACCAATCCCTAAAATAGCCATTCCTGCTACCCCGATCCCCGTCAAAGGAATCATGTATACTGTATAATACAGCGAAATGACCAAACCAAGCCCCGTAAAGAAGTAAGTGGCAATACTCAGCCAAATTGGAGGGTTTATCCAGTTGTCGTAAAAAAAACGGAGCACAAACATCGCCCCCAGACCACCATAAACCCAAATTGCCGCCGGAGAAAACAATTCCATGTCGTTACTCAGCGTAAAACAATTGATGGTAAAAAGTCCTAGTATGGAAAGCCACTCCACCCGGCTGACGGTTTTCTTACTCACCAACCGGCGCAAGACCAGCACAACCATGATCACACCTCCGATCAAACCATGATAAAAACTCAGCGGAAGATCCGGCTCGAAAAAGGTTGTCGTTGAATATACGGCACTGACAACACTGACGATTATTAATCCGATAATACCAATGGTAAAAGAAGATAGGTTTTTCATATAAAAGTACTTTGAAATACAAAGTTAATTAAAAAACCTGCTCTCCGCAACCTCTCGTGACAGATTCATATTAAAGAATTTGGAACAGTGATGTAGGAATAACGTAAAACCGTTAAATGCTTGTATTGGACGCCCGTCCACAAACCAAAACTCGGCTAAAAAAATGTTACGCAAATTAATCAAGACAGGATTAATCCTCGTCCTCCTACCCCAAATCATGCAAAGCCAAATGAATCTTGAATGGCTCGAAGAATTGAAATCTAATGTGGTGAAAGTTTCGGGAGCTGAAAATGGATTTGGTTTTATCATTGGTGAAAATAAAGACCGCTTGTATCTGGCCACTGCTGCGCACGTCATTCTCGGCAAATATTTCGACACCAATCCTCCGGCTATCGGAGTAGAGTTTTATTCAGACCGTCGGATCTACAATGCTACTATGATCTCCTTTTTCGAAGATTATGACCTTGCGTTGCTGGAAGCCCCTTTTCCGGTGGGTTCTGACTGGGAAATCAATTGCGTCGATTTCAATGCTTCCATCTATGAAGACGTACGCTTCATTGGTCGAAACGAGGACTGGGTGATCTCTCTCCCAGGCCAAATCAACCGGATTAATGTAGGCAATCTCTATGCCGACATCATCGGGATTCAACCGGGTTGTTCAGGCGCGCCGTTGATCAACGGTGACGGCATCATTGGTCTGATCATTGAGCAGGACGGTGTGCAGGCTAGAGCGATCGACCTTAGTACTGTCCGCCAAGTGATCAATGGAGATCGCTACAATTATTTCACTCTTCAATCGGCCAAAAAGCAAGACTACAGCAACCACCACGAGCAGGATGAGGACTACTTGGAGTTTCTCACCTGGAAGGCGGCAAAACAAAAGAATACGATTGCCGCTTACCGCAATTATACACGACAGTATCCCAATGGGGTCAATGCTGAATTGGCGGATATTTTCATTGCCAGGCTTCAAAACAAAGAGCAACCTGACGAGGACCTTGCAGGGCTCGATTACGAAGCCATTCAGGAACGTACTTCAGACGATCCGTCAACCATCGAACCTGCACCTAACATTGCCGAAAACCCGGAGATGGACGAAGCCCAGTCAGGGGCAGTCACCGAAGGCGAGATGATCTTTGTACAATCGGGCAAGTTCATCATGGGATGTACCGAAGAACAAATCAACTGCGACCGCAATGAAATTGCCCATGAAGTGTTCCTCGACGACTTCTTTATCAGTCGCTTTGAGGTTACCAATCAACAATTTGCAGAATTCCTGAACGAAGAAGGAAACCGGGAAGAAGAAGGAAAGACCTGGATTAATGAAAAAGCAGACTTTCTAAGAATAGAAATGATCAACGGCAAATATGCAGCCGTCAGGGGATTTGAAGATCACCCGGTAGTAGGGGTCAGTTGGAATGGAGCGAATGCCTTTTGCCGCTGGAAAACTAAAAAAACGGGGTACACCTATCGACTTCCCACTGAGGCTGAATGGGAATACGCGGCACGGGGTGGCCACTTGGCAACGGCTACCCAATACGCTGGTGCAGAAAAATTGGAAGACGTTGGCTGGTTTGTCTCTAATTCCGATGGACAAACTCACCCCGTCGGCCAAAAAAGCCCAAACGAACTGGGCATTTACGATATGAGCGGTAATGTCTGGGAGTGGTGTAATGACTGGTATGGTAGTGATTTTTACACGACGGGAGACACCAATAACCCCAAAGGACCATTGAAAGGAAACTACCGTAGTATCCGAGGGGGATCCTGGTACAACTTTGCTTGGATTTGTCGGGTAGGCCTACGATACAACAGCATCCCCAATGCCTATTTCAACAGTATTGGTTTTCGATGTGTAAAAATTCCATAGTCGAAAACTCCTGGAAATTCTTTTGATCATCCATTTACCACCACCTTGCATAATCTCCTTAACTCATTTTGGTATATAGCGTAATCAGTCGGCACCAACTTACTCGAAGCGACAAGTGCCTGGCGTCACCGAAATGACTATGGGTTCTGTTTTGAACTTTGGATGCTAGGGATGCTGTGGATGCTATAGACGCTATTGCTACTGTGGATGCTATAGAAGCAATAGAAACAATAGAAGCAATTAGAAGCAATTAGAAGCAATAGAAACAATAGAAGCAATAGAAGCAATAGAAACAATAGAAACAATAGAAACAATAGAAACAATAGAAGCAATAGAAGCAATAGAAGCAATAGATGAACCTCTCAAAACTCAATTCCAAAAACAAGTCTATAAGAACAAACGACGGATAACCCACATGACGCTAACCAACCAAAAAGCCGCCAGAAGGTAAAAGACCGTGCGCTGATTATGATAAAAATTCAACAAGAGCGTGGGTTTAATCGAATTGATTTGCCCGGCATATCCCGCTCTTACATCTTTTGCCTTACCGGTCAATTCAAAGGAAATATTATCGCCATCCTTACCAAAGGAAATCAGGCCGTTTTCGAGTCCTTCAACCGCAAGGTACTCTCGTTCCTCCAGCGAATCCACAATGTTTCCAAACCCAACCTGGCCGGATAATATGGCCGACTGTAGAACACTTTGCTCGATCGACTTCTCATAGGCAAAGAACATATTGTCGATCGGCAATCGCTCAAAATTGATTCCACAAGGAGGACATCCGAGAAAACGAAACTCCGATGCCGTAGACGAATTGAAAGTAAATATTTGGGGAGGCCCTTCCGTACCAACTTGAATGGTGGTATCCCAGCCAATGGGATCTACAAATATTTCTGCATTGCTCAGCTCCAGTTTGCCCTCCTCAATTTGGCCTTCGAGCAGGCTCAGCTGCAATTCGTCTTCCATAGCGGTGAATGCGATCTTATCAAAAGCCTGCAATTCCAATCGATCCAACTTCAAAGAATCACCGGCAGCGATTAGGTCCACTGGTTCATACTCCGTAGCTTTGAACACTCTACCTAATCCTGCTGCCCGATTCAAATTATAAGCTTCGAATTGCTCAAGGTATAAATCGAAATCAATGTTTGCATCTTCTAAAAGCCGAAACTGGAGATAATCCACATCTGCCGTAATTGCCAAATCGACCGTTGGCACGGGCGTGAATGCGGCTGCCAATAGTCCGATACTGATTACTGCTACCAGCAGTGGTAGGAGCACCTTTCTTTTCCTTTCGGCCTTGGCCTTCCTACTGTTTCGTTTATTCTGAGTTTCATTAACAATATCGAGTAAAGACCGACGCAGTCTTGCAGTAGCAATTTCCAACTCCTGGTTGGATGCCGTATACTGAAGCCTTTTATCTTCCAGTTCTCTTAGTTTTGCATACTGCAAGGCAGCCATATCCGAGATATCCTGCCGGTTGTGATGCGCTGCCCATTCTTCCAGATGATGGATGACTTCCGATGTTCGATCCTCAGCAATTAGCTTTCGAAGTTGGTCGATGTTCATTTAAAGATATTTAGTTGTACATATTCGGTTCTAGACGCTAGACCTTCACGTTGAGCCGCTTAGTGACCCATTGCGTGCTGTTGTACTTGCGTGCTTTAATTTCGATAACATGTTCTCCCTTTAGATTCTCAGGAAGCTGGATCTTAATTGGCATTCCACTTGGGTAATTTCTTCTGGCACCGGATAATTTCACTTCCTCTCCATTGTCGAGGCTGTACCGTACATCCGTTACCCTGGAATTACAAATGATCTTGATGATCGGCTGAGAAGTAGATTCATACTTCGCCACTTTTGTCGAAGTAGACAAAGGGGTGTAAACCTTCTTGTCATCTGCTTCATAATAGCCCAAAACCCCAATATTCCTGGACAACTGCGTCCGGGGGTTTTTGATCAACACATCCGAAGCTTTCCAAACCTGGGAAGCTCCTTCCGGAGAGATCTGTGCATCCATGCGATAGAACAGATCTTTGGGAATTCCCAACGCCGTAATGTTTAAAGGAGCCGGCGTTTTCTCCTTTGAAGCAATCGTAATTACTTCTTCCGAATCAGCAGCGAAAATGAAGTTGCCCCGGGTAAAACTTACTACTTCCATATTGGCTAACCCAATCTTGGCCGTGTAAAACCCTTCGCAACGATTATCACCTCTCTCCTGATAACTTAGCGTCGAATTGGCACTAGGTTTGATGTCAGGATTGCATTGAGCAATAACCTTCTGAGCACCATAACTCAGAAACATAACCGCTGTCACAATAATTAATTTCATTAGGCAAAATTTTGAGAAAAATTAATTAATGAAAACTTGAAAATAAGTGAATGTGGAAAAGCCGGAGTGACAGTAACTGTCACCCCGATTCACATTCAATTATGACGATTATATAACTAAGAATTGGACTTTGATAGCTTGATTATTCTTATGGTTGAAAACCGGATAACCAGGTTTTCTGTATTGTTAAATAGATAGCCCATAAGCACTACTCCACTGGTAAATGGGGTAATAATCAAAGCTTTTGTGAAATGGCTTTTGCTGATTATTGGAGCCGAAATTCTTAATTGTGGTTTTCCAGCATAATTAAAACCTTATGCTCCGAATGATGATGTATTACTACATCTTAACTTTTATGATCTCTTGCGAGAAAGATCCTTCCTGACCAGTAAGTGTGACCACCAACAGGCCCGCGGGAAGATCCGGCTCGTTTATCGTAATTTTATTGACTCCTTTGTTCAGTGATTGATCGATTACCTTAATGGTTTTTCCAAAGCGATCATTAATTCTGATTAATCCCTCGTAGGCCTGTCCAGCTGCGAAGACCACATCAAATGTGCCTGCCGTCGGATTTGGGAAACAGTTGAACTGATGATCGATCAACGGAATGTATTCTTCGTAATCGGTATCAGATAATCCAAGCAATTCTTCCAAGCCTAAGTCGGCAATTGCAGCCCTAATCTCCGGAGTAAAATCACTGAATGATTCGCGAAATTCAAAAGTCTCCAAGCGAGCGGCGATCATACTCCCGTCCACATCTCCCATTTTGACGGCATCAAATCCCGAACGTCCGTCTAATCCATCCGCTATAACTTGCAGCCATTCGGGACGAACAAATGGCACCTCATTTTCAAAAGTTTGGCCATCGATGGCCATGTTAAAAGGGTCTTTGTGGAATGCCCTTTGATATTCGTTGACAATTTGCTCGGGTATAAACAACCAGGGAGTGTCATAATTGGGAAATAACTCCTTCTCTCCTATGATCATATCTCTAAGAGCCAAGGCATCATCGATGGTAATTTGTCCATCTCGATTAATATCTGCCGCAATCTGACGGTATCCATTCAATCTTCGGTAATGGTAGATGTGGTATACGATCGAAAGTACATCACGGATATCCACCCCTTCCAACCATTCTTCCTTTGCGTAATCCTCCATACCCGTTCGCCCAATTTTGGCAATGTTCTCCACGATGACTGCATCGTCGTATAGAATGCCTTGAAATTTTCCTTCTGAATTCGTTGTAGCATTGCAATGCCTGCGTTCTGAACCGGGGTGACGAAATTTGATCTTCACGTTTTCCAAACCTGCATCACTGTTTTCCAATTGCACAAAATCCTGGATGTTAACCCGGTCCATACTATATTGACGTCTCCGGTAAATATGATGGTAAAAAGACATTCGTTTGTATTGTCCGGGAGTAAACTCTTGCCTGCATTTACCCGTGTAGGACATGAAGTTTCTCACCATTACCGTCGCGTTCTGGATGGTATCTCCATTGTAGTCAACATAATTACCAATGTAGATACACTCGTCCGGATCATATAGGCACCCGCTGTAACAGCTACCCATGGTACTGTAAGACTTACACATCGGGTCATTCCAATCGGGAAAATCCATTTTCGCAGACGTAGCGCAAGATGCCGGTGTGTCTTCTACGAAGTCACCCGCAACATCCGCATTGTAGAATGGAAAATTCTTCTCGCCGGCAACGGCATTATCCCGAATCACCAATTCTCTTTTAAAAAAGTTGGTGCTGTTACGATCGGGATTGTCCGAATGTCGATGCACCGAGTTGGGCACATTGGTCAAAGGGTCTTTTGGATTATCGTATAGCCTCGCTCCTTCAAAAGTGTGGAACAAACCAAAGCTATGTCCCAACTCATGTGGAAAAGTAGCATTTAAAAGCTCATTACTGCTCCTCAACCACAAAGTATTGCTGAAATTACGATCAGCTGGTAAACCATTCGGCATATTCGCCGACCCATTTACTCCGTTGTTTATCAAACCACCAATCACGATATTGAGCGCACTGCTGACGTAGGTAAACTGACGATAAGGAGCAATGAGTTTTCGAACTTCCGTATTATCTATAAAATGCAGATCGCCCACTTGCACAAAATTGAACCCTATCGGCTGGAAAATTTCATTGACATTTTCCAAAGCCTGATCGATCAATTCCTGACTGACCGGGGCAGCATCGATGCCGTTGAATGTCTCTGTACCGTCGTCATTTCTCAATACAGTAAAGAAGACTGGGACATCATGCTGTTCCTCGCCGGAACGAATTGCTATCATATTTTTTATCGGAGCTAAATGGGAGCGATATTCTTCAATTAATGCATCATCAGAAATGTGAGCACTACATTCTTCAGAAATCTGGCTCATGAGATTACTGGAGAATAAGACAAAAAATAGCAAGGCACTTGAATAGGTCAGTGTTACTTTCATATCCAAAAAAAATTGAAAGGCGTTAAAAACAGATTGCTTAGCTAGACGATTAATACAGCACAAACAAGGAGCCTTGCTCCCAATGTTCTGAGCCAATTAGTATGCAAACTAATAGCTGTTCTCTAACACAAAGTGAAGTTGTGAATTTGTTGAAATTGCCTGTAGGACTATTGTTAGTGTTATAGTGCTCCGGCGAAGATTAGATAAAATGTCAATGCTCGGATCAAAGATCCAGATGAAATTGACAAAACCGGAAAAGTGAAGTTCGATAGTTTGTTGGTCGAGAATTAGAAGACATTTTAGATAGTCGATAGCATTTTCAGACAGATTGGATATATATGAAAAGCAAGAAGTTGTTAACTTATTGGAGGGTGAAAATTTTGGCTTCTTATTTTTAATACATTGGCAATGTCTACATTTTTGATCTTTTTATTGGATGCAAATTTCCATTTCTGTGACATGAACCCTATTCAAATTTACTAAATTAAAGTTTATAAAAAACTTAAAAACAGACACTTAAATCAAAAAATCAATACTCTTTGTATTCAGAGGTATGAACACCTTTTAATCTCTCACCCCGGGTAATGAGTTGCAAAAAAGAATCCCTAAAACGCAGATTATCTGCACTTTAGGGAAACTTGACCGGATCTAACGAGTTTTTTCCTCAAAAAAAAATTTCAAGGAAGGAACATCTTTGAACAACTAGATTGCCCGAATAAACTCGTTGTTCATCTTGTTGATATTTGTCACGGAGATTTCTTTGGGGCATTCTGCCTCACAAGCCGTTACATTAGAGCATGCGCCAAAGCCTTCTTCATCCATTTGATTCACCATATTACGTACCCGCTCCCTGCGCTCTACCTGCCCCTGAGGGACTAATGCAAGATGAGTAACCTTGGCGGAAGTAAAGAGCATCGCCGAAGAATTAGGGCATGCAGCAACACAGGCCCCACAACCAATACAAGTAGCAGAATCAAAAGCGTGCGAAGCTACATTTTTCCCGATCGGGATATCGTTGGCCTCTGGCGCCTGTCCGGTGTTCACTGAAATATATCCTCCGGCCTGGATGATGCGGTCGAAGGCCGAGCGATCCACTACCAAATCTTTGACAATTGGGAAAGCCTTAGCTCGGAAAGGTTCGATAACGATGGTATCGCCATCTTTAAAATGCCGCATGTGAAGCTGACAGGTAGTTGTTCCTTGAACGGGGCCGTGCGGTAGTCCATTGATCACCATGCTGCAGGCACCACAAATACCTTCCCGGCAATCGTGCTCGAATGCTACCGGATCCTTTTTATCGGTAATTAAATCTTCGTTCAAAACATCCAGCATTTCCAGAAAGGACATGTGCTCATCCGCCTCTACCTGATACGTCTCGAGCTTACCTTTTTGGTTATTGTTTTTCTGACGCCATATTTTTAAGGTCAATTTCATCTCTTCAGAATTTTTAAGTCTTAATAATAGATCACCATGGTCGCGGAAGCCTTCCGTACCGACTTACTTATATGATCTAGTTTTTAATTCAACATTGTTAAACTCCAATTCTTCTTTGTGCAACTTCGGATCTTCTTCCACGTTTGGCCATTCCCAAGCAGCAACATAGAGATAGTCTTTATCATTTCTCGTTGCCTCCCCTTCTTCCGTTTGATATTCTTCGCGGAAGTGGCCGCCACAGGACTCGTTGCGATCTAAGGCATCGACGATCATGAGCTCACCTAGCTCGATAAAGTCGGCCACGCGGGTTGCTTTTTCGAGTTCCGGATTGAAAGTGTCTATTTCGCCCGGTACGAAGACATTCTCATAAAATTCAGCTCTGAGCTCCTGGACCATCTTACGGGCTTTCTTCAAACCTTCAGCATTTCGACTCATTCCGCAGTACTCCCAGATAATCTTACCTAGCTCACGGTGGAAAGTTTCTACGGACTTATTTCCTTTGATATCGACAAACTGCTGCAGACTGTTTCTGACATTGTTTTCGGCATCTTCAAACTCCGGAGCATTGACGTCCGTTTTTGGCGTTCGGATTTCCTTCGACAGGAAGTCTCCAATGGTATAGGGCAATACAAAATAACCATCGGCCAGTCCCTGCATTAGCGCTGATGCCCCCAGTCGATTGGCTCCGTGATCAGAGAAATTGCATTCACCAACTGCGAATAATCCGGGAACATTCGTTTCTAAGTTATAATCGACCCATAGCCCACCCATCGTGTAGTGAACGGCGGGATAAATCTTCATGGGTACCTCATAGGGATTCTCGCCGCTGATTTTTTCGTACATCTGGAATAGATTGCCGTATTTTTCGGCAATGACCTCCTTACCCAATCGGCTGATCTCTGATGCCGAAGCATTCGATAAACCTTGCGCATGTGCGGCAGAAGTACCATACCTGTTAATGGCAGAGGTAAAATCCAGGAAGACTGCCAGACCAGTGGAATTGACTCCATAACCATCATCACATACCTTCTTCGCAGCTCTGGAAGCCACATCTCGGGGAACGAGGTTACCAAAAGCGGGATATCGACGTTCCAAATAATAATCCCGGTCTTCCTCGGCAATATCCACTGCTTTCTTGGTGCGATTTCTGATGGCCTCAACGTCGGCTTTATGCTTGGGCACCCACACCCGTCCGTCATTCCGAAGCGACTCCGACATTAGGGTTAATTTGGATTGGTAGTCACCGGATACCGGAATACAAGTTGGATGAATTTGTGTAAAACAGGGATTGGCCATTAAAGCCCCCCGTTTGACGGCTTTCCACGCCGCAGTAACATTCGAACCCATTGCGTTGGTCGACAAATAGAAAACATTGCCGTAGCCGCCAGTGGCCAATACCACACAGTGGGCTCCAAAACGTTGAATCTCCCCGGTTAACAAATTGCGAGCGATAATCCCTCTCGCCTTTCCATCTACCAAGACGACATCCAACATTTCGTGCCGATTATACATTTCGACGCTACCGGTAGCAACTTCCTTAGACAATGCCTGGTAGGCCCCGAGCAACAATTGTTGTCCGGTTTGTCCCCGAGCATAAAACGTCCTGGAGACCAGCACCCCTCCAAAAGAACGATTCGACAGAAGCCCCCCGTATTCACGGGCAAAAGGCACACCCTGTGCTACACATTGGTCGATGATATCAACACTGACCTCCGCCAGGCGGTGCACATTTGCTTCCCGAGAGCGATAGTCTCCCCCCTTGATGGTGTCGTAAAACAAGCGATATATACTGTCTCCGTCATTGCGATAATTCTTGGCGGCATTGATGCCACCCTGAGCGGCAATACTGTGCGCCCTTCTCGGGCTATCGTGAAAGGAAAAGCATTTCACTTTGTATCCCAATTCACCGAGCGTGGCCGCCGCCGAAGCGCCGGCAAGGCCAGTACCCACTACGATGATTTCTATATTCTTTTTATTCCCGGGGCCGACCAGTGGCATCGTGCCTCGATAGTTAATCCATTTTTCTTCTAAGGTCCCTTGAGGAACTTTTCCGTCTAGTTTCATAAGTCAATAAATTTTAAAGTTCCGTTTAGAAAATTCCTATTGATTTCAAATACATCACCAGTGGTATGATGGCAAAACCGATCGGCACCAATATCGAATAAATCATACCAACATAATTAATGATGATCCCGTACTTATTCAGATAAAGCCCCAGTGTCTGAAATGCGCTTTGGAAACCGTGCCACAGGTGGGCTCCGACCACTGCCATTGATACAACATAAAAGATGACAAAACCGATGTTGGAATAAGCCAGTGCTACTATTTCATACAAATCCTTTACTTCAACTCCGTCGTAAGTAGCCATGTTCACCGCACCAATCTTCATTTTAAACCAAAATTGATACAAATGGATCAAAATAAAGATGAAAATGATGGTACCGATCCAACCCATATTTTTTGCAATGCTTGCATTTTTGGTTCCACCTCTTGTGACATTGACAGCGTACTTTTGCCCACCGCGTGCCTTTTTATTCTGGCGCCACAACAACCAACCTTGAATGGCGTGCAATAAAATGGAAGCATAGAGCAGATAAGAAACCGATTTGATCAAGGGGTCAGAGGTCATTTTTTTCGCATATAAATTAAATGCTTCGCCACCATCGTCAAATAACAGCTGAAGGTTACCGACCAGGTGGATCACAAGGAAGAGCATCAGGAATAATCCCGTCAGACTCATTATTACCTTTCGACCAATCGAGGAGGTAAGAAAATTTGTAAGCCAGTTCATGCTTAAGTGATTTTTCTATATTTGCAATTGTAATTGTAATTGTTAGTTGTCAACAAAACTAATTGATAAACACCTACTAATATAATGTGTTGCAAAAACTTTATCTATTTTGAATTATTCTAAATTAAGAGAACAAACCTAGACTCTAATGCCGAATAAGCAAAATCGAATCGGCCCGATTTCATCGCATTTTTTTGTCGAATTATTCATCCGCTAAATATATCTTTACGAAACGACGGTAAGCATAAATCATGCAACAGCAGATTCCAAACTTCACGGGTTTTCTAGATTTTTTTCCAGAGCTCGAACTACCCATCACCTTGAATGAGGAAATACATCACCTTTTTAGTGAAAAGAACAAGGTTTTGAATCAAGCCGCCATTCAGGCTTTTATTCTTCCGTATGAAGAAGAAGTCGATGAATTGACAGAATTCATTCCTTGCTTTAAGATCCCCGAAACTCATGATTTTCATGCCATTGTGTACTGGAAGGCAGAACTCATGAGCTATAGTTTTACGTTGGCTAGCTTTAGCAAAAGCGGCGTATTGATCGACCGAAGAGTCATCGCGGGAACTTATTCCGATGGAAAACGGTTAACAAAATCGATTGCTACAATTGATGAAGATTGGACGATATTCATCGTTTCCGGTCAGTCCGACCACGCTTCCTCCGATTACAACGCAGCATCGAGTAAAACTCATCAACTAGAATTGCTCCCCGATGGAGTGATCACCAATTCTTAATTTTTTAAAAAAATTCCCTAACAAATCTGAACATGCCTAAAAAGAAAAAATCGAAAACCAAAGGAAACAAATTAACAGCCAAACAACTACAAACCGTCATCTTCAAATTATTTAGAAGACATCCCAAAAAAAGATTAACACCCAAACAAGTTGCTCAAAAACTCAAAGTAGACAACAATAAAGATTCCATTCGACATGCCATTGAAGAACTCGCCAAAGCTGGAAAATTGGCGGTACTCGAAGACAATAAATTCAAACTCATTCCCAAGTCTGCAAGCAGTTCTCCTTCTACTTTTCACGAAGGGATAGTTGATATGACCAAAACCGGTTCGGCCTACATTCTGTGCGATGACTTAGACGAAGACGTCCACGTTGCCACCAAGTATATGAACGGAGCCTTAAATGGCGACCGCGTTCGAATCCGGGCCTGGACCCCCAGAGGGCGGCGCCGCGCAGAGGGCGAAGTTGTAGAAGTCCTCGAACGCGCTCGCGATCATTTCATGGGAACCGTTTGGCATTATCCCAAACACGCTATTGTAACTCCCGACGGAATCCTGACCCTGGATATCAATGTGGACCACGATGAATTAAAAGGAGCCAACGACGGCGACAAAGTAGTGGTCAAAGTGATCGATTGGCAAGACCAAAGATTTAAAGGAGTCAGAGGAGTCATCACCTCCGTGCTTGGTGCAGCGGGCAGCAATGACATTGAAATGAAGTCCATTCTGATCAACAATGGCTTCAACCTAGACTTCCCGGAAGAAGCCATGAACGAGGCAAACAGTCTTCCCATAGAGATCTCTGAGGAAGAAGTATCCAGGCGATTGGATCTGCGAAACGTTACGACTTTCACCATCGACCCCGACACGGCGAAGGACTTCGACGACGCCTTATCCATCCGGTTTCTGGAGAACGGAGACTGCGAAATTGGAGTTCATATTGCGGATGTCACCCATTACGTCAGAGGAGGATCCGTCCTTGACAAGGAAGCATTCGACCGATCTACATCCGTATACCTCGTCGATCGGGTTTTGCCAATGCTGCCCGAAAAACTATCCAACGAACTCTGCTCCCTGCGACCGAAGGAGGATAAATTGACGTTCTCAGCGATGTTTACCTTTGATAAAAATGATAAAATTACCAATAGATGGTTTGGTAAAACGATCATTCATTCAAATCGCCGATTCACCTACGAAGAAGCACAAGAAATCCTTGAAAACGGCCATGGGGAGTTTGCTTCAGAATTGAAGTATTTGAACAAGGTAGCCAAGAAGCTGAGAAAACAAAAATTCAACAACGGAGCCATCAACTTTGAAACCGATGAGGTAAAATTCAAATTAGACGACAAAGGAGCACCGGTCGACATCTACCTCAAGGTTCGCAAGGATGCTCATATGCTGATCGAAGATTTCATGCTTTTGGCCAACCGTGAGGTAGCGACTTTTATCCACAAAAAAGGCCACGACCAGGAAATCCCATACGTTTACCGAGTCCACGACGAACCCAACCCCGATAAAGTGGAAGATTTTGCTCGTTTCGCTAAAGAATTGGGATTCGAAATGAATGTCTCCACTCCAAAAGACATTGCCCTTTCCTTCAACCGACTTTCGAAGGCAGCCCAAACCGACCGCGGCCTGAAACTGATCGAGCCGCTTGCGATCCGTACCATGGCCAAAGCCGAATATTCCACCAATAACATCGGGCACTACGGTTTAGGCTTCGAATATTATGCCCATTTCACCTCTCCAATTCGTCGGTACTCCGATGTACTTGCTCATCGGATCCTCGAAAAGAACTTAGATACTGATCGCTTTTACCGAAACAATAAGGAGAAGCTGGAAGAGAGATGTGAGCATATTTCAAAACAAGAGCGTAGAGCCTTGGAGGCCGAACGCGAATCGATCAAATACAAACAGGTAGAATTCATCGAAAACCATATCGGCGAAGAATTTAATGGCTTTATTTCAGGCATCATCGAACGCGGACTGTTCATCGAACTGGAGAGAAGTCGCATCGAAGGAATGGTCACTTTTGAATCACTAGATGAATTATTTGAAATGGACACTACCCGACTTAAAATCAAAGGAATTAACACTGGAGAAGTGCATAAAGTCGGAGACCCGGTGAGAGTCAGAATTGTCGCCGCCAACAAAACACGTCGTCAGGTAGAAATGGCCTGGATCAAATAAAATAGCCGGTAAAAAATTACATTCTACCGGCTATGCTTTACATCATGAAATTTTTAGGAAAACATTAAGTGTTGACAAAAACAAATCTTTTTTTGGCTTAATGAGTTGTAGTCGTGACCGGCGAACCGGTCAGTCGTCTACATATATAGATGCTCGTTTCTCACAAAACGTTGGTTGGGAATGCAGAAAAATCAATTTTCCCGAAAATGGCATAAAATGCTTATATTAGACGAGTTCAATTTCCTTATCAAAAAATAGTAATTCATGGGATTCTTAAATGAAATGAAAAAATTATTCTTTGGGGCTAAATCCGTAGCAAAATCCTCCATGGAAAAAGCCACAGAAGCCGGCAAGGAAGCGGGGGAAGAACTAATTGACAAGTCGGGCGACATGTTTGAAAAAGCGAAAGAAAAGATTGAAGACCTCGGCGAAGATGTATTTGAAAAAGCAACTAAACTATTTGAAAATACCAAGGACACTGTAGAGGATACGGGTTCCTCCATGAAAGAAAAATCTTCCGAAATATTGGACAAGGCCAAAAAAATAGCGGAAGATCTGGGTGATGAAGTCATGGAAAAGACAAGCGGAATTCGATCCAAAGCAAAAGAAGCCCTCGACAAAGTAGCGGACTTTACCGAAAACGTTGGAGAAAAGGTTGAGAATACGGCTGAATCGGTAGGAAGCCAGGTCATGGACCGAGGAGGCGACATCTTTGAGAAACTGAAAGACAGCGTAGAAGACGTAGGCGGTAAGATCAAAGAAAAGACCGACCAACTCTGGCAACAAGCACAGGACGCCGGCGAAAATCTCGCTAAAAAAGCGGAAGAAGCCGGCAATAGCGAAAGCATCGATGATTCGATCAACGAGGCGCAAAAAGCGGGAGAAAACCTAGAGAAAAAAATCGAAGATACCACCGCAGCAGCAGACAGCATACTTGAAAAACATGAAAGCTTTTTCGACAAAGCAGAGCGGTTTGCCGATGGAGACTATCACGATGAAGAAATGAAAATCAGGAAAAACCCCGATCACCAGCCGAAAGAAACGGAAGGTACGGTGCCGGGATTTGAGGACCTGGATGGTGATGGTAACGAGATTATTGACGATGCCATTATCGACGAAGACTAGCGCTACTAAAGTAGTTTAAACGCCAAAGGCCCGCCGATCAAAAATGATCGACGGGCCTTTTCTTTTTAACTTGACACAGTAATCTACCACCTTCTCTAAAAGCCAATCGAAGGGTAGATGATGGATTACTTTAACGTTCTCATAGTATATAATCTGCTCCTAAATCTTTCTCCCTCGCCATAAAGAAAACCACCATCACCCTCGATGGCAAAAATTCCCCCTTTTACTGCATCTTTTAGATCTTGATCGGTTCATAATGCGTGAAAGTTTAATGGCGATTAAGTATATTCTGAAAAATAGTACTCAAATCTGGGAAGATTGATATGATAGCTAAAGCGAAAAATTGGTTAGATGTCTTTTTCATACCTGCGCTCTAAAAATCAGGCACATCTACAATATAGCAACAAATATGCCAAAAAAATATATTTTAGATCTTTTCCCTTTTTTTTACCGGTTTTTCTCCCTTTATTTGTTGACTGACCAAAAGATAAATCAAACGGCATGAAGCAAAAATGGCAGCGGATAAAATCCGTTAGCGGTCCAAATCTAAAACTCTTTTCTACCCGCTTTGATTATATGTTAAACCCCAGAAACGGTGCCACAGAAAAAATGATCATACTGGAAGCAGATGACGCTTCCAACATTGTGGCACTCACCCGCGAAAACAAAATCCTTTTCGTTCGTCAATATCGGTTTGGCATTGAAGATGAAACACTGGAATTGCCTGGAGGAATTGTTGAGCCCGGAGAAATGCATCGCATTGCGGCACAGAGAGAACTCCGGGAAGAAACGGGATATAGCGGGGGCCATTGGTCATTTCTGGGTAGTATTGCCAGCAACCCCGTCTTCATCAATAGCTATATTCATCATTGGATGGCTACGGACATCCAATTGACTCATCAACCCAGTTTGGATGACGGGGAAGACATATCGGTCGAGTTAATCGATAAAGAAGATGTGAGGCGAAAACTATATGCTGGTTTTTTCAAACACCCGCACACGGTAAATGCTCTGGTCCTTTTCTTCGCAAAATACCGGTAACCTATGGATAAAAATAATATAGCAGCTATCGTTTTCGACGCCTATGGCACTCTATTCAATATAGCCAGCCTGGATGCTAAGCTATCCCACTATTTTGGAAGTGACGCCAAACCGTTAGCACAGCTCTGGAGAAGGAAACAGCTTGAATACACCTGGTTGCGCAGCATGATGAACAGATACAAGGATTTCATCAATCTGACGGAAGATGCCCTTCTGTATGCCTCCAAAAAATTAGGCCTTTCATTTAAGGATGCCATCAAACAAGATTTGATCGACACCTATTACAAATTGGACACCTATCCGGAAGTTGGCGAGGCCTTACAGCTGCTTCATTCCCAATACCAACTTGCTATTTTATCCAACGGAAACATCGAACTCTTGAAGGGGAGCACACAGCACAATGGTATCCACGGCCACTTTGCAGCTATTTACAGTGCCGACACCATTCAGCAGTACAAACCGCTACCGTTTGTCTATCAATTACCGGTAGATGGGCTGAAGGTCTCGAAGTCGAAAATACTTTTTGTTTCAACCAACACTTGGGATGTCGCCGGCGCCAAATCATTTGGGATGAATGTCGCCTGGATCAAACGCGACCCTTTAAATGTCACCGAAGAGCTGGGATTTGAGCCCGATCTCATTATAGAAGATCTGATGCAGCTAAATTACCAATTGGCAACTTCAGCCTATTGATGCTTGGTCAACCGCCTAAAGGCTTCAATAGTCTGATCAACCTCGGTTGGAATCGTGTAGGCTGAGATCCCAAGACGACAGACGCCCTGACGAGCCCATATACCGGAAACCTCTGTCGCACGGATCGCATAAAAATGCCCACCCCAGCTATAAATATTTTCTGCTGCCAGGTATTTGCATACTTCTTGCGGAAATTTTCCATCTACCATGATCGCCAGAGTAGGAGCTCGTTCTGGCTCACCTATGTCAGGCCCTGCAATCTGCACTCCTGGTAAGTTTTTCAATCCGTAAAACAACCTCTTGGCCATTTCGATTTCATGCTGATGAATCAGTTGCATCGCATTCAGAAGCCGGGCTCTTTCGCTTGTACCAGTTCCGATTTGTTCGATGAACTCAATAGCGGCCTTGACTCCTGCAATGGCCGCATGATTAAGTGTCCCGGTTTCAATTGAGAAAGGAGCATGCTGATAGGTCGTCCGTAGGCGATCCGGTTGAAGGCGATCCAGCAAACCGGTCTTGGTGTAAAGCAAGCCTATGTGAGGCCCGTAAAACTTGTAGGCAGAGCAGAGGAGAAAATCACAACCAACCGCTCTGACATCAATTGGAAAATGAGGAGCGTAATGAACCGCATCCAACAAAAGCCAGGCACCTACTTCATTCGTTAATTCGCGAGCCAGGGCTACATTGTTGATGGTGCCAAAAATATTTGATGCGTAGCCCATCGCCACTAAGCGGGTGCGGTCGTTTATCAATTTTGCGAATCCTTCGTAATCAAGCGTGCCATCTGATTGCAGTCGAATCTCTTTCACGACGATGCCTTCTGCTCGCAAGCTGAGCCAGGGGCCCCGGTTGGCCTCATGATCGAGTTGAGTAATCAATATTTCGTCTCCCGGTTGCAGTGTCCGACCAATGGCCTTGCTCAGGGAAAAATTTAAAGTCGTCATGTTGGGACCGAAAGAAATCGTATGTCCGCCATCAGCTCCAAGAAAAGAAGCCACCTTTTCCCGGGTCGTTTCCATGATGGCATCCGTTTCCATGGAGGCCGCAAAAAAACCATGGGTATTGGCATTCGAACGTTTGTAGTAATCACTGATGGCATGGATAACGGCATTAGGCACTTGTGTTCCTGCCGGCCCGTCCAGGTAAACAATGGGCCGACCTTCAAGCTGCCGGTCCAAAGCCGGAAAATGGGCTCTAAAAGAAGTATTCATTGAATAAATTATTGTAGATCTAATTGAAACTATTCCTCCATTTTCACCTTCCCTCAACTAAGATGTTCAAAACTCCCTGCTCCTGTAAAAAGTCATTAAACTTCTTGACATCCTCCTCCCACAAGACCTCCACTTCAGAAAAATGTTTTTCCATTTGTACTCGCAAATCTTCGTATCGATCGTGCGCTCCTTGATTCGGTCGATCGTCCAGCGAATTAACGGTGGAATACAAGTAAGCAATTTGATCATCAATCATGGATGGAAAATTGATCGGATCTTGACCACTTTCGTTTCTTTTCTGAATGAGTGTCGATTCGAGCTCATTGATTTTGGCTATGATCAATTTGCTTTTTTTGCCAATGGCTGCATCCAGGCCTGCTTTTTTCGACCGGTCAGCAGTCTCTTTTAACTGATCACGGACCGATCGAAGCTGACCAATAGTAGCGTGACAACGATTTAAGAGATCCTTTACCAACATCGTCAGGTCATACTGCGCCCGCAGATCGGCATCGGTCTGGCTCCAGCGGGGGTCTTTTTTCAGCAAAAGTGATTGCTCCAACTTTTGATCCCCCATCTCTAGTACGATCTTGTGTTCACCGGTTGGAGCCGTAACCCCACTCATTCGGGCAAGGGAAAAGACCGCTTTCGGCTGCACCTCCGGACTTTCATAGCTCAGATCCCAAACCAATCGGTTGATACCTTTCTTCAACGAGAGCTGGTCTTCTTTCTTATTTTTTTTAGGGTTAGATGAAAATACTCGTCTGACCTGACCCGCTTGGTCCAAAATCGACAATTTCACCGTTTCTCTCTTCCCTGGTTTATCCTTCAGATAAAAATAGATCAAAGCACCATTAGGTGCCGCAGTCGGTGCTGCACCTCCGCGAAAATTTCTGAATTGTGTCCGATGGGCATCTGCGGGTTTGAAAAGATGTAGATCCTTGGCCAATAGACCTTCCGAGTATTCACGAAGGGGAGAAAGGTCGTCCAGAATCCAAAAAGAACGCCCTTGGGTCGCCACGACCAGGTCATTGTTCTTAATCGTTAGGTCAGTAATTGGCGTTATTGGTAAATTCTGCTGAAACGGATACCAGTTTTCACCATCATTCATAGAATAGTACATTCCGAATTCTGTTCCTGCAAACAGCAATCCCTTTTTGATGGGATCTTCTTTTGCTACCCGAACAAAATGATTGGCGGGAATACCATTTTTGCCGTTGGTCAGTAGTTTCCAGCTTTTTCCAAAGTCATCGGTTCGAAAAACATAGGGACTAAAATCATTCTCTCGATATTTATAAACCGACATCAAGGCCCTCCCCGGTTGGTGAGCAGAGATCTCAATAGAGTTGACGGTCCCTTCCAGGGGCATTTCTTTTGGCGTAATGTTTTCCCAATTGCGGCCATCATCTTTGGAAAGATGCACGAGACCGTCGTCACTCCCAGCCCACAATACGCCCGGTGTATGAGGAGATTCCTCAAAGGCAAAAATCGTTGTATACAACTCTACACCAGTATGGTCGTGCTGGATGGGCCCGCCGGGAATATCTTGGTACGCATCTTTGTTGGTCGTCAGGTCCGGGCTAATCACCTCCCAGGTGTTGCCGCCATCTCTTGTGCGGTGCACGTATTGTGAGCAGTGATATACGATGTCTGGGTCGTGCGGTGAAATCCGGATGGGGGCATTCCATTGGAATCGGTATTTGATATCCCGAGGCGCTGTACCGTCGTGCATTTGGGGATAGGCTACGATGTCTCTCGAATGACCGCGGTCCATATACTTTCGTGTAATTTGCCCGATGTATGTGCCGGCATAAATAAGGTTTGGGTTACGAGGATCCACGGCAATGTGGCCGCTTTCTCCTCCGCCAACGGCAAACCATTTTCCCTGGGGCGTCAAAGCATTTTCGAAACGACTCGGAACAGAAATCGTTGTATTGTCCTGCTGAGCTCCGTAGAGTCTGTATGGAAACTGATCATCGACCGTCACTCGATAAAATTCGGCGGTGGGTTGATTCAATTGAGAAGACCAGCTTTTTCCACCGTTCAGACTTATACAAGCTCCTCCATCGTTGCATTGAATCATGATCTCCGGGTTATCGGGGTTGATCCACACTCCGTGATTGTCTCCATGTGGTACTCGAATTCGCTGATCAAAGCTTTTTCCACCGTCGATTGATTTGAAGAATCCTACATTGTTGGCGTAAATGGTATGCTCATCCGTCGGATGGGCAGTAATGTGCGAGTAATACCACCCTCTCTGGCGGAGTTTGTGATCGCGATTGACCCTTTTCCAACTCTTCCCGGCATCGTCACTGCGATAGAGTCCACCTTTTTCTTCTGCTGCGGCCTGTACCTGCGCCCAGACGCGATCCGGATTTGCCGGCGATAAAGCAAGACCAATTCGTCCTAACAATCCGGTTGGGAGACCTCCTCCGAGTTTTTTCCATTGGCCCCCTCCGTCATTGGACTTCCATATCCCCCCATCCTTACCCCCATCGATCATGGTCCAGGGTTTGCGCTCAGCCCTCCAGAAAGCAGCGTATATTTCCCGTGGGTTCTTTGGGTTCATCGCTAGATCTACCGCGCCGGTAGTGTCGCTGACTTGGAGAACAGGTTCCCAATCCATTCCACCATTTGTCGTTCGGTAAACTCCGCGTTCTTTATTCGCTCCAAAGATCTGTCCTAAAACCGCTACGTAAACGAGGTCTGGATTCTCCGGATGAACAATAATCTTCCCGATCGAACCCGATTTTGGTAGACCAATGTGTTTCCAGCTTTTACCTTGATCCACACTTTTGTAAATGCCGTCTCCGATCGATACATTTCCCCGGGGAGCAGCAGACCCGGTTCCCACATATATGACATTACCATCAGAAGGTGCAACTTCGATGGCACCAATCGACCCAACCTTAAAATAACCATCTGAAATATTCTTCCAATTCATCCCTGCGTCGTCGGTCTGCCAGACACCCCCACCCGTCGTTCCCATAAAAAATGTGAAGGGCTTTGCTGCGACCCCGGTTATCGCAGTAACCCGGCCTCCTCTATGGGGTCCTACCAAACGATATTTAAGGTCTTCAAGGTTGGTTAAATTCTCCGAAGACTGCCCATTTAATCCATTGTTTTCCGGACAAAAACAAATTAAAATTAATAGAATTAAAAAAAAATCAATGTATCTCTTATTCATTTAGGGAATAATTTTTGTTCTAAGTATTTATTTCTTAAATTTGCAAAGGAAAATCACATTGAAACGAAAGAGCCACTATCGCAAGTCTTCATTTAGCTAGTTGAAAAAATTATCCCTTCAATTGTCCTAATTCCTTTTTCAATCAATCTACCTGTCGGAAATCCTTACGTTTCGAGATTCGAAACCTGCATTTAACAAACTAGTACGAATCAGCCGGAATAATCCATTTGACTGCTAAGAACAACTTATACACTTGTTCAAAGGTGTAAAATATAAAAATAGCCTAGAATAGCTGAATTTTTTCGTCATTCCGTTGAATTTGGAATGAGCTGTTCACTCGACCTAATAATCGCATTTAACTCTTACTATTGGCAACTATCAAAGCGGGCCCGGGCAGATCCTCCATATGGGTTCAAGGGGGAGGATTCGGCATAGCCTGTGTGTTTCGATAATTCACGATTTAAGCATTAACAGCGATGACAAAAAAATCTACACTTCTCTTACTTGTTTTTCTTCTAATCTCAGGGAGCACTCAATTATTTGCACAAGATACGCATACCGGCGATGGCCCGACACAGAACTCTGCATGTCCGATCGTTATCGATCCGGTTTGTGGCAGCAATGGTGTGACTTATCTCAACAGTTGTTTTGCCGAATTAGCGGGCGTCACCACCTACACCAAGGGAGTGTGCTTTAGCGATTGTATCGATCCGCTCTTGATCGACCCCACCGTTCCGTGTAACCAGGAGTACGAGCCGGTTTGTGGCTGTAACGAATACACTTATTTCAATGCCTGCCACGCCGAATCAAGCGGTGTGACAACTTATACGGAAGGCCCGTGTCAAACCGGTCAGGTTTGCTATGACCCGGTCTATCTTGTAACCAACAAAAACATTGTCGTTGACTATACCACCGGAATTTTGACGCAGACCTGTACGGAAGAATACGAGCCGGTTTGTGGTTGTGATGGCGTCACTTACCAAAATAGCTGCTTTGCCGAATCAAGCGGCATTACCAATTATACAAAGGGAAAATGTTCGGATGCCTGTATTGATCCGCTCTTGATCAATCCGGACTTGTCTTGTACCCTTGAATTCGATCCCGTTTGTGGCTGTAACGACGTGACCTATACCAATGCGTGCGAAGCAGAAAAGGCGGGCGTAACCTCTTATACAGCGGGAGTTTGCGGTGCACTATCGACCTGGTGTAGCAAAGCAACGCCCATTCAATGTGGCGATTTCCTGGCTGCCGAAACCAACGAAAACGAAAGCAATGACCTCCTGACTTACCCAGGGTGTAGCAACTATGAATTTGCGGGGCCGGAAAAAGTTTACATCATCAACAAAAACACCGCCGGTGATCTACAGATCGGCCTTGAAATCATCACCCCGGGAGTGGACCTCGATCTATTTCTACTGGCGGATGATTGCGGAAAAGTCACCTGCCTGAAATCTAGCAAAAAGAACAATCAGCAAAGTAACAATGAAGGCATTGTAATCGAAGATGCCCCGATCGGCACTTACTACATTGTGGTAGACGGTCAATTTGCCAATGCCATCGGTGAATATCGATTGGAGGTCAGCTGTGGCTACTTATATTGTGCCGATGCACAGGAACTGGAATGTGGTGTCCCCTTTCAATACAACAACATTAATGGGCACGACGATGTATCCCTGTACACCTGCAACAACAACATCCTCAATGTTGAAAACAATGGCCCGGAAGTCGTCCATACCTTTTCGGTGGTTCAAAGTGGCCCGGTCGATATCAGTTTGACGGGGCTCTCGGCCAACCTTGAGTTATTTCTTTTATACGCTTGTGATCGCGGCTCCTGCCTGAAGTTTTCCCAAAAACCGGGGGATCAAGATGAAAGCATTTCTACTTTTTTGGATCCCGGTCAATACTACATTGTCGTCGATGGTTACAATGGTGCAACGAGCGATTATACGTTGACGGTAAACTGTGAACTGGCGGCCGTTTGTGAGTTGGAAATGGTCGAATTGAGATCCGAACCCGCTACCTGTGGGTCGCGCAACGGAAGCTTTTCGGTACAATCAAAGGGGGGCAACCCGGGTTTCCTAGTCAGTTGGACCGGTCCTCATTCGGGTAGCTTCAGCACCTTTAGTAATAAATGCACGATTTACAATTTGCCGGCAGGTGAGTATGTCGTTACCAAAACCGATAAAAACGGATGTAGTGTGACCGAAACGGTCGTCATTGAATCTGCTGGTGAGCTTTCTCTTACCGCACTACCGGTTGATGCCCAGTGTGGATCCACCGGTGCCGTTCAAATCGCCATGAACAATGGCAAAGGCCCTTACAAATTTTCCGTCACGGGCCCCGCCAGTAAGAACTTTCTCATAAATTTCTCTTTCTTCAATATTAAAGAACTGCCTCCTGGGGTATATGATATTTACGTCGTAGACAAAACCGGATGTACCGCATCCAAACAGGTTACCATTGAAGAAGAAGAAGGTAGTTTCTACTTCAATCCTACACCCAATGAAGCCCGTTGTGAAGAATTAGGGTCGATCTCAGTAAAGACCTACGAAGGCGATGCTCCCTACAAACTCAGGGTGTCAGGACCGGTAAGTGGAAGTGCATCGGTATCACAATCTACCTTCAAGGTACTCAACCTCCCCGGAGGGACTTATACCCTGGAAATCGAAGACAACAATGGGTGTTCTCATGCGGAAGTCGTTGAAATTCCCGATAGCGACATAGAAGTCTCCGCTTTGATGACGGGAGGACTCTGTGGCGAAGCAGGAAGCATCTTGCTAACCCTGGTAAATGGTGTACCCGGCTACACCATCAAATGGTCGGGCCCCTCTTCCGGGCAGGCCAATACCTCCAACTCGGAATACTTGATCTCCGGTCTTGCTTCGGGAAAGTATGAGATCTCGGTCACAGATCAGACTGCTTGTACGGATTACCAGATCGTACAAATGGTGAACTCCGGACAGGGTTTGTCGGTCAACCTTGTGGGGGTTGACGGCATCTGTGGAGAAAACGGGTCCATCTGGATTGACATCAATAATGGAAGTTCGGATTTTACGATTAGTTGGAGTGGACCAGAATCGGGTTCCTTTACAACCAGTCAAACCGGAGTAGACATTCCAGACTTACAACCCGGTACATACACCGTCACTATCGAAGACGAATCGGGTTGCCAAACCGTGCAGAACATAGCGGTTGAAACGGGGTCCGACCTGGATACCGATGTAACTGCCCAAAATGGTGCCTGTGGTGAACTTGGGTCCATTTTAGTTGAAGTTAAGAATGGCAGTCCGAGTTATGTAATTTCCTGGGATGGACCGCAATCCGGTTCGATCAGTTCCAATTCTCCCACCTACGACATCACTGACCTGGTAGGAGGTTTATATACCATTGTGGTCAAAGATGCTTTTGGCTGTTTGGCGGAACGGGAGATTTTGCTCGATAACTCTGATTCCAATATCCAGATTTATTCCGAAACAAATGATGGGCTGTGCAGTGAAGATGGCTCGATCGACCTGGACATCGACGGAGGGACACCAAATTATACGATCATTTGGAGCGGTCCCGTATCAGGTTCAATGGTCGTCAATATCTATACGGCGACCATCGACGGATTGGAGTCAGGACAGTATGACATCATTGTCAAAGATGCCCTGAATTGCGAAAGTTCCTTTACCGCGACGGTGGAAAACACCGGCTCATTGGACGTAGGGGTCTCATCGGTCAATGGCATTTGCGACGAAATGGGCTCGGCCTTGGTAAGCGTCAATGGCAACAATGATGATTATGAAGTGAGTTGGACCGGGCCGGTTTCAGGTACAGAGACTTTCACCGGTACATTTACCACCATTTCTGACTTGCCCACCGGGCAATATCAGTTCACGGTAAGCAATGCGGATAACTGTAGTCACACCCAAGAGATCTCAATCATCAACCTCTCTAACATCCAAGCGGTTACACTGGATGCTGTAGCAGGTGGCTGCGACCCCAATGGAGCCATCCAGGTACAAATCGATGGCGGAACGCCCGGTTATGTCATTAGTTGGAACGGGCCAGTGGCTGGTTCTTTTACCACCAACGCCGACAACTATGAGATTCCGGACCTACCCGGAGGAAGCTATGACGTTGTCGTAAAGGATGACAACGGTTGCGAAATAGCCAGCTCGGTCACTGTAGTCAATGATTTTACCACCAGTCTCGTTGGTGAAAATGCTTCTTGTGGAAACCCGGGAGCAATTTCCGTTTGGATCAATGGTGGAGTTGGCCCATTTAAAGTAGAGTGGTCGGGCCCGCAGAATGGATCCGGAGAAGGACTTGACCGTCACTTCCCCATCAATGATGTCGTACATGGTCTTTATACAGTAAAGATCATCGACGCCAAAGGATGTGAAACTTCCAACACCATCAAAATCTATGCTGAAGACGAGGTTGCACTTTCTCTCAGCGGTACCGATAAAATCTGCCACAATCAAGGTTTTATCAAGGTAGAACTCGATGGCGGGACTCCCGAGTATAGACTTTCCTGGCAAGGACCAAGCTCCGGTGATGTTACCATTACCCAAGATAATTATACAATCGGAGGTCTGGAGCCGGGCACCTACACGGTTTCGGTCGAAGATAAACATGGCTGTGCTGAGGACCAGCAGGTAATTATTGAAGATAAATCTTCCGATCTCGATTTTCAGGCGGCGATTATCATTAACGACTGTGGTCAATACAATAATATCTGGCTCGACATTCTGAACGGAACCGGCCCTTATACCGTAAGTTGGTCCGGACCGGAATCAGGTTCGTTCAGCACTTCCGAACTTGCCCATGAAATCGAACACCTCCTTGCCGGTCAGTATGCGCTGACCGTAGAGGATTACTACGGATGTACCGTCAACAGTATTGTAACCGTTATCGAAACCGATATTCAGCTCCTTGAACTCACCTCACTCATAGGTGAATGTGGCGAAAATGGTTCAATTGACATAGACATCCTGGGCAATTCAACAAGCTATGAAATTAGCTGGTCGGGCCCCAGATCGGGCTCCAAAACCATCAACAGCAAACAATACACCATCACGGATCTGCCGGCCGGAAAGTACGAAGTAAAATTAACGGATGCCAACTGGTGTACGGATGTTGAATCTGCAGTTGTAGAAGTGAGCGACCCCGACCTGACCTTCCAAACAGCGGTAATCGTCAATGATTGCGATCAATACAACACGATCTGGATCGATATTCTGACAGGTTCTGGCCCATACACCATCATTTGGTCGGGACCAGAATCAGGTTCCATCGTAACCAGTGAATTAGGTCATGAGATCGAAAATTTAACTCCGGGAGAATATACGGTTGTGATCAAAAACGAGTCTGGTTGTCAGTTGGAGAAAAAAGTGACCATTACTGAAAGTTACTCGAGCCTCATGAGTTTGTCGGCTACCGATGGCCTTTGTGATGAAAACGGTGAGATCCACATCGATTTGATTGCTGGTGCCCCGGGCTTTGAAATTACGTGGACCGGTCCAAAGTCCGGTTCCGCTACAACTAGCAATGATTCCTATACAATTCCGGAGCTTCCCAGCGGCACTTACGAGGTGCTCGTCATTGATAATAACCTTTGTTCAGACAAAAAAACGATCGCCGTTGAAAACAAACCCGGCAACCTGGATTATACCACTTCTGTCATTGTGAACGACTGTGGGGAATACAACACAATTTGGCTAGATATAAATGCCGGCTCTGGCCCATTTGTCATTAGCTGGAATGGCCCCGAATCAGGGTCTTTCTCGACGGGAGAGCTCGCGTTTGAAGTGGAAGACCTTACTCCTGGTGAATATACCTTGATCATTCAAGACGTAAATGGTTGTGCCGAGAGTAGAAGTATAAACATCCAACATACGGATCTCAATCTGCTGGATTTGACCGGAGTCAATCAGCAAGGAAATACGCCCGGAAAAATCACGCTCAATATCACTGGAGGAACCCCCTCTTATGCCATTTCTTGGACAGGTCCGCAAGATGGATCCGCCAATATTGATGGCACCAGTTACACAATTAATAATTTGACCGAGGGAGCTTATACGATCAACGTTACGGATTCCAAAGGGTGCGAAGACAGTCAATCCATTACATTGACAAAAGAAGCGTGTGGCCTTTCCGCGACCTTCACTTCGATCGACGAAACGTGCGAGTCCAAAGGTGGAATATTGGTGAACATCTCCGGGGGAGATGCCCCCTTCGAAATCAATTGGTCCGGAACCCAGTCGGGTAGTATTTCGAAATTCATCCGGACTTTCGAAATCAGTGACCTGCCCGGTGGCAACTTTGAGGTTTCCATCGAAGATGAAGGAGGCTGTCGCATCAGCAAACCGGTAAGTATCAATGAAGCAGGCGAACAACCGGAAGCAAGTTTTACGTTTACCGCCAATAATTTCACATTGGATTTTGTCAACTCATCAACGAATGGAGACTTTCTTTGGAAATTTGGCGATGGCAGCACATCTTCCGAGAAAAACCCCTCTTATACTTACAACGGCAATGGCAATTTCAATGCCTGTTTAACAGTGACCAACGAATGTGGTTCTAATACTCATTGTACTTCCATAAGTTTGTCGCCGCCATCGACCGAAGTTGTTGTTCTGGACGTTGGCGAAGCAATTGGCAAACCAAGTGCAAGTATCAAGGTACCGGTATTTGTCAAGAACCTGGATTATCTGGTTTCGTTGTCCGGAACGGTCGAAGCGGAAAACGATGCGATTTGCCAGGTCATGGGATTGAGTCCCGCTGCCATCGACCCACAATTCAACCCGGCTAATTCCACTTTCAATTTTTACGATAACAGCGGCAATGGCCTGCCCACTGCCGATGGAGACATCCTATTTTACATCGACGTCGACCTAACCGGTGCTGCCGGTGATAAAGCCCAACTCCGGATAGTAGAAACACCATTGCAAGTAGAAGTTGGTACGATCGATGCAGATGGCAAACCCATTGTTAAAGACCACCTACTGCTCCAAGGATATGCAGAAATAGCCAATACCACCAGCGTTCATGGAGACGTCAAAACCTTCTGGGGAGATGGTATCCCAGGCACAAGAGTGGATTTAATGAAAGACGATGATCACTTGATGGAGGAGTACACGGACGAGCAGGGAACTTACCGAATCCCAGACCTGACCATTGGAGATACTTTTATGATTAAGCCTAACCTCGACTCCGTCCACTCCAATGGCCTATCTACCTTCGGCCTCTACATCGGGCAACGGTATATTTTGGGCAAAGAACCACCTCAGATTGCTTCTCCTTATCAAATCATTGCGGGCGACGCCAATTGTAATGGTGCTTTCACCACTCTTGACCTATTCATCATCCAACAGTTGATTATCGGCACGAATGATCGTTTTGCCGACTGCCCTTCTTGGGTATTTGTTTCTGACAAATCGGAAATGCCGCAAGACTTCAATGCTTTCAATGTATTCCCCTATGACGACTACGACATTACCACTCCAGAAAACCTTGATCGGCCGGATTTTACCGGTGTAAAAGTTGGCGATATACTGGGGCAAGCAGAACCTGACTTCCTGTCGGGTTTACGGATTGATGGCCGCACCTCGGGGGAACTCCCGCTCATCATTACGGATCGGCGAGTATCAAAAGGAGAAATCATCGAAGTACAGTTTCGAAGCAACGATTTTCAAAATATTGCCAGCTATCAAATGGCGCTCGACTTTGACCCAAAAGCTCTTAATTTTCAAGAGTTGGTACTGGCCGATACAGAACCACTTAGTACGGTTTCTATAAATAGTAACAGTGCCTCAGAAGGTCAATTGAAATTGAGTTGGTTCAATGCTATGGGTGAGGGCTTTTCTACCGACCTGAAGGAGGAAATTTTTTCGATCCGGTTCAAAGCACGAAGAGACTTGGAAAATTTGGAAGACATCTTTTCCATCAACAAAAGATCAATGAGGTCGGTTGCTCATCGATTTGACGGCGCACCGTTGGCCATTAGTATTCAGACCGATGGCAACAGCAACCTCGCTGAAGGTCATCGCACCTTCAAATTGTATCAAAACACTCCGAATCCGTTCACTGACAAAACGACCATTGGATTTGATCTTCCAGAGGAATTGGAAGTCACCTTCTTTTTGCACGACCACGTTGGCAAGCTGGTAAAACAAATACAAGGTGAATTTAATCGAGGTCATAACCGTATAGAACTCAATAAGTCCGACCTTCCTTCGGGAGTCTACTTCTATACTATTACGGCAAATTCATATAAAGAAACAAAAAGTCTTATTATTTTTGATTAATTATTCCCTTTTATAATAAGCGTGCTAAATTCAGAATTAGTCAAAAAATAATGAACCAACCCTAAGAAGCTGTTAAAATTTAGTTTTTTGAATAATATGAGCTGCATTTTTGTGTTAGGCAAGGCGCCAAAACCGGAGTTATGCCTAAGTATAATGAGGATTT
>JANQRV010000385.1 GCA_028284395.1 Saprospiraceae bacterium
AAATCCTCATTATACTTAGGCATAACTCCGGTTTTGGCGCCTTGCCTAACACAAAAATGCAGCTCATATTATTCAAAAAACTAAATTTTAACAGCTTCTCACGCACTTAAATTTTTAACCTTTTTTGTTGGTTCATTAAACAAAACATCCCGAACGGAGGTTTAGACGTGTACGATGAAAACAACAGTATACTGTAAAGTAAATTTTGACCCGACACATCCGACTCTACTAACCGATGTAGTCTGATGAGCACCGCTTATCACGACCACAACTACAACTTAACTGTACAACGACTGAAAACGTTGGCAACGCCATTTATGAAAAACTCAGAGCTGGATTTGAAGTGTGACTTTCGCACGGATCACGCTCTACAAAATGAAGGAAATTATGTTGAATATGGAGAATAACAAGCACAAAAACCACTATGTGAATGACTTTCTGAACGGGGCGATCAATGGGAATGGCCATGCTAATGGACACCATGGAAAGAATGGTCATAATGGCCAGGTAAATGTACTTGAACTGGAGGAATTGGGAGACAATCACGTTGGCACTTCCTTGGATACTCCCATGCGGGAAGATGCATTTGTGATGGACGATGACCAGAAGATGGAATTGATTGAAAAACATTTTCGCGAAATCATGCACATCCTGGGATTGGACCTGGAAGATGATAGTTTGAGCGGAACGCCACACCGGGTAGCTAAAATGTACGTTAAGGAAATATTTTCTGGCCTCAACCCAGCCAATAAGCCTAGAATAGCTTTGTTCGACAACAAGTATCAGTACAACCAAATGCTGGTTGAAAAGGATATTACCCTGTATTCTTTCTGCGAACATCATTTTGTGCCGATCATCGGGCGTGCGCACGTCGCTTACATTTCGAATGGCAAGGTGGTAGGCCTTTCCAAGATCAACCGGATTGTACAGTATTTTGCCAAACGGCCACAGGTACAAGAGCGTCTGACCAAACAAATCGTGGAAGAGTTGAAGACGGTGTTGCAAACCGAAGATGTCGCAGTGGTCATTGAGGCGGAGCACTTATGCGTAGCTGCACGCGGTGTCGAAGATGTCAATTCCAAGACCGTCACCGTGGAATACAGTGGGAAATTTGAAGATCGTTCGGTTAGAGAGGAGTTTCTGGCGCATGTGAGAGGCTGAAACATCAGCAGGTCATAGTATCCGTTGTAGCCAACAAAACAGCAATGAAAGAAAAGGATGTAAACACAGGAATTTCTCGCCTTGAGGAATATTCGGTAAGGAATTCGTGTTCGATGATGATCAAATCATTTATTAGTCAACCAGTGAGGAGGGCATTTTTAGGTGTGATTGTCGCGCTGATCCTGCCATTTTTTGTGGATGGGCAAAGCGAAATAGAAACCGAAGATGACGATGAGAGAACCTTTATGCCCGCCCTGCAACTGGGTTTTGTTGCTCATGGGACCGACGAGCTTTCAGGAGGTTTGATGACCCAAACCTCCATTGAGTACCGGGATATCTCAAATTTTATCTTTAGGATCAACTATGACGTCTTCAACTCCAATATGAATTTGGAGTACCCCATTGATTCGACGGTGTCCTTTACCGGAAAGACTAGTTTTTCGGAAGTAATAATTGGGGTTGGATACCGGCGACAACTCAAAAAACATCACGTGACCGCTTACGTTCAACCCGGCATAAGATTTTATGGTTACCCCATTTTTAATGTCGAGCCCGGCCGAATTAATCTGGATTATGATGGAAGAAACGTGGGAATGATCCGATACAGCATCGGATATGAATACGAAATTACTCCCAAACTATTCTTCGTAATCGAGGGATTGCTCAGCCATTCTTTAGCAAGGAAGGACTTCTGGTTGAACAACAGATGGTCTTATGGTGCGACCATTGGAATTTCTGCGCCGCTGTGATTTTGTCCCCAACCCGGAATAAAGTCAATTAACAGTACGGTGATCTTGAGTGCAGAAGATCTGACCAATGCTTGGGCTTATTACAGAAGTAATCGTGAGGAGATCGATCATTTGATTGCATAAACTCTACTGATGAGAATTTAAAAATCAATAGACCTCAGCAACCCTAGATCTTTGTTATAAAAGCTCCTGATCCAATTGACCACCCATTTCGTTCAATTCACTTTTTAAATTGCTACAAAGGCTTACAAACCGCACTACTTTTGGTTCTGAAAAAATGATTTCCGGAACCCAAAACACGGTTGTTATGAAAGTGAATATGCTCTCCCTGTTTATGTTTTGCCTGACCTTATTGATGGCAAGTTGCGAAAAAGTGGACGATGCCATTCCCCAAGATCCTGATGTCCCAGTGGTGGAGGATGATGAAGGCATTTCAGGAATTGATACGTTGATTACTTCCGATGGGATACAATTTGTGAGAACGCCCGATGAGCATTTCGAGCAATTACCGGATTGGCCTTATACCTACCAGTACGTGGAAATTGATGGCTTGCGTCAAGCCTACGCAGAAGCAGGACCAGCGGATGGATTAAAAATCAAGCTCGGGAGGGTGATGCCAATGCCGGTTCGTTTGCTCGTTCTCCCAATGCAAGTATGGATGGAGCATTTACTGTAGAAGAGCATTTTGGATACAGCTGGTTGCACAATGCCACCATCATTGATTTGGATGTCGATCTCCCTGATGATGAAGATCTGTTGGTGGGAAGGCTGATCGCTAAATACCACGAAGTTAAATTTAACGCCGGCAAGACATTGAAGGTCTTGATATCCCCTAATGGAGCATACTACATTCGAATCAGTAGAGATGCCGGACGCACACAGGAAATTCCTACTATTCCCAGTAACTGGCAAGAAATTGAAGTAACCATTTCAGAGGATTTAATGCTCCAATTGCCTAATCCAACACTAAATATTCGGGCCGATAATGAAGATTCGTACCAAGGCCCTATCGAACCAGCATTGCTTGGTCTTTAGTGTCTTTTATAGGTTTTCGCACGAGCGCTGGTCGCCCGGATGAGGTGACCAGCATTTGTATTCGACCTTTATAGCAGACTTCAGCAATCACACGTTTCGCATCAGCTACCGGCATTCATTTGGAGACAAAAAGGTGGAAAAAATAAAGTCAATAAAGCAGGTGGAAGAGAAACTTTAGACAACTTCATTTGCAGTTCTCGTCCAATCAAGAACAAATCTCTCTTATTTGTGTTTTAATAGTAAAGCTATTGTGATTAATAGTTTGACTTTTAATTTAAGCAATGGCTCATTCCTTAACTGATAAAACACATACTATGAATTTTAGAAATCTTGAGTCCGTCATGATGACATTTTTGTTGATTGCTCTTTTGGCCGGCTGCACCAGTAGCGATGGGTCAGAAAGGCAAATGGATATAGTACCGGGTGAAAACCTGGCCCAGACGGTTGGGTTGGTAGAGAAAGTATTGACCAAAGAGGAGCAGGATGCCCTCACTCCGGAAATGGTCATTCAATCGCTCAAAGAAGGTAATGACCGATTCATGAGAAATGATCTGACCGCGCGGAACCATTCTGCCCAGGTTAGAAAAAGTGTGCAAGCTCAATATCCAAAAGCCATTATTCTTTCTTGTGTAGACAGTAGAGTACCGGTAGAAGATGTTTTCGACCGGGGTATCGGAGATGTCTTTGTTGCCAGAGTGGCGGGCAATTTTGTGAATGAAGACATATTGGGGAGTATGGAATTTGCTTGTAAAGTGTCGGGCGCCAAGTTGATTTTGGTGATGGGACACGAGCACTGTGGAGCCGTAAAATCTGCCATTGATGGGGTTGAACTTGGTAATATAACGCCCATGTTGGCGAAGATCAAGCCCGCAATCGAGCAGGTAGTCCACGATGGTGAAAAGAATTCAAAAAATGAAACCTTTGTTCACAAGGTAAGTGAAAGTAACGTCCGGCATACCATCGACCAAATAAGGGCGAATAGTCCCATTCTAAAGGAGATGGAGGAAAATGGTGAGATAAAAATGGTCGGAGCGCTGTACGATATGGATAATGGGAAGGTTGAATTTTTGAAGTAGCGGCATCTACAGAACTTAAGAACTGGCAAATCTCAAGATTTGCCAGTTCTTAAGTTCTGGTTTTCAACGCACACTATAAAGTAACTTTATACCGCCGATTCATGCCTTTAAAAAAGGCGGTCATAGAATCGACGACCAACTGGCCTCGGAGGTAGTTGAGTCGAAGTCCTTTGAAGTCGATCCGATCGAACTTTTCCGCAA
This sequence comes from Saprospiraceae bacterium, assembly GCA_028284395.1. Taxonomy (GTDB): domain Bacteria; phylum Bacteroidota; class Bacteroidia; order Chitinophagales; family Saprospiraceae; genus JANQRV01. The sequence continues at coordinate 4,223 of JANQRV010000385.1, forward strand.
GGAGCGGCGCCTGTTCAATCGGTACTTTCAGTCTCAATGGTCCCAGAAGGGGAGAGGTGATGCGGAAAAATTCACCGTCGGCGTCGTAATCGCCCAGCGCAATGCCCTGGTCCCACGCTACGTTTTCGACGTAGAAGCCGACGACTTGATCGACGATCTCTGATTTAAGGCGCCCCATATGCTGACCCTTTTCCTTCATCCTGCGTTCGTACTGAGCAGTCTTTTCGTAGGTCTTTTTTTTGCTCCATTCGGCCACGTGATTGTCGATCATGATGGCAATCCGTTCATTGAGCGTTGGAACTTTCCAGAAGCGGATGGTTCCGTCGCGGCTGGCGCTGGCAACTGTTTTGCCATTTGGGCTGAACACGACTTCTTCTACATCGGAAGTGTGCGTGTTTGCCGATAAATTTAGGATTTGATTGCCCGTCGACAAATCCCATAGTTTGACGGTCCGATCACCGCCACAGGTTGCCAACATCAATGCATTGGGGTCGAAGGATACCGACCAAACATCGGTGATGTGGCCTGGAAACTCCATGATTTGTTCGCCGGTGTCCGGATTCCAAACCCGGGCCTTATTGTCCCAGGCTCCGCTGGCAATCAAATTGGCGCTGTGCGACCATTTAGCGTCCCATATTTCATCTGTATGCCCGGTGAGAGTTTTGATGAGTTCACCGTTATCAATGTTCCAGATCCTTAGTTTGTGGTCGCCGCAGCCGGTAATCAGTTTGTCGCCGGTCCGATTGAAAGATACTGAAGTTACATTGTCCTGATGACCGCTTAGGGTCTGCAATCGGATACCGGAGATCACGTCCCAGATAATGGCCGTTCGGTCCCAACTTCCGCTGCAGACATATTTACCATCGGGACTAAAATCCAGGTCTCGAACATAGTCATTGTGTCCTTCCAGAACCAGTACCTGACGACCGGTGAGCATGTCCCAAAGAATGACTTTCTTGTCGACGCCTCCGGAAGCTACCAGGCGACCGTTGGGGGAGCATTTCACCGCAAGGATATCATCCGTATGACCTTTGAATGACTGCAAGAGTTTGCCGGTTCTGGCATTCCAGATGTCGACCGTCCTGCTGGCCCCACCGCTGATGAGGTAGTTGCCGTCCGGTGAATAATCGATTGCGATGATTGCTTTTTCAGTGACAATGCTGTTTTCCAAAAAAATCGAATCCAGGATGACCGATGCGTAGGATACATTTAGCATCAGCATCCACAGTAAAGCTGCGAGATAGTAGCTTTTCATAGAGTTTGTTTTTAATTATAATATATAGGTGAATGCAAAAGCAAAGCAGGCGCATGGCCAATTCAGACATAGCAAGGCCACACAAATACAGGTATGGAAGTATTTGTACTAGAAAATATAACGGAAGATATTGATATCCAGGGCATCGAGATGCTTACTTGGATATCGGGGTCATGTAGTTATTGTTGAAATGGATGTATGAATTAAGGCGAACCTGTGAAGTGCTTTGGTAGATAGATTGGCAGTATTTCCTCTCTTTCGGTAAAGGAAACGAGCAAGTTGGAAAAGTGTTCACGATAAAATAAAAAAAATGGACTTTAGTATACGCCCGCTGCCCTTCGTACGGCTGGAGCTAATGAATCGTCGGTTCGGGGAAGCTGCAAACGTTCATGGTGATTTTGAATCAGACTGCGGTCGTCCAGCGCGTGTAGGAAATCCAAGAGGGACTCGTATTCTTCCGGTTTTAGTTGGATGCTCCCCGGAGGAAAGGTGCCCGCATATTCCGATGGCGTTTTACCCGCGCGCATGAAATCTATGAAGTCCGATAGCGAATTGTAGGCGCCGTGGTGTAGGTAGGGAGCCGATTGCGGTAAATTCCTCAGGCTTGGGGTTTTAAAATGGTAGGCATAGCTTGTTTTTGCTCTTTCGGGCAATTGAACACCTGCTCGTCCGAGGTCTGGAGCCTGGCCCGGGGACAATCGAAAATCCAGGTCGACACCATGGGAATGATACTCTTGTTGGTTATAAATTGGTGGCTTAAGTCCGGAAAATAAGGGGGCAAAATGACAACTGCCGCACATCGCCTCACCCATAAACAGATCGTATCCCTGGACCACGGAGGCTTCGAGGTCCCGCTGCGCCCCCTGCATGTATAGATCGACCGGACTTGAAAAGCTGATCAAGCTGGCGGTATAGGCGGCCAATACCTCAAGTATTTGGTTGGAGTCAATGACCGCCTCCGCCCGGGGGAAACAGCGTGCGAACAATTGTTGGTACTCAGAAGAAGTCGCTAGCTTTTGGGTGATTTCCGGCAGGGAAGATCGAAACTCCTGATGGTTGTAGATGACGGACAGGATCTGATCTTGCAGGCTGGGGAATCGACCATCGTGTCCATACTCCTGATTAAATACCGTATTGACCAAAGAAGGAGCATTTCTGGGAAGTTTGGCGGAAAAATCGAATCCCTGGCTGGTCATTCGTCCATCTGTGAAAGCCTTTTGCGGCTTGTGGCAGGAGGCGCAGGTCCGCTTGTTATTGGAGGACAGGATGGGGTCAAAAAACAGGAGCTTTCCGGTGGCTACTTTTGTTGCGTAAGCAGTTGTATCCCTGTTCTTAATGAAATGCGAAGGATTCAGCCAATTTGCGGAAAAAGGAGAGGCGCCGTTCCATTGCAAGGCCTGCGCCCAGGCAGGTATGCGATTTTTAGAAAGTAACCGGGCCTTTTTTGAAAGCGTTGCCAGCAGTGGTTGAAGGTCTTTCCTAAGCAGTGATAGTCGCCTCAATTCTCTGAATTCAATGCCCTCCAAGGATTGACTAATGCGTTTGAAGGCCTTTAAGGACTGTCCTAA
>JANQRV010000431.1 GCA_028284395.1 Saprospiraceae bacterium
ATGCAGCCGGACACGGAGTGCTCACCGATCGCCCCGGGACGCTATCCAATGATTTCTTCCGCAATTTACTGGACATGAGCACAGAATGGAAAGCCGCCCCCGGAGCAGCAGGCATTTTCGAGGGGCGCGATCGAGCAACCGGAGATGTGAAGTGGACAGGGACCCGCGTCGATTTGATCTTCGGATCCAATTCTCAACTGCGGGCTTTAGCTGAAGTGTATGCTTCTGACGATGCTCAAGCACGTTTTGTCAATGATTTTGTAGCAGCTTGGGACAAGGTGATGAACCTTGATCGATTCGATTTAGCCTAGGCTATATAAAAGCCACTGACCGGAAAGGCATGTTCCCTGTCTTTAGTGGGGGAATATGCCTTTCGGTAGGTGGAATGCACGGACCATTCAACGCCTTAAAGCATAGATGTAAGCGGGCACTTTGATGCCATCCTTTATTGTCGCCATCGTTGGAATGCGCTCGTATGCTTTGCCCTCAAACTCATCCAGGTCCGACCAATGAGCGTGAAGGTCATCCGAAGTGAATAAAAATCCTTCAACCTCCTCACCATCTTCTCCTAAAATGATGCCGGGATAGCCCATGGCGGCTCCCCATCCCTCTGAATAGAGCGTTCCCCGGACGCTCGCAGCTTGCCACGAACCACCAATTTTTTTTAGTAGGTGTTCATTGGGACGACCCGGTCCCAGCGTTCCGTATACGAACAACTTGTTAATCATGGTTGCTGTTGTTGCTGTGGATTCTGTTGCTTCTATTGCTTCTGTGGTTTCTATGATGCTTCATGGGCCTTGACGCCCATTTGATACTGTGATTTCCTACAACAAAGTTTGATAGCCACGAAATGGCGGAAGCGACCGTTCGCGCCGAAAGGCCTGATATTGTGCCAAACCTTCCTGCGTCAGATAGGGTGTCAGCGAACTGACGATCAAATCGGCATAAAAAGCGATTTTTTGTTTAGGGCTGCCGTCGAAATGTATTTCCGCGTCTGGGATCCAGGCATTGGAAAACATCATTTGTTGTATGATGTAACGATCGTAAAGACCGTCCATCCATTCTTCTTTGAGCAAACCTTGCTGAATCATCCGGTCGAGGGCAGCACGGAATTGTAGTTGCCGAAAGGCCATCAGTTGATTGAAATTGGCACGTAATTCCGGGTTGCGACGTGCAATCGTTACAAAGTCGAGGAACAAAAAACGGTATTCCCACATCAATCCGAAGTAATGAACCTGCAGGTCATACAACTGCTCCAGTTTCAGGTCGCCTTGTTGAACCCTTATCACACCTTCACCAAGGAAGTTCCCCAATTGCACATATAACTCATAGATGATCACATCGGTATTCTTGAAATGATAAGTGAGATTACCGGCACTGATACCCAGTTCGTCCGCAATCGTTCGGATACTGACTTTTTCTACTCCCAGTTCATTTAGTTGCTTTAAGCCAACCGCTAAAATTTTGTCTTGAGTTTTCACACGTTCGTCGGAAATTTAGGTCTTGGAATACTAGTACAGTTGTGCTAAATATGGGTAATTAGTACATTTGTGCTAATGTAGTTAAATGTTCGAACAACTCGAACCCGGAACAACTCAAACATTTCAAATTTCAAACTTCAAACCAAATAAAAATGAGTGAACCAAAGAAAATAAACGAAAAAATTGGTGATTTCACCAAACAAAAGTACCGGACCATATCGGATTACATAGAATTTAGGGACGACGATCCATTTTGGATGTTGACCTACAAGTTGATGTTGCGATTTTTGATCATCATTTTACTGATCCTGTTGTCGCCGATCCTGATTCTGGGATTGTTTATCGCATTTATAGCAGTGGCTTGATATGGCTTACCTGAAGCAAAATCGGCTTTGGCAAGGTTTACTGCTGCTTTTTCTTTTGCATCAATTCCTTGAAAAGGGTTTGGAGCTGCGCAACCCCTGGGTGGACAGCTATCTTGACGATCTGCTTTGTATGCCTATCCTATTGGGGGCGATGCTGGGGGAGCAGATGGATCTTTTTAACCGAAAACGGCTATCTTTATTAGACGTATCGATTGGTATTGTCTTGGTAAGCTTGTTGTTTGAGTGGTATCTGCCGGGTTGTGCTTCCGGATATACAGCCGATGTCAATGATGTCTTCTGCTACGTTTTGGGTGGCCTTTTCTTCTTTATATTTATGAACCCCACTCCGAATGGGACTAAGAATGAAATTGGTAGGTTCATTCGGAATGTAACACCGAATACCAATGCATAAGAAGTATGCGATATCCGATATTCACGGATGCCGAAAAACGTTCGAAAAACTCTTGCAGAGCATCGATTTCTCGACTGAGGACCAATTGTATCTACTCGGTGACTATGTCGATCGAGGCCCTGACAGCAAGGGCGTCATTGATTTAATCATCGATCTTCGGCGGCAGGGCATGCAGGTTCAAGTTCTGCGGGGCAATCACGAGCAAATGCTGTACTCCGATTATTACAACGGAGCCCAGATAGTGGTCCCCTACGAGACGCTGCGAAGTTTCAGGGTGCAGGACCATAAAGACATTCCCAAGGACTACATTGATTGGATTAGCGGTCTGGAGTATTACTTGACGGTTGACGATTTTATTCTGGTTCACGCCGGCTTGGATTTTTCGACCGGAGATCCGCTTGCGGCCATCAACCAAATGATGTGGATGCGGTGGTGGTATGACGATATTGACCGACATTGGTTGGACGATCGTATTATCGTTCATGGCCATACGCCGATTGAGAGAAGAAAAATTGAAAAAATGGTCGAAGATTTAGCCGTGCTTCCGGTGATTGACATTGATAACGGATGTGCGGTTGACCGACCGGGAATGGGGTCGCTATGCTGTTTGGACCTGACTTCCCTGGAACTGTATTTTCAAGAGAACATTGATTAAAAACCATAGAACGATCGTATGGAACCTTCCAAACGGTATTTCCAACAAGGGCCGTTTGACATTCGACTGGAATGGGGCTTGCAGGGAATCCGCGAGCTCGAACCGGAATGCAACGTCCTCATCATTGTGGATGTACTGTCTTTTTCAACCGCAGTGGATGTGGCAACTTCCCGGGGTGCAAAGGTCTACCCCTATCGATGGAAGGACCAATCTGCCGTTGAATTTGCGCGATCGAAAAATGCCCTGTTGGCTGATTTTAACAGAAATACCGCGGGATTTTCACTTTCTCCTTCTTCTTTGAGAGACGTTCCAGCGGATACGATACTGGTCCTGCCATCACCTAATGGCTCAACGCTTTCCCTTTCAACGGCGGGTCGTACGACTATTTGTGGCTGCTTGCGCAATGCCAAAGCCGTGGCCGAGTACGCTATGGGTGTTGGCGGTGCAATTGGGGTGATACCGGCGGGGGAAAGATGGATGGACGGTACCCTCCGGCCTTGTTATGAGGACATGATTGGAGCCGGGGCCATTATTTCCCAAATGGATGGTCAATGTTCTCCGGAAGCCGCGATGGCCCGCTCCGTTTTTTTGTCAGACCGCGATCATTTGCTGAAGAACCTGTCGGAATGTGGCTCCGGTAAGGAGTTGATAGGCCGAGGTTTTCAGAGAGATGTGGAGTTAGCGGCAGCACTGATGGTTAGTCCTTGTGTTCCGGTTTTGAAAGAGGGAGCATATGCCGCTCATTACTGAGCATCAGGCTCGTCCGGAGTTTGGATAATAAAACCTATTTTGTATGCTCATTTTAGTGGTCGTTTCATTGGGTTTTAATTTCAAGATACTGGGAATATGCTAAGACTTTTAAGAGAAGCACGGCGCAGTCTACTGCATCGCCGGTCCTACCGTAAGTATATCCTCTATGCACTGGGAGAAGTGCTGTTGGTAATGTTGGGGATTCTTCTGGCCCTAAGCGTCAACAACTGGAATGAAAAAAGAAAAGATCGGGAGCAGGAAGAAAAGTATTTGCTGGGCCTGGTGGAGGACCTGGAGGAGGATATTGCCGGCTATGAGTTTGTTTTGCGAAAAAGCCGAATTGACCTAGATGCGCTCAACTCCATTTTGCAGGCTCTGGGAGAAAAGGAGCGTCCGCCGGTTTCGAGGATTCTGGAGCTTATCACCCAGACTATGGACACCCACAGCTTTAATCACAATGATATTACCTTTAAGGAGTTGACCTCAGCCGGAAGGGTTATGCTCATTCGCTCTGATTCTTTGCGAAGAAAAATCTTGCATTATTATCATCAGACCGCCCAAAACATCAAGTTTGAAGATTTGAATAACAGTGCGATCAATGCCAATAACACGAGGCTTAGTCAAAACCCTAACTTTGACATCAATAGCTACTTCAGTTATGCGAGTCAGTATCCGGAATATGAGAAGATTGCCGAAGTTTCTCCCCTAGACCCGTATCCATTCGGTGAAAGTTTTGACAATCCGGACCTCCTGTTTTTTGCCAATATTCTGGCAACTGAGCACTTCTTGATGCAATCGAACCGGAGAGCGTACCGACAAGGGCTATCGTCGGCGATCGAATTGAGGAAAGACCTATCGGTCTATCTGTCGGATTGAAGGATTCGTGGATGTTGTTTTCTTATTACTTTTACGAGACAAAAAACCAAACCATATGAAGTTCGATCTTTCTCAAAAGACTGTAGTACGGTACCTGGTAATTAACCTATGACAACCATTTCAAAAATTAAGTACTTCCGTGCTTGCTTTGAAGCGGACAACCGTTCTCAGCAACTCTATGCTTTTTTTGGGAGAAAAGTTGCCCAGGCCAAAATTGTGGAGGACTCGGATGTGCTGACGGGAAAATTACCCTATCTGCCGGTGGCGGACGACTGGGGAGCAAAAAGTTTGCAGACCCTGACCATGTATGCCAAAGAGAAGCGCCTGTTTTATTGCGCATTTTTTGTTTTTGGCAGCACCCGCATTCTCAATAAGCGACAGAAGATGACAGCCCCGTTACTCCTTTATCCAGCTGAATTGCAGCTGGTTAAAGAGGTATACCGAGTAGAATTGACCTCCATGACTCCCATCTTGAATACGACTGCTATTCTGCCGTTAGCGCTGCGGAATCCCGAACAAAATGCCATTGAAGAACTGACCAAGCAGCTGGGAGGTGGCTACATCGGTTTCAAAGAAGGGGTCTACTTAAAGGAAATGTTGGACGGACTTTTTCTCAATCTCCGGACCGATGCTCTGTCGGAATACCCAGAAGTGCTTCAACCTTCCGATGTGGAAAAATTGAGAAAGGGGACGGCGTTGTTTAAAGAAGAAAATCAGTTTCACTTGGTATCGGCGATGGGCGTAGGTATTTTGAATCGCAGTCGTTCCGGTCGGGGGATCCTCAATGAATTGGGGGAGTTGAGCAGTCCGAACAGAGCACTGTCCAAGCCTTTAAAGGCCTTATTGACGGGTGTCATACCTAAGGGGACGAGTAAAGATGCTCGCAATGTATATGTACCTGCGGTCCTTAATAAAGCTCAGGAAAACTTGATTCGGGAAAGCCACCGGAGTAACCTCAATATTGCGGTGGGGCCGCCCGGTACGGGGAAGTCCTTTACCATTGCCGCCCTGACGATTGATGCCATCTGCCGCGGGGAATCCGTTCTGATCGCTTCGAATACGAAGCAATCAGTGGAAGTTATTGCCAAAAAGTTGGAAGAGGATTTTGCGTTGCAACAACCTCCCATTAAAACGACGGATAAGAAGTGGAAGGCACAGGTGAAAAAATACCTTGAGAATGTCCTGAG
>JANQRV010000436.1 GCA_028284395.1 Saprospiraceae bacterium
CAATCCGGCCATCTGCTGGAAGTGAGTAGGATAAAAATCCAATGCGGTAGCTGCTTCGATGCGGAAATGTTGGACCCGGCGAGCCAAGAAACTTTGATCGTGGAAGGAAGTCAATGACTCTCGGCCAAACAAGCGTAGAAAACCGGGGCGTACGGATAGAGAACACCATTCTTCCGTAATGGGTACCCGCAGCGCCTGAAAATGAATGTTCAGTCTCGGGAAGTCGAAATCATCGCGTTCGTTTGCTTCGCTATAGCGATATTCGGGAAGCCCGGGAGCGGGCAGCTCAATTCGCGGAAGTGCCCCTCCTTTTGCTAGATACGGCCAATCATCCTCCATCCAATGGATCTCTTCTATCGCTGTCTCCCGCCCTAGGGTACAGCGCCCCAACATGGATAGGGGCCTACCGATGAGGAATACGGCATACCAGTTGCCATCGGCGGTTTCCACCATATCGGCATGCCCTGCCTTTTGCAGAGGGTGGGCTTCGAAACCTCGACAAGTGATCATTGGATTTCGGGGGTGAACTTCATAGGGGCCCACGATCGACCTGGACCGAGCAATTGTAACAGCATGACCGTATTCGGTTCCTCCTTCCGCCGTGATCAGGTAGTAATAACCATTTTTCTTGTACAGGTGAGGAGCTTCGGTTAGCCCTAACTTCGTACCCTCAAAAATGTAGTGTATCGGCCCGGATAATCGCTTTTCTGCAGGGTTGTATTCCTGCATCACAATGCCGCCAAAAAACTTCCCTTTCCGATGGTCCACCAACATACTTAAATACCATTTTCGACCGTCATCGTCGTGAAAGAGCGAACCATCAAAACCGCTTGAACCAAGGAAGATCGGCTCCGACCAATCGCCGAGCATATTGGTTGTAGTTACCAAATAATTGGGCGTGTCTTTCCATACGCCATCAAAGGAACGAACGTTTGAATACACCAAATAAAAGACACCGTCATCATAAGAAAGACAGGGAGCCCAGACGCCACAACTATCGGGATTACCCCTCATGTCGAGCTGGGAAAGCCGGTTCAGTGGACGGCCCACCAATTTCCAGTGCACCAAATCACGAGAATGATGGATCTGCACACCGGGAAACCACTCAAAAGTAGAGGTCGCAATGTAATAGTCGCCCCCCACCCTAATGATGGACGGATCCGGGTTAAAGCCCCGGAGGATAGGGTTCTTGATGGTACTCATCGATTCAAATAGTCTCTTAAGCGGATACCAAGTCTTTTTCAATTTGCTCCAGCGTTTTCCCTTTCGTTTCGACCACAAACCGGAGGACAAACAGGAGGCACAAAAACATAAAGACCGCAAAAATTAAGTAGGTTTTTGCAGAACCAAGTGCCTCCAATTCGACGGGGAAAACCGTTGCCACCAACCAACTCGTTGCCGCATTGACGGTTCCAACCACCGAAATGGCCAATCCCCGTAACCGGTTCGGAAAGATTTCGGAAAACAATGCCCACATCACAGGTCCCAAAGAAATGGAAAAACCGGCGATGAACCCCAGAATACCAACCAAAACCAGATTGGCGTTGATGCGAATGGTGGAACGCACTAACTCCTCCTTGTAAGAAGCAAAATTCTCATCCCCGATTTCTTCCAGGCTGTTCCTGACCGCGCTGAAATAAGCCACTTCATCACGAAATGTTTGCGCTCGAAAAGAGCGCAATACACGACGCAAGTTGGTAATCCGCCTTTGCAATCGAATCATTTGATCACTCACCAGGCTCACGGCGGCAATGCGTTGTCCATCGCGGATCAAATAGGCGTTGTCTGGATCGTCTTGGATCTCGTCGTATTTGTAGTTAGAAGGGTTGACCCGCGTGGCCTCCGCGACAATGGCCTTATTCAAGACTGATTTAGAAATCTTTTCAATGGCCGGAATGCTCAATTCGTAGGTGGCCTGTTGGAAAGCGTAACTGGCGATCAGCAAGGAAATGGTCATGATAATGGTCCCAATGATCAACAAGAGCCGACGTCCTAGCCGATCGATCAGAAACATCGAAATGATGGTCGTCGCAACCAGCACCAATCCCAGGATCACCGCTTGCAAAAAGGCCGCATCGCGCCCACCTCCCGCTGCCTCAAAAATCATGGGCGCATAGTACAAGATGGCATTGATTCCCGAAGCTTGTTGAAAGATTGCCAGGGCGAAACCGATGATCATGACCAATCTCATCTTCTTCGTAAATAATTCGCGGTAAGTGGCTTTTCCAGAGTTTGCTGCAGAAGTCAGGCTTTCCTTGACATTGCGGTATTCACTTTCTGCATGTGCGGTGCCGCCGGCCTTTGCCATGACCTTTTTGGCCTCCGCATCTCTGCCTTTCAATATCAACCAACGAGGACTTTCCGGAACCAGTATGAGCAACAAAAGGTAAGCCAGTGCAGGAACCATCTCGATGCCCAACATCCAACGCCAATTCAATCCCGGATCTTCAATGGCGTTCAAAATGAAGTAATTGGAAAAATAAGCCACCGATAGACCAATGACGATATTGAGTTGATTAAAAGTTACCAGGCGCCCGCGTTGCTGGGGCGGTGCCAGTTCGGCAATGTACATCGGAGCCACTAATATGGCTATGCCCACTCCAAGCCCTCCAATGATCCGCCCCGTGATGAAAAGATCGATCGTAGGCGCCAATGCAGTGACCAAAGCACTGGCAAAGAACAATATTGCAGTAACGATCAACGCTCGTTTGCGTCCCACTTTATCACTAAAAGGCCCCGCGAGAAAGTTTCCAAGAATGCTCCCAAATATGATAGAACTGACCGAAAACCCCAATAGCCATGGATTATCAGTCATTCCCAATGAGTTCTTATAGAAAGGTACGGCCCCGGAAATAACCGCTCCGTCGAAACCCAACAAAAATCCACCGAGTGAAACGACCAGTGCTATCAATAGTGGGTAACGTGATTTTCCTTGTTCCATTTTCCTAGTGTTAGAATAAACAACTTCATTACTTCTTGACGACCTTGCGGTAAAAACCGGTTCCTTTTTCCGTGACTGCTTGCAGGTAGTAAAGTCCGGCTGGTAGTTGCTCCAGTTCCAACTCTTGTTGTTCGCCCGCACGAATGATCAACGTTCTTCTGAACAGCATTTTCCCATCATTGCCGAACAGTTGAATGTGGCGAATATCTTCTTGCGAATTATTTTGCAGCATCAGCCATCCCTCAGTTGGATTGGGTTGAACCCGTAAAAGCTCCGGTTGACCGATCTTTAGGTTCTTATTACTCACCGTAGAAGCTGGTGCATAAACATCAAAGTTGTCAAAGTGATAAGTATCGCCGTTGGCCGAATTAGAGGCAAACAAAAAGATGAGTTGGTTGATCGATTTGTCGGGAACGGTGTTGTCCGGTTCGTCCAAAAACTGAAACTCGAGGCGTTCCCATTCATTCTGAACGGTCGTGTAAGCCTCAAAACGGCTATGGCGGCCACGTGGATAATTCGTCGGTTGTGCCAGTCCCGAATTTTCCAATTGCAGAAGAATGAGGGTCCCCACTGGAGCAGAAGTATTGACATCAATCGAAAACTTTTTTATCTGGTCCGTAAATTCGACGGCATCTCCAACGTCATTGCGATCGACTTCATAAACCAGGATATCAAATGTTTCGCTCGAATTGCGAGTGTATTTCCCGACCTTAGCGGAGGAGTTGACATCATTGGGAGCAGGATTGTCTATTTCTTCTAATTCCCCGGTGGA